>JAEWMO010000185.1 GCA_023457135.1 Methanobacteriota archaeon | reverse complement strand
GTCGCGGTCGGCGTTGGAGTGACGTTCCCGTCCGATCCTGGCGTGACATTCCCGGTCGGGGTCGGTGTCGGGGTCGCGTTCTCATCGCCGAACGTTACGGTGATCGACAGCCCTGCAACAGCCCGGTCGGCACGGGACTCGTAGCGGGGATCATAGTCGGCGAGGTCGCAGTAGATGAACCAGAACGTCTCGTTGTCGGTGAGGTTGTGCTCCTGGGCATCTATGTTCGTCTCATGGAACGTCTCGTTGAGATAGTTGAGGACGTACCAGATCCGGTCCTCCTCATACACGTACTCGTTGATGCTGTCGACGGCCAGCCGGCCGCTGATCGTATAGTAGTAGGTCGTGAAGTTCAGCCCTTCCGTCTCGGCGACCGCATCCAGGGCGCCTACCGGGGTATCCCTCCTCACGTCGATGGGGGTGTCGAGGTTGATGGGCTCGATCGAGACGTTCTCCGCCGGATCGATGGTGACGTTATACCTCCCGATGATCTCCATAGTGTCTATCGGCAACTCGTACTCGAGCTCGGAGCCGATCGGTGTCGTCTCCTGCGCTGAGACCGCGGCGACGGCCCCGGTCAGGGTCAGGAGACAGAGAATCATAAGAATTCCCGGAATGTTTCTCAAAGCCATTTCTATCACCTTATCTACTGCACCCGGTGCTCATGACTGGAAGTGGGTCCTGGTAAGCGGTATGGTGAAGGCGGGTTTAACCGGCGTTATGGGCTGGCCGTTCCTGTGTGGCGCCGGGGCAGCACCGGGGCTGGAGCGCCGGGCTGATTGCCGGAGTGTACTGTTTGAGGCTGTAAGGCTGACAGAGCGGGGATCTGGAGGTAATCTGAATATATATAATTTTTTAAATAATCTATGCTGTTATAAAACGGATCCGGACCGGGTACCGGTGGATTCCGGGAAGGAGCGCTCCTCTGGATGCAGTCGGCCGCATCCCCGACGGACTGCTCTGATGCGGCGTGAGAACGATGTTTAAAAAAGGTTGTGCTCCGGGAAACACTCCCGGATTACCGTGTCCCGGCGGCCAGTTCTTCGAGGGCGGCCACCCGCTTCTCAAGCGACGGGTGCGTCGAGAAGAGCTCCATCAGGGTGTTTCCCGAGAGGGCAGGGATGATGAAGAAGGCGTTTGCACCCTCGACTTCCTGCTTCTTCTCGGCGGGAACGTAGTCCATCCGCCCGCTGATCTTCTGGAGCGCCGATATCAGCGCACGGGGATTGTCCGTCAGTTCGGCGCTGCCCCGGTCGGCGACGAACTCCCGGTAGCGGGAGAGCGCACGGGTGAGCAGGGTGCTTACCAGCCAGACGATGATCGATACGACGTAGACCAGGATCAGTGCGCCCATGTTGTTGTCGCGGCTGTTGAAGAGCCCGATGAATATCCAGTTGCGCATGATCAGGAAGGCGAGCATCGATATGAAACTCGCCATCGTCAGCGTCAGCATATCCCGGTTCTTCACGTGCGCCATCTCGTGGGCGAGCACTGCTTCCAGTTCCTCGCGGGTGAGCACCCGCATGATGGAGTCGGTGACCGCCACGACGGCGTTGCTCGGACTCCGCCCGGTCGCAAACGCGTTCGGCACCGGGGAGGCCATGATCCCGACCTTCGGCTTCGGGAGGCCGGCCCTCGTCGCGAGGCTCTCGACCATCCGGTGCAGTTCCGGGTACTCGTCTTCCCCGATGATGCGGGTGCTGGTACTCCAGAGCACGAGCTTGTCGGAGAAGAAGAACTGGAGGAACGCCATACCGGCGGCGACCAGCAGGAGGAACTCAAAGGGGAATCCAAGAGCGGAAAGAACCCCGAGGAAGATAAGGTAGACTATGAGGAGCAGAAACGACGTCAGAAGCATCCTCATATTGAGACCTAAGTCGCGCGTCCACTTCATGACGATGATATATTGGATCGGTGAGGTCTTAAGATATGCGCCGGAATTTACCGGGCGCTCGCCTCGAAACCGGAGCCCGGCACCATCCGCATCCGGGTGGCCGGCACCTCTGTGCGGTCCAGGCAATAATGCCGGGCTGCTGTGTCGCAAACTCCGCCGAAGTGTTCGGAGATATCACTGAAGCGGCGGACGCCGTCGCCGGAGCTGCCGGGCCGGGAACACTCCAGAACTCTTTTTAGGGTCCCTGCCGTTACCAATAAGTATGGAAGAGATCGATCCGGAGTCCCTGGCCGACGTCGCGTACGGGATCTTTGAGGTCTACCTCAACCGCGAACTCCGTCTCAGGGGCCCGTGCCTCTTTGAACTCGTCGAACAGGGGGTCGACTTTGAGGCGGACGTCACGGAGATCTTCGAGCGGTTCGGGGAGGACTACCCGGACCTTGCCGGTGCTCTCCTCCGGCGGTTCGGCGGGATCGAGGCCATCTACGCACCGCTCAGGGAAGGCGAGGGCGTCCTCCCCTCAAAGACGACCCGGATGTACTGGATCGTCCAGGATGCACCGGGGCCCCTTGAGCGCGGCCTCGACGACGAGCAGGTGGGCAAATGGCTCATCTTCGTCCCCCCCGAGAACGCGGACGAGGCGTGGAAGAAGGTCCGGGACGAGACGGCCAGAGGGCAGCTCGGCCTATCCGCCAAGATCAGCACGGCAAAGCCCAACCCCGACTCGCGTGACGAGCGGGCCGTCATCTACGTCTATACCCGGGACTGGGCCGACGAGGCGGACGTGATGCGGGTCCGCGAGCGGCTCCGCGACCTCGGTTTCACGGACCGGATCGGCTACAAGCGCAACATCGAGACCTACAAGGGCGAGTACAGCGAAGAGGGCCGGAAGGTCACCTATTACAGCGCGTGACGGGCGGGATACCGCCTCCACGTTTAATAACACAAGAAAAAGAGTATACCGGACCCCCGGCCCCGCCGCGGCGGGAGGTCCGCAGTTACAGCGACGTTACGCCTTCCGTTCCTTGGACTTGGGCCGGAGTTCTTCCGAGCCGCACTTGCGGCAGCGGGTCGCGCGGATTGCGTTCCGGGCGTTGCATTTCATGCAGATCTTTACGTTGAGCAGACGTGCTTCAGCTTCGGGAAATCTTGCCATGTTGAAAACACCACTTGTCAGATGGGTACTATTCGTTCTTGGTCCTATTAACAGTTCTGTCGCCGGGGAGGCCGTGCCCCGCATCCTGCTCCACCCAGGCGCGGAAGGCCTCGAGTGCCCGTGCCCGGTGGGAGACCCGGCTCTTTGCGGCGAGCGGCATCTCGGCGAGTGTCTGCCCCTCATAGGCAAAGATCGGGTCGTAACCGAACCCTTCCTCGCCGCGGGGAGCGACGATCGTTCCCGGGAGGATGCCCCGGAAGACCCGGATGCCCCGCCCGTCGGCAAACGCGATCGCCGTCTCGAAGTGGGCATTCCGGTCGATAACGCCCTCCATCAGCTTCAGGATGCCGGCGTTGCCGATGGTCTTCTGGACGTAGGCGGCGTAGGGGCCGGGGAACCCCCGGAGCGCGTCGATGGAGAGCGCGGTGTCGTCGACGATCAGGGGGCGGGAGAGCGTGCGGTAGGCGAACTCCGCCTTCCCCCGCGCGATCTCCCCGACGTCGTCGTCGCGGAACTCCGGGCAGTCCAGGGGGACGTGCTCGACCTCCAGCACTCCCTCGAAGTAGGCGGCCACCTCCCGCGCCTTGTTCGGGTTGCCGGTCACCACCGCGAGCTTCACAGGTAACGCCCCCGCAGTTCGACCTCGTGTTCGCGCGCGAGAACCTCCTGTGCCCCGGCAAACGCAGCCGTGTAGCCGTCGACGAAGGCCTGCTTCAGTTCGGCGAAGTTCTCTGTGGTGCTCTCGAGCGTCTGGAAGAAGACGTGGAGGTCGACCCCCCGGCTCTCGACCTCCGGGGAGGTGGACGCGAGCCCGAAGTCGATCAGGACGCACTGATCGCGACGGACGATCATGTTGCTCGTCGTCAGGTCGCCGTGGACGATCCCCGCCCCGTGCAGCCTCCCGACCGCCTCGCCCGCGAGGACGACGTTTTCCGGCGTCGTGACGTACTTCAGCACCTCCCCCTCGACCCGCTCCATGACGATCGTATCCTGCGTGATGTCGCGGATCACCGGGGTCGGGACCCCCGCCCGCCGGGCCGCCGCGATGAGGCGGGCCTCGGCCCGGGTCCGCTCCGTGATCAGCCGCCGGTCAAGGCCCGGGTTCCGGTAGCGCTTGCCCGGCCGGCGCTTGACCACGACGTCCTCTCCGATCTCCACGACCGCCTCGGCGCCGCGGGCGGTCCCCCCGTCATGCGGCCCGACCGTGAAGACCTCGCCGGGTTCGTCCCCGCGCCAGGTGACCGCCACCTCGTCGGCCCGGTAGCCCGGCCGGATCTGCGACTCCGCAAGGGGGATCGTCGTCCCGTGCTCCAGCATGACCTTGCCTGTATAGGCGATCATCGCCCCGTTGTCGCCGAGGTAGGTCCGCTCCGGGACGGCGAACGACGCCCCTCTCTCCTCGCACATGATCCGGAGCATCTCCTGGAGCCGCGAGTTCGCCCCGACACCGCCGACGAGGAGCACCTCATCCTTCCCTGCGTGGGCAAGCGCCCGCTCGGTCACCTCGACGCACATCGCAAACGCCGTCTCCTGCAGGCCGGCGCAGACGTCCTCGAGCGGTGCGGTGCTCTCCTGCGCCGCGCTCACAAGCCCGGAGAAGGCGAGGTCCATCCCCTTCACCGTGTAGGGGAGCTCGATGTAGTTCCCCTCGCGCGCGAGTTTCTCGATGATCGGCCCGCCCGGGTGCGGGAGGTCGTGGCCCCGGGCGAACTTGTCAAGAGCGTTCCCGATCCCGATATCGAGCGTCTCCCCGAAGATCCGGTAGCGGCCGTTCAGGTAGCCGAGCACCTGCGTGTTCGCGCCGCTCGCGTACAGGACGATCGGGTCGGTAAACCCGGTCGCCCACCGCCCGATCTCGACGTGCGCCACGCAGTGGTTGACGCCGACGAGCGGCACGCCGAGCGCTATCGAGAGGGCACGGGCGGCGGTCGCCACCGTCCGGAGGGACGGGCCGAGGCCGGGTCCCTGGGAGAAGGCGACCGCCCGGACCCGGTCCGGCTCCATGAGCACGCGGCCGACGACCTCCTTCATCACCGAGGCGTGGTGCTGCGCGGCCTCGCGGGGGTGGATCCCTCCTTTCGGCGGGACGTAGGGTGCAGAATGGAGGGCGACCAGGTCATCCCCGAAGAGAGCGGCACTGATATTCCAGGCCGTCCCTTCAAGCCCCAGCACCAGCCCCTCACGGGGATTTGTATCGGACATAAAACAGGAGAACTCCCTTATGAAAAGATCGGCTGCGGCCGGGGCCTGCAGGCGGGGGCAGGCGGTCTTCGCGGCCGCAGTGGTATTCTGGTATCGGTAAGGTGAGGACCTACTTCCGGAACTCGGTGTAGCCGCACTTGCCGCAGGCTGCCCGGTCCTTGTGCTCGGCCATCAGGACGCCGGGGCCGCACCGGGGGCAGTGCCGCTTCTGCAGGACTGCCTTGTCGCCATTGACCTCGTAACACTCGTGTCTCTTGACCTTGGTCGACTCCTGCTGCTTCTTGGCTGCCATGGTTACGCCTCACTCTCGGCCTTCGGCTCGCCGCGCTTGAGCAGGTAAGCCTTCTCGGTCGATTTCTTGCTCTCTTCGTCGTCGTAGATACGGGCACGGCCGACGAGTTCCATCGCACCGTACCGGGTCCTCTCCAGGTCCAGCACGAGGAGGTTTTCGTTCTTATTCAGCATTGCGGCGAGTTTCTCCTGGATACTCTTCCGCGAGGGCGTCGGGCCGTCAAAGGTGAGGGTAAACGCAAGTTCCCTCCGGTTCAGCAGCTCGTTCCTCACATCACGGGTAATTTCGAAATCCATCGATATCCCTAAAATGTTGTTGGCGGATTTATTTAAACTCTGGTATGGGGGGGCGGGTGCCGGGCCTCTCTCCGGTGCTCGAGCTCCTCCCGGTATGCCTCACACAAAGTGCAACGTTCCGTCAGGAGCGGAGCATGAGAAGAACGAAGTTCTTCGAGACGCGAAGCCGCGAAGAGGAGCATCAACAACCCGCGCCGGCTTCGCGTTCTCCGCACCTGCGGTGCTCAAGCCCGCTTACGCTCGCACTTCGATATAGTCCAGTGCCTTCACTCGCGCACAAAAACTTCGAGCATCGCCGCGGCCTCCCGTTTTGCCGCATCGTCGACGATCCGCAGAACGACGCCCTCTCCCGGCTGCCCGTAGAGGATCGCGGCGCCGATTGGTGCCGCAAGGACGAGAGGAATGACTGCAAGATCCTCCTCGCCGTCGACGAAGATGACGCCGGGAGGGTTCCGGAGAAGGTCATCGATCGCCCCGGTGAGTTCGTCGGTGATCGTGCCGGGGGGGTTCTTCGCCGTCAGCCGTCTCGCCTGGAGAAGGGGCGAGCGGGTGCAGGGTGAGCGCATCGTGTAGCCGTCGATGATGGCGATATCCGGCACGAGCCCGGCATCGACGAGGTTGTGGGTCACCACGTCGCCGACGGCGTAGACCGCCCGGCCTTCCAGCCGGGGGAGGAGTTCGCCGATACACCCATACAGGGTGCCGAACGGTTTCTTGAAGAGGTCGCGGTGCGCTTCGGGGAGCCGGAGCATCAGCGGACCTTCAGCGCGTACCGGCCGGGCAGGGAGATATGCATCTTCTTTGCGATATCCGAGTGTTCGGGATCGATGATGACCAGGTAGCCGGCCCAGTCCTCGCTCAGGTTCGATGTGCCGCAGATGACGCAGGACTCCCCTTCGACGACCCGGTGGCACTCGCGGCAGACCTTGACCACTTTCTTCGTCCGCACGACCATTTTTACGTCGCTCCCTTGCTCTTCTCGTGTTCGAGCTCCTCTTCCAGCCAGGTCGAGGTGCCGAGACCCGACTGCCGCATGGTGAGCCCGATCTTGCTCTCCCGGGGCTCGCGCTCGTTTAACGAGAGCGCAACGACTCTTGCCCGGACACCGTCGCCGACGGCGATGGAGCGCTTCGAGTCCTGGCAGATCAGCCTGCCGTTCTTCTCATCGTAGTTGATATATTCGTCGGAGATCTGGCTCACGTGGAGCATGGCATCGATGGGGCCGAGGCTGACGAACGCGCCGAAACTCGTCGTCTCCACGACCTCGCCCTCGATAACCTCCTGGAGCGCCAGGCGGAGCACCGCAGCCTCGAACCGGACGTCGTAGTAGACGGCGCCGTCTCCGGGGATCAGTTCTCCCTCGCCGACATTGAGAATCTTTGTGACCGCAATGAAGATCCCGATCTCCTTTGCGATGCTGCCTTCCAGCTGCTCCTGCAGTACGTTGAGGATGACCTTCTCCAGGTCTTCCCCGAGGCGGTGGGGCGGAACCCGCACCTTGTCCTCCAGTGTCATTTTATAGTACATGTTAACTATCCCCTGATCAGCTCCAGCGTTTTCTGTCCTCGCATCGAGACGACGTCGATCCCCTCGCGGAGGAGAGCGTTCCGGAGTTCCCGGTCGTTCGTCACGACGACGCAGCCTTCCCGCCGGGCGTACTCGATCACCCGGTCATCCACGCGGTCCGCGCTACTTCCGCTCGGCACGACCGTCGAGCACCGTACCATCGCGAGGCCCACGCGGGCGGCAGCCGCATCGCGCCCGCGGCCCCGGGCGAGCCCCCGGAGTTCCCCGGCCACCTCTTCAAGCGTGACCGGCTCGAAATCCCCGAAGAGCCCCATCAGTTCATCATACAGGTCGATCCCGAACTGGGACGGCATTAAGAGGGCGTTTGTGTCGAGGAGAACCTTCACTCGACCAGAACACCCATGCCGATCAGCCGCCATCGCCCGCCGACCTGTCTGCTGATGGCGATCCGTGCGCCAACCTCTGCGCAGACGGCACGTTTCAGCAGAACCTCTACCTGGTTCTTTTTGGTGTTTGTGATCACGCCGACGGTGACGGCGGTCCCGACAGAGAGCATCAGCGGCTCCTTGTGTTTCAGGGGCTCGATGATCTGCTCGCTGTCCGCACCGACCACCCGGTCCATGAGCGTGACGTCGAACTTCAGCCGGTCCCAGACCGGCGGCAGTTTCCCGACGAGTCCGGCAACCTGCCCGGCAAGAGCGTCGCTCTTCGTCAGTGCGGGATCGAGTTTCGTCGCGACGCCGAGGAGGCCGCCCGGAGCGGCCTCGGCCACCCTGATATGGCCCGCGTTGATGGAGGTGATCTTCGTCTCGATCGGTTCCCACTTTGTCCGGTTCTCGATCTGGACCTGCCGGCCGGGCCGGATCTCGATATCGTCACCTTCGTGCAGGACGCCCCTGATGAGCGAGCCGCCGATGACACCGCCTTTCACGTCACGCCAGCTGCAACCGGGTTTGTTGATATCGAACGACCGTGCGACGAGCATCAGCGGGTCGACCTCCGGGTTGCGGTCGGGCTCCGGGATGACCTCGTCGAGGGTCTGGATCAGGACGCCGATATTGACTCCCTTCTGCGCGGAGACCGGGATGATGGGTGCGTTCTCGGCGATGGTGCCCTTGATGAACTTCTTGATCTGCTTGTAGTGCTCGACGGCCTCGGCCTGGGTGACGACATCGATCTTGTTCTGGACGATGACGATCTTCTTGATGCCGATGAGTTCGAGCGCCATCAGGTGCTCTTTTGTCTGGGGCTGAGGGCAGACCTCGTTTGCCGCGATGACGAGCATCGCTCCGTCCATCAGCGCGGAACCGGAGAGCATCGTCGCCATCAGTGTTTCGTGGCCGGGAGCGTCGACGAACGAGACCGTCCTGAATGGAACGGCCTCTCCTTCGCATACCGGACATTTGGCCTGGGTGGTGTATGCCTCGGCTCCCTCGCAGTTCTCGCATTTATAAAAAGTCGCGTCTGCGTAGCCGAGACGGATGGAGATGCCGCGCTTGATCTCCTCGCTGTGCCGGTCAGTCCAGGTGCCGGTCAGCGCGCTGACCAGCGTGGTCTTGCCGTGATCGACATGACCCACGAGTCCAATATTGACGCCGGGAATGAATGCATCTCGCAAAAGTTTTCGAACCTCCTTATCCAATATATAGTGACACTACTTATACATAATCAGTAAGGGTTGCGCCGGTGCCCCTCCCGCATTCTCCCGGTGCCGCCGGGTGCTTTCCTGCCCGGCACCACTCATGAAGCATACGAAGTATGAAGAATCACCCCTGTTGTTAGCGAAAATTTATACTCCATGAAGTGAGATAAGAAGACGATCATAATATGTCAGGTGATACCGAACTTTCACGTATCGGGATCTCTCTACCCAAGAACCTTCTCGATAAATTCGATGAGATCCTGAGTCTCCGGGGATACTCCTCCCGTTCGGAGGGGATACGGGACTCAATACGCAGCTACATTACCCATTACCAGTGGATATCCGACGTCAAAGGCGAGCGCCAGGGCGTCATCACCATGGTCTACGATCACGACCAGCGAGGTCTCCTCCAGACCCTCACCGAGATCCAGCACCAGTACTCCGGCAGCATTCAGGCCTCTCTCCACTCGCACGTGACTCACAACAAGTGTCTCGAAGTGATCCTGATCCGGGGGGACGGGACCGTCCTGAAAGATATTACGGAACGGCTGATGGCACAGAAGGGTGTCGAGGCGGTGAAACTCACCACCATACCGATCGAGAGTTAACCGCCGCCCTCGCAGCTCTGGTCGGTCCCCTTCTCCCACACCTTCTCGAGCTGCTCCTGCAGTTCCCTGTGCTCCTCGATGTATTCATCGAGAGAGCGCTCTTTTCTCTCCGTGTTCGCGGCCGTGCGGTCGGCGCTGACGAGTTCGTCCACCCGGTAATAAAGTCCGGTGCTGTCGATCTCGGCATACTGCCGGCCTTCGATCTCCTCGACCCGCACGACCTTTCCGGTCGTCCCGGTGCGGGGGTACCGGACGACTGCGCCCACGGTCACGTCATCCGTGCTCATACGAAGGAGGGTACATCTGCCATACTATTAAGGTATCACTACCAAGGGATCTTGAATGGCAATCACGATTCGCCCGGTAGAGAAGCTGTACTTTGATGGGACCCACCGTTCCCGGCCCCCTGAGGAGACGTATGCTGCAGTGGAGCCGCTGATGGCGGAGATCGGGGTTACGGAGATCGTCGACGTCACTCCCCTCGACCGTATCGGGATCCCGGTCTATTCCGCACTCCGGCCGGGAGCCGCCCGGGGAGGGACCCGCGTCCATGCCGGGAAGGGCAAGGAGCCGGTCCATGCCCGGGTCTCGGCGATGATGGAGGCGCTTGAGCGGTACTCTGCCGAGTACCGGGGCGACCGGATGGAGTATGCGACCTACGAGGAGATCGGGCCCGGGCGGGCGGTGCACCCGGAAGACCTGATCATCCCGCGGGAACTCGTGCAGGGGGAGAAACTCCACTGGACGCCGGGGTGGGATATCCTGAACGACGAGGAGGTCTATCTCCCGAGCAACGCCGTCTACCACCCCTACGACTCGCTCGGCATGGCCGTGCCGCTCTTCCGGAGCGACACGAACGGGCTTGCATCGGGCAACGTCGTCGAGGAGGCGATCCTGCACGCCCTCTTTGAGGTGATCGAGCGGGACGCGCTCAGCATCGCCGAACGGAACCGCAGCCTCGGCCGCCGCCTCACAATAGAGCGGGACTGCGCCGCCCGGCATGTGCTCGACCGGTTCGAGGAGAAGGGGATCGCTATCCACCTCTGGCTGCTTGAGGGGAAGACGGGCATCCCGACCGTCGCGGCCGCCGCGGACGACGCCGTCACGAAAGATCCGGCGATGCTCGTCATCGGGTCGGGGACCCACCTCTCGGTGGAGATCGCGGCGCTCCGTGCCCTGACCGAGGTCGCCCAGAGCCGGGGGAGTTATCTCCAGGGCGGCCGCACCGATCCCCAGCGGGAGATGGTCCTCCGGAAGGCAGGCTACGACCGGCTGAAGCGGATCAACCGGATGTGGTTTGCCGATGCGGAGACGATCGATGTCGCCGACGTGCCCGACGCGAGCACGCCCCGGTTCGACCTCGATATCCGGCGGGTGCTTGCGGAGGTCGAGCCCCACACGGACCGGGTCTGCGTCTGCGATCTCTCCAGGACCGCGGTGCCGGTGGTGCGGGTCGTCATGCCCGGCTTTGAGGTCTCCTATATGGACCCCGACCGGCGGCGATCGGCACAGTGATGAGGATTTTTAATAAAATCTGACTTTCTTCAGGATCTCCGCGACCCGCTCCGTCCCCCGGTGGAGGGGCCTCTCCTCGGGAACGGGCCGTTCCCCCCGGAGAGCGCGGAAGATCGCGGCGATGCCCTGCCCGAGCGACGGGCCGTAGCCGCCCTCGAGGGTCAGCGCGAGCGGGAGATCCGTGCCGTCGACCAGCATCCCGGTGAGCGTGGCATAATCGTCGGGTATGAGGTTCATCCGCCCATGCTCGTCGTCGCCGAGAGCGTCCTGGCCGGCGGAGATGATCAGGACGTCGGGGCGGAACCGGACGATCGCCGGGATGAAGATCTCAGAGAAGATATACTGGTAATCGGCGATGGTGCACCCTGCCGCGAGCGGGGCGTTGAGGGTGTAGCCCCGGCCCGCCCCGGTCCCGATCTCGTCGATCCATCCGGTCTTCGGGAAACTGTTCTCCTCGTGCACCGAGCAGTAGAGCACCCGGTCGCTCCCGTAAAAGGCCTTCTGCGTCCCGTTGCCGTGGTGCAGGTCCCAGTCGAGGATCGCCACCCGGTCGACATCACGAAGCGCTTTCGCCGCCGCGACGGCGGCGTTGTTGAAGATGCAGAACCCCATCGCCCGGTCGGGTTCGGCGTGGTGCCCCGGCGGGCGGACCAGGGCAAAGAGGTGCTCGCCGTCGAGCGCCCGCTCCACGGCGGCGTAGGTCGAACCGGCGGCGTACGATGCGGCCTCAAAGGAGTGGCAGGTGACGTAAGTGTTCAAGTCTAAAAAACAGGTTCCCCTTGCCATCTCCCTGACCCAGCGGACGTAGCGGGGGAGATGGACCCGCTCCAGGTCCTCCTCGGTGGCGAGGACCGGGGCACGCCATCGCACGTTATCGGGAACCCCCGAGAGGGCCGCCCGCAACCGGGAGCCCGACTCGGGGTGAGCCTCCATGTCGTGCCTGGTGAAGACGTCACCGTAGATGACCGAAGTCCGCATCCTTGTTAGTTGATGGTGTGTCCCTGCAGGATATCCTCTTCGGTGACGTCGAACGTCTGGCCGGTGCCCGCGATCCGGTACGGTCCCGTCGCCTTCACATCGCCCGACCCGCCGGCCGTAGCGTAGGGGACGGTGAACGTGCCGTTCACGCTCTCCTGCCGGTAGGTGAACGTCCGGCCGGTGTTCGTCGTGACCGGGACCTCGATGATGCCTTCACCCTTGATGCTGGCTCCGGGGACGTACTCGAAGACCTTGACGGCCTTCAGGTCGGGCCCGTTCGCGCCGGTGTTGCTGTAGATGTTTGCGGGCGTCTCGTGGACAAGGCGGTAGTGCTGCAGCGCCGGCACCCGCTCGACCGGCTGGAGGATCGAGTCGCCGCGGTACTGGTAGTACATGTTCAGCAGCGTCGCGTGGGAGCCCGCCGGAGCGTTCCTGTTGTATGCCTCCACCGCGGCGGCACCTGCGGTCGCGTTCACCTGCTCGGTGCGCGTGATGACGGGGCGCGAGGTGTTCGCCGTGCCCGCGTCGCGGTACTCGGCGTAGATCACCTGCGACGTCGGGTCGGTCATGGAGCCGTCGAAGTTGTGGAGCCGGGCGATCATCGTCAGGTAGTACTCCTGGTTGTAGAACGGCACCGCCTGGTAACTCGTCGAACCCGTGCCCGTGGGGACGAGGAAGTAGGGCTGGAACCGCTCTATGCCCACGTCCGGGTCGGCCCAGGTCGCCGGGGCGTGGAACTTCCCGGTGGTGAGCTGGATATCGGTGACGACGTAGCGGGTGCCGATGTTGTCGAGGATCCGGTTTGCGGCCGCTTCATCGGTCGAGACGAAGTAGGTCGCTGAGCCGTTCGGCCCGGCTACCCCGTGCTGGAATGGGTTGTTGTTCGGGATGCGCTTGGAGATGAAGGTGATCCAGTGGCCGTAGTCCCACCAGGACATGACGCCGTAGGAGGTCTCCGGATACGTGAAGGAATCCTGGTCGTGGATGGCGGTGTAATCGATCCCGGGATCGGGGGTGTTTGCCTCCATCCACTCGAGCGCCTCCGTCCACTGCGAGTCGACGCCGCCGTATTTCGCGCTGGTTGCCAGGGCGATGTTCGCCTGGAGGGAACTCACGGCGAAGAGGAGCGTCACGATGGCGACCACGGCGAGGGCTCCGACCTTCAGGTAGTCAGGCTGGCCTTTCGGGGAAGCCTTCGGCTTTCTGGCTTCCGGAACCTTCCCTCCCTTCTTCCCCTTCCGTGCCGGCTCCTCCGGTTTCTCGGCGGCTCCGGGACTCTGGGAGCCGGCGGATGCCGCGGAGCCAGCGAGACGTGCAGCCTCTTTCCCTCCCATGCTCAGGACCGCGCCTGCAAAGACTGCGGCAAGCAGGGCGATGTTCGCGGCGAGGTAATACTCGTAGCGGACGTGCGCCATCGTCGAGGCAAGGATGACCAGCGTCCAGACCACGACGAAGATGTGAGCGGGGTTCGCCTTCTCGCGGCTCCACCAGAGCAGGGCAGCGATCCCGCCCGCCGCGAGCAGGAGGCCCCAGTGGAACGTCATCCAGGCCGCATCGAACGACCAGGCCCGCGCCTCCTGGACGGTCGTGGTGACGGGCTGCTCCCCGAAGAAGGCGAAGAGGCTTGCAATCAGGAGGTTGTAGATGTCGGGCAGGGCGATGTAGAGCACCGCGACGGCGACGACTACAATACCGGCGAGCGCGGCCGGGAAGTAGTACTTCGGCCGCCCGCGGAGGTAGGTCGCAAGGCCATACAGCGCGAGTGTGCCTGCGATGAGGGCGGCGTTGGCGATGACGTGCCCGACGGTGTAGCGGGAGAGATCGATGCCGGGGTGCGGGAAGCCGAACGCCGCCGTCCCTATGATGACGACGCCGAAGGTGACGACGTTCACGAGGACCAGGTAGTCGCTTGACCGGTCCTGGAAGTAGTCCAGGAAGAACTGAAGCAGGGTGAACGCCGCCACGATGAGCGCGAAGAGGATCATCGTCGGCATGGTGAAGAAGCCGAGGAGATACGCGATGCCCGCGAGGGCCGATGCGATCAACGGGATCTTCAGGCTCTCAACGTTCAGGGTTGCACGGTCCGCGAGAGAGAACGGGCGATCCCGGGCGGCGATCAGCGCTGCAACGTAGGCGAGCACAAAGATCGTCGAGAACAGGGTCTCGGCGATATGATGGTCGACGAACCCGAAAAGGGAGCGGTAGGCGTAGTTCCCGCTGATGACGGCGATCAGGCCCGCCGCGATGAGCCCGGTCTTCCAGTCGGCAATCTTCTTTCCGAGCAGGTAGGTGACCGGCACCATCGCTGCGGCCATCAGCGGCGGGACCCATGATGCCACCACCATGATCTCCGGCCGTGTCGTCGCGCCGGCGATGACACAGAGCGCCGCCATGATCTGGACGAAGAGCGGTCCCCAGTAGACGACGTCGCCGCTTGGGTAGAGCGTCATCGCGTCGAACCAGGCGTAGCCGGGGAAGTTTGCTACGGTCTGTTCGACCTGCCGGAGGCTGTACCAGGGGTCGTTGCCGAGAAGGTTGACGCCCTCGGCGGTCACCAGTCCCTCCGCGGGAATACCCCGCGTCCAGAACGCGAGCACGGTGAAGAGAACGATAAAACCAATTATTATGTACGGTCGGTATTTTTCGAGATCCACGTGAGCCATTGGACCCTCCTTGTCAGGAATCTGTTTCCCTTCGAAGCATTAATAATCTTGGCGTATCCGTGGTGCTCAAAAAAGGGATAAATATCAGCGTTTTTCCGTCAACCGTTCAAAAACCTCCTCAAACGCCTCCGCCTTCTTCTTCCAGCTGTGCTCCTCTACGCTGGCAGGGGCCCGGTCCGGGGCGAGGATCGCCTCATCGACCCTCTCCACGAACTCCTGCGCGGTTCGGTAGACGGCGATCCGGTCGCCGCCCATCCGGAGCATATCGGGGATGGGAGTGGAGAGGATCGGTTTCCCGCAGGCCGAGTACTCGAAGTACTTGTTCGGGAGGGCGATGTCGACCCACTGGGGAGGGGAGAGCGGGATGAGGCAGAGGTCCATCGGGGCGACGTAGCCGGGGAGGTCGCGGTAGTCGACGGCGCCGGTGAAGTGCACCTCGCGGCCGACACCGAGGTCCGCTGCAAGGGCCCGGAGCTCCTCGAGGTAGCCGGTGAAGAGCGAACCCCCGACGATCAGGAGTTCTGCGTTCGGGTGCCGTTTCCGGATCGCCGGGAGTGCGCGGATCACCTCGTCGAGGGCGTACCACCGCTCGACCGCTCCCGCAAAGCCGAGCACGAAGGCGTCGGGGGCGATGCCGAGGGTGGACCGCATCGTGGTGCCGTCCATCGGGCGGAAGAGTTCGGTGTTGACGCCGTTCGTGATCAGTTCCGCCTCGTAGCCGTACTTCCGGAGTTTCTCGACGAGCCCCGGCGAGACCGTCGTCACGACGTCGCTGTGGTCGAGGTTGTAGCGGGTGACGGCGAGGACGCCCTCCCGGAGCAGCCACTTCATTGCGGGGTTTTTGTAGTAGGCGGCGGCGGAGTCGGGGAACCAGTCTTTGAGGTCGAAGACCACAGGGACGCCTGCTCTCTTCGCCGCACGGACCATCGCCGTCCCGGCGAGGACGTGAGCGCCGACGACGATCTCGATATCGTTGTCGCGGATGATATCGCGGATGACCCGGTAGTGGCAGGGTGCGTTTAAGGTATAGTGGAGAAAGGGGCTCTCGACCGCGAACTGCGTCGCCTCGTGGACGTGAAGAAGGGTCTCTCGCTCCCTGCCCCTGCTGACGTGGAAGTGGGGCACGTGCACCTCGTGCCGGGTCGCCAGTTCCTCGAAGATGTTGTGGTGCCTCGAAGGGATCGGGTGGTGGATGTAGTCCTGGGTGGAGACGAGGAGGATCTTCATGAATATCGGATTATGCGGCCGGGAGGTCCCGGACCGCGTCGCAGATATATGAGAGTTCTTCGTCCGTCACCGCAGGATGGACGGGGAGGCTCACGACCGAGTCGGCAAGACCGTCCGATACCGGGCAGGGCGCCTTCCCGTTGCAGCCCCCGTAGACCGGCTGCTCGTTGACGGGGATGGGGTAGTGGACGGCGGTGCCGACGCCCCGTTCCGCAAGCGCCTTCATGAACGCGTCCCGTCCCAGCGGGTAGCCCGCGGGAACCTTTACCACATACTGGTGGTAGACGTGCCGGACGCCCGGCGCAACCCGGGGCGTGACGAGTCCCGTCCCCGCAAGGTGGCGGTCGAGGTAGTGGGCGTTGTGGATCCGGCGCTCGTTGAACCCCTCGACCCGATCGAGTTGCACAAGGCCGATGGCCGCGGCGATGTTCGTCATCCGGTAGTTATAGCCGACGGCCGTGTGGCGGTACTTCTGGCTCTGGCCGTGGTTGATGAGGAGCCGGACCCGCTCTGCGAGATCATCGTCGCCGGTCGTGACCATACCCCCTTCGCCCGTGGTCATGTTCTTTGTCGGGTAGAATGAGAAGCAGGCGAGGTCGGCGAGGCTCCCCGCCCGCTTCCCGTGGTACTCCGCGCCGTGCGCCTGGGCTGCGTCCTCGATGAGCACGATCCCCCGGTCGTCGCAGATATCGCGGAGAGGGGCGACATCGAACGGCTGGCCGAAGAGGTGAACCCCGACGACCGCCCGGGTGTCGCCCTGGATGAGGTCCGCAACCGAGTCGGGGTCGATGTTGAACGTCTGCGGGTCGACGTCGGCGAAGATCGGTGTTGCGCCGCACATCGAGACGCTTGAGGCCGTCGCAAAGAACGTGAACGCCGGGACGATCACCGAGTCCCACGGCCCGACGCCGGCGGCGAGGAGCGCCGCATGAAGCGCTGCGGTTCCCGAGTTGACCCCGATCCCGTGAGCTGCACCGCAGTACTCCGCAAACCGCGACTCGAACTCCGTCACAACCGAGCCCTGGGCGAGCATCCCCGACTGGAGCACGCGGGTGACGGCCTCGACCTCCTCCTCCCCGACGAGCGGGCGGGCGACGGGGATCTCCCGTCTCACCGGACCGCCCCCGGAGGCAGCGGCCGGAACCGTGCCGGCGCTCCGACTGCAAGCATCCCCGGCGGAACATCCTTCGTCACGACCGCCCCGGCCGCCACGAACGCTCCCTCGCCGACGGCGACGCCGGGGAGGATCGTCGCGTTCGCGCCGATGACGGCGTCGTCTCCGATAACCGGGCCGCGGAGGCCCTCGTGGGGTCCCGGCGGGTAGCGGTCGTTTGTCAGCACGGCGTTCGGGCCGATGAAGACCCGGTTGCCGATCCGGGCGCCGGTGGGGATGTAGACCAGGCTCTGGAGGCGGACATCGTCGCCGATCGTGCAGTCGCCCTCGATCACGGCGGCCGTCCCGATCGCGACGCCGTCTCCGATGGTGGTCTTCTCGCGGATCAGCACGTTGTGGCCGCTCTGGAAGTTGTCGCCGATCGTCACGTCGCAGTAGATGATGGTCCCCGACCGGAGGACCGCGTTCTTCCCGATGGTGGCGCCCGGGTAGTCTTTCTCGTTCATCCGGTCGCGGGAGGGAAACCCGACGGTCACCGGCTCGAATACTGTCGCCCCCTCGCCGAGGGCGTTACGTCCATACTCTATCATTCAACAGTCACGCTCTTTGCCAGGTTACGGGGCTTGTCAACGTCGCACTTGAGGGCACAGGCGGTGTGATACGCGAGCAGCTGGAGGATAACCGACGTCGTCAGCACCTGTATGAGGAGGTGTGTGCTCGGGATAGGGATGAAGATGTCCGTTATCTCCGCAAGCTCCGTATCCCCGGCGACACCGAGGGCGATGACCGGGGCTTTCCTCGCCTTCATCTCCTTGATGTTTGAGGCCATCACGCCGTACGTCGGGCCGGGGGTGCAGATGGCGACCACCGGCGTCTCCGCGGTGAGCAGGGCGAACGGCCCGTGCTTGAGCTCTCCTGCCGCATACCCCTCGGCGTGAACGTAGCTGATCTCCTTCATCTTCAAGGCGCCCTCCATCGAGACCGGGTAGAATGCTCCTCTCCCGACGAAGAAGACGTGCTCGGCCTTCGAGCAGAGGGCGACCGCGTCCCTGACCTCCTGGAGGAGAACCTCCCCGATGGCAAGGTGCGCGTGCGAGAGGACGTCGTCGAACGCCCCCTCGCACCGCACGTTGACGATCTCCATCAGGGCCGCAAGCTGCGCCATGTAGGACTTGGTCGCGGCGACGCCGATCTCGGGACCCGCCCGCATCAGGAGGGTCTGGTCGGCGATACGGGTGACCGTGCTCCCCTGCATGTTGGTGATGGCGAGCGTGGGGCAGTTGCGGGCTTTCGCCATCTTTAAGGCGGCGAGTGTGTCCGCCGTCTCCCCCGACTGCGAGACGGCGATCACGAGGCCGTGGAGAGGGGGTGTGAAGTACTTGAACTCCGACCCCATCTCGACCCGGACGGGGATGTTGCAGAGCGATTCAGCCAGGTACTTGAAGACCAGGGCGGTATGGTAGGATGTTCCGCACGCGACGAGGGTGATCTCCTCGGCCTCCAGCACCATCTGCCGGATACGGTCGCTGACGCCGGCCCGGATGGTCTCGTAGAAGGACTGGGGCTGCTCGTAGATCTCCTTCAGCATATAGTGGGCGAACCCGCCCTTCCGGGTATCCTCGACGCACCAGTTGATCAGCTCCACCGTGCGGTCCACGGTCCGGCTGTCATGGTAGATGGTGTAGTGGTCGGGGGTGAGATCGGCGACATCACCGTCTTCGAGGTAGATCACGCGCTCGGTGTACTCGAGCAGCGGCGTCGTGTCCGAGGCGGCGAAGACCTCGGAGTCCCCGACCCCGAGGACGAGGGGGCTCGCGTTCCGTGCGGCGACGATCCTCTGGGTATCCTCCGCGATCGCGAGGACGGCATACGAACCGTGGAGGAGCGGGAGGATCGTGCTGACCGCGCTGAGGAGATCGCCGTCGTAGTGATCCTCGATGAGATGGGCGATCACCTCGGTGTCGGTCTCTGACCGGAAGACGTGGCCGCGTGCTTTGAGTTGCCGCTTGAGTTCGCTGTAGTTCTCGATGACCCCGTTATGGACCACGGCGATCTTTCCTTCACAGTCCGTGTGCGGGTGGGCGTTGACGTCGTTGGGCTCGCCGTGTGTCGCCCACCGCGTGTGCCCGATCCCGGTGCACCCGTGGAGGCCGACCGCCCCTGCCTCGCCGTCGGATATCCGGCCGGTCTTCTTGTAAACCTCGATCGCGCTTCCGACCGTCGCGATCCCGAACGAGTCGTAGCCCCGGTATTCAAGCCGCTTCAGTCCCTGGATCAGAACCGGCGTTGCGTCCCGTCTTCCGATGTAGCCGACAATACCACACATTCTACATCACCCGGGTGCCATCCTCGATGAGGCCGATCACTGTCTTTCCCCCGTCAATGGTAACACTGTTACCCGCAATACAATTCTTAAATGTTGTGAAAGGTGCCGCACGGACCCCTTCACCGAGGACTGCGCCGAATTCCTCCTTCATGACCCGGCCTCCGACCTCAAGGAAACTCGCGGACGGGTAGGTCGTGGTATGGTCGGCGAGGATGCACCCCTGGCCGAAGACGGCCGAGACGATCCGTGAGTGGGACCCGATATTCACGTCGCTCATGATGAGGGAGTCGGCGGCGTAGGTGAAGGGTTCGAGCACTACCCGGTCCCCGATGCTCACGTCCGGCATGATGACGCAGTTCGGGCCGATGTTGCAGTTGTCCCCGATGGTGACGGGGCCGTAGATGACGGTGTTCGGCCCGATCGTCGTCCCGGTCCCGATCCGCACCACACCCCGGCGAATGACGGACGCGTCGACCGTCCCGCTGATCTTCGGGGCGATCCCCCTGAGCATCCGGCTGTTCAGTTTCAGGAGATCCCAGGGATAGATGGCGTCCTGCCAGTCGTCCGCCGGGATCGCCCGGATGCGCTTGCCGGATGCGATCATCGCGGCGAGGGCGTCGGGGATCTCGTTCGTCTGGAGGTAGGAGAAGACGTCGGGCGTAAACGAGTAGATCCCGGTCGAGACGGTGAACGTCGGGGCATCCTCGGGCTTCTCGATGATCTCGCGGACGAGGCCGTTCCTGATCACGACGACCCCGAAGTCCGAGGGGCTCGGGTGCTCGGCGACGAGCATGGCGTTCTGCTCCCCTTTTATCCGGGCGATCGACTCCGCGTTGATGTAGTTGTCGCCGGGAAGGACCAGGAAGTCATCCGTGATCTCGGACCGGGCCGCCCGGAGGGCGTCGGCGGTGCCGAGCTGGCGTTCCTGCACGACGACCTGGATGGGGGCGTCGAGCCGGTTGAGGTGCCGGATGACGTCCTCCTTCCGGTAGCCGACCACCACCACGATGTCGCGGATCCCGTTCTCGAGGAGGGCATCGATGACGTACTCGATGATCGGCCGGTTCGCGACCGGGAGCATCGCTTTGGGCTTGCTCCGCGTCAGCGGCCGGAGTCGGCTCCCCTCTCCTGCGGCTAAAATAACTGCCTGCATTCTTTCCTCACCTGATGATTGACCCGTCCTCGATGCATCCCTCGACGAGAGAGTGGGGTGCCACCCGCGTCCCGCTCCCGATGAGGCTCCCGACGTTGACCGAGCAGTTGATCCCGAAGAGGACGTCGTCGCCGATGATGGCGCCGAACTTCCGCCGGCCGGTCGACTTCCCGCAGACCTTCACCGACCCGTTGTCGTGCCGGAGGTTTGCAACCTTGGTCCCGGCCCCGAAGTTGCACCCGCTCCCGATGACGCTGTCGCCGATGTAGTTGAAGTGCGGGATCTTCGTCCCCGGCATGACGATGGAGTTCTTGATCTCGGTCGCGTGCCCGATGTGGCAGTCGTCGCCGATCGCGGTCGATCCGCGGATGTAGGCGTGCGGGCCGATGACGCAGTTCTCCCCGATGATGCAGGAGCCCTCGATGTAGGTGCCGGCCCGGATCACCGTCCCTTTCCCGATGCTGACCGACTCGGGGATGGTGCACCCGTCCTCGACGGTCCCGCACTTCTCGTGGTGCATCGCGCTAAGGAGCGCCCCGTTTGCATCGAGGAGGTCCCAGGGTTGTCCGACGTCGAGCCAGTACGCCAGGGGGTGCGCCGTGAGCTCCCCTCTCTTGATATACGTGTCGAGGGCATCGGTCAGCTCGAACTCCCCGCGCCCGGATACACCTATCTTGCCGAGGAGGTCGAAGACGTCGAGATCAAAGAGGTAAGCGCCCGCGTTGATCAGGTTGCTCTTCGGGTGCTCCGACTTCTCTTCAAGGCCGGTGATCCGGTCTCCCTCCACGGTCACGACGCCGTAGTCCTGCGGGTGGTCGGTCTCGTGGATCCCGACGCAGGGGGCGTTTCTCCGGCAGAGTTCCCGGATATCGTCCGTCTTTAAGACCATATCGCCGTTTAAGAGGAGGAACCTGCCGCCGACCATCCCCGCCGTCGCACGGAGGGCGTCTGCGGTGCCGAGCTGGTGGCGCTGGGTCACGTAGGTTATCTTCACCCCGAGGGCGCTGCCGTCCCCGAAATGGTTCCGTATCTCACGCTCAAAGTAGCCGACGACGAAGATGAAGTCGGTGATCCCGGCATCGCGGGCCGCGAGGACCAGGTGTTCCATCATCGGGCGGTTGGCGATGGGAAGCATCACCTTCGGGCGCCGGGCGGTCAGGGGGCGCATCCGTTTCCCTTCTCCTGCTGCAAGTACGACACACTGCATAGACTCACTCCAGACTGCGTTTCGCCCGCTCCAGGGCGGCGTGGCCGAGATCAAGCATCTCTTTCGCCTTTGCCGGCGTCCTTCCCTCGGCGGTGATCCGGACCTTGGGTTCGGTGCCGCTCGCCCGGACCAGGTACCAGCCGTCCTCGTCCTCGAACCGGACCCCGTGGGTCGGTTCGTCGGCCCCCATCGCCGTCATGACATCGCGGGGCGCGGGGATGCGGTAAGACTCCCTGAGAAGGGTATACCGCGGCATCCGGTCGAGTTCTTCGGCGATCGACCACTCGGACGCGATCTCGCAGAGCAGGGCCGCGGCGTAGATCCCGTCCGGGCAGTAGGAGTGTTCGGGGAAGATCCAGCTCCCCGACGCCTCGCCGCCGAAGTCTCCCCAGGAGAGGAGTTCTTCTGAGACGAAACTGTCGCCGACGGGGGTGCGGTGGACCTCCGCGACCTCCTCGATCGCCATCGAGGCGTCGACGGTCGTGACCACACGCTTCCGGTCGAGGTACTTCGCAAAGAGCATCAGGAGGTGGTCCCCGTCGATGTAGCGTCCGCGCTCGTCAAAGGCCATCATCCGGTCGGCGTCGCCGTCGTGGATGATCGCACACGCGGCCTCCCGTTTCCGGACAATCTCCCCGGCGTAAGGGAGGTTCACCTCGAGCGGTTCCGAGGGCCGGGCAAACCGGCCGGAGACGTTGCAGTTCAGCCCGACGACGGTCGCCCCTGCCGTTGCGAGGAGGTCGGGGGTGATGACGCTTGCCGCGCCGTTGCCGCAGTCGAGCACGACCCTGATCGGCCGCGAGAGGCTTATCCGGTCAAGGATCGCCTCCCGGTGCGCATCCACGGCGTCGGTGGAGAAGACGTGCCCCTGCTCGTCCCAGCTCTTCCAGTGGGAGCCTTTGAGCGCCTCCTCGATCGCCGCCTGCTGCCGGAGGGTGAACGACGAGCCGTCGGGGTTGAAGAGTTTGACCCCGTTGTAGGATTCGGGGTTGTGCGAGGCGGTGATCATGCATCCCGCGTCCACGCATCCTGTCGCGTGCGCGACGGTCGGGGTGGGCGCGATGCCGCAGGAATAGACGGTTGCACCGGCCGAGAGCATCCCGGCGACGACACAATGTTCGAGTAGTTCGCTGGTCGTACGGGTGTCCCTGCCGACGGCGATGGCCGGTGCGCCGTCTGCGACGGCCGCTCCGATGCGGAGGGCGAGATTGACGAGGCCGGGGCTGAACTCCTGCCGGATTCCGGAAGAGCCGAAAAGCATACTCCTGTATAATCCTTTTTTTCCTAAAAAAAGATATTCATCGGCCGTAAGGGCACCAGTGCTCGAGATTCAAGAGGCCCCCCACTCCGGCGGTCGAGGGGCCGAGAAAGATCATCCGCTTCCTGCCCCGGTACTCGTCGATGCAGGCGACCCCTGCATCGGTCGTCATGCCGTCGCCGGCCACCAGGAGGAGATCGGCGGCTTCGGGCGAGTCGACCGTCTGCCCCGCGAGGGCCCGTTCCAGCACCGGCATCGGGCCGACGAGGTAGACCCGTTTCCCGGCAATCTCGCGCGAGAGTTCCGCGAGGCAGGGGCCGTAGCAGTCGGGGGTGCAGGGGTGAAGTTTCCGCGAGAGGCAGAGGAACGCCGAGACGGTATTGACGATCGCGCCTGCCGCCGCCCGCTGTTTGGGGTTCGCAAGCGGTGCGCCGAACATGAAGGCTATCCGGGTGTTGGCCCGCACCGGATCGCTCGTGACGAACTGCCCGCTCTGTCCTCCGAAGTGGCCCTCCATGCGAACGCCCTTCGGGTACTGGCAGACGTCCCCGCCGTAGGTCACCTCGAGCGTCACAACCCCGTCCTCGACTCCGCTGTCCTTGAGCACCCCTTCGATCTTTCCGATAGCCTCGTGCCAGAAACTCACGCAAATTCCTCCTTATCCCAGAGGATCGCCCGCACGGGCGACCCGTCCGCACCCCTGATCCGCAGCGGCAGCGCCGCCATGGTGTACTCCCCCTCCGGCACGGCCGCAAGATCGAGGAGTTCGAGGACGGCCATGCCGCTCCCGAGCAGGAGGCGGTGGACCGAACCATCCCCGTTAAACGCCTCGATTGACGGGGTGTCGGTGCCGAGGCAGGTGATCCCGGCCTCGGCGATGACTTTCGCCGCTTCAGGGGAGAGCGACGGGTATTCGGGATCGAACTCCTGCCGTCCCGAGAACCAGGTCTTTACGAGGAGCGTCCGGGTGCCGGCGAGACGGCCGGCGAGACACTCCGGGCCGATGAGCCCTTCCGCGTCGCTGCAGTCGACCACCCGTGCCGGCCCTACGAGGACGTCGGGCGGGATCGCATCGACCGTCATGCCGTCCCTGAGGTAATGGGACGGTGCGTCGATGTGCGTTCCCGTGTGGGTTCCAAGAGTCATCTCCGTCACCCGGTACTGCCCGTTGTCGATCTCGTGGAACTGCGGCCGGACGTCGCCGGGGTAGAGGACCGCGTCCGCGGAGAGGGGGCGGGTGATGTCGTAGACCGTCACGGGCTCTCCTCTCCCCGCCACCCGAACTGCCCGATGAGCGGGACGAAGCAGACTCCACCGAGCGGGATCTCCTCCACCCTGCCTTCGCGCTTGACGAGCTTGATGAGGTCCTGGCACTCCCGCGGCCCCACCGGGGCGATCAGCCGCCCGCCTTCGGCAAGCTGGTCGACCAGCGGCTGCGGAATGCCGGGTGATGCGGCCGTGACGATGATGGCGTCGTAGGGCGCCTCAGGAGAGTAGCCTTCCGTGCCGTCGCCGACGACGATCCGGACCGTGGTGATCCCTGCCCGGGCGAGGTTCTGTTGCGCCCGGTCGGCAAGATCGGGGAGGCGTTCGATGGAGACGACCGTCCCGGCAAGTTCGGCAAGGAGTGCGGACTGGTAGCCACTGCCGGTCCCGACCTCGAGCACCCGGTCCTGCGGCGAGAGGTCGAGCTGTTCGGTCATGACGGCGACGATATAGGGCTGGGAGATGGTCTGCCCTTCCCCGATGGGGAGCGGCCGGTCCTCGTAGGCGGCACGCTCGAGGCCTTGCGGCACGAAGAGGTGGCGCGGGACCTTCCGCATCGCGGCAAGCACCCGCTCGTCCCTGATCCCCCGGGCCCGGATCTGGAACTCCACCATCTCCTCGCGTTCACGCGAGTAGGGGTCGGTCTCCGTCATAACGTCTCACGCATCAGAAGCCTGACTCGGCTTTGTCGATTGCGGCGTCGATCTGCGCCTGCAGGACTGGCGGCAGGCCGCTGATCTTAACATCCAGGAACCCGCGTATAATGGTTGCGGTGGCCTCCTCCTCCGAGAGTCCCCGTGCCATCAGGTACTCGATCTCCTGGCGGGCGATCTTGCCGACCGCGGCCTCGTGAGAGAGTTCGGTCCCGGTCAGGGTCCCTTCGATCTCGGGGATGGCATGGATGATGCCGTCTTTCAAGATCAGGCCTTTGCACTCGATATGGCCCCGGGTGTTGTCCTGCTCGCCGAGGATGTGCCCCCGCGAGATGACCTTGCCGCCGGTGGTGATCGCCCGGGTGATGAGTTCGGTGCTCGTGTGCTCGGCGGCGAGGATGGTCCGGGAGCCGAGGTCGAGGAGTGAGCCGGGCGTCGCGACGACGATGCTCGAGAACCGGGCGACGGCGTTCTTCCCGACCAGGCGGGCCGTCGGGTACATGTTGATCTGCCTGACCGGCTGCATGCAGACGTAGTTCGAGAGGAATGTGCCGTCTTCCTCGACGATGATGGCGCTCCGCGGGAAGACGCTGATGCCCGGGTTCCAGTTGTGGATCATCGTCGACGTGACTTTGGCACCCTTGCCGACGTAGATCTCCGTCACCCCGATATGCGCACCATGCTCCTTCTGCCAGGAGCTCGCGCAGCCGGAGATGATGTTGATCTCCGACCCTTCCCGTGCGATGAAGATGTTGTGGACGTGCTGCACCGGCTCTTCGCGGAGGAAGAGGCAGGCCTGGAGGGGCATCTCGACCTTTGCGCCCTCGTGAGCGATGACGACGAGGCCCTGCGGGTTCTCCTGCTTTGCCAGGTACTGGGTATACTTGTCCTTGTCCTTCGGGACGGCGTTCCAGTAGTAGTCCTTCACCCAGTCGTACTTCTCGAGGGCGACCGCGATGGGGAGCATCTCGATCCCTTCGGCCCCGCAGGTGGTCTGGATCACCTTCTGGTCGACCTGGAAGAAACTCCCGCACCGGTTCTGCATCCCGACCTCAAGGCCGGTCAGGGCGAGGCGCTCCCGGTCCTTCTCCGAGAGGTGCTCCATATCGGTTACATCTGTTTGCAACGCAGACACTCTCCGTATCCTTTCTCCTTGACGACTCTGAGGATCTCGCGGGGGTTCCCGTGACACCGGATCTGACCGTTGATCAGCACATGCCCCTGGTCGGCCTCGAGGTAATCGAGGATGTAGCCGGTATGCGTGATAATGAGACCGCTCCGCTGGCGGTTGACGATGTGGATATCTTTCTCGAGGAGGGCCGCGATCTCTTTGCCCATCAGGTTCATGTTCTCGAGATCGACGCCGCTCTCCGGTTCGTCCAGCATGATGAAGTCGGGCTGCTGGGCCTTCAGCTGGAGGACCTCGCTCCTCTTGATCTCGCCGCCGGAGAACCCGACATTGATGTCCCGGTCAAGGAAGTGATCCATGTTGACCGACTGTGCGAGCGCCTCTATCGCGTCTTTTTCCATGTGCGACGTCGCAGCGATCAGTTTTCCGAGTTTCAGCCCGGATATTGCCGGCGGGTGCTGAAACATCATGCCGATCCCGAGATGGGCCCGCTCGTGGATAGGCACGTTGGTGATATCCTTCCCTTTGAAGATGATTGATCCCGCCGTGATCGCGTAGCCGCCGAACCCCATGACGGCTTTGAGCAGCGTGCTCTTTCCCGAGCCGTTCGGGCCCATCAGGACATGGGTCTCCCCCTGTCCGATGTGGAGGTTGATGTCGTGGAGCACTTCGGTGCCATCCACGCTCACGTGCAAATCACTGATATCCAGCATACGGCACTCCGTTTCATGTATTTGTCAGGGGATACATTAACACTTGCCAACCTGACACATGCCGTTTCGGCCGATACGGGGGCAGAGCGTGGCGATGCCCGAGATCCATGCCGTTCTGCCTGCCGTTCCGGCTATCACGGCACGGGGGCCGGCCGGGCTGCCGGGCGGACTCATCGGGTGCTTCACTTTCACACCGCACGCGGCCTATGGTTAAGTAGCGTCCTCACCACGGTTCTTGTATGGAAAGAACTGCGTTCACCACGTTTGCCTGCCTTGCCGAGCGGGCTGCCGGGTATCCGACCGTAATCCGGCGAAGCCAGATGCGCAAGACAACGTATCTCGTGGCCACCGCCCCGGCGACCCGCACCCCCCGCGAGGCGGGGGGCTACACTTAACACCTCCCGGGTGTATCGCCCCCCCGGAGGGGCCGGACGGGATGCGGCAGGAAGGGTTACCGGACCGGGAAGGGAAGAGAGGGGGCCGGCCGGGCACGGCAGACGCGAGCGATGCCGTCAACCCTCCCGGGCTCCGTGCCATCCGGCGATTCACGGACAGCATCATCTGCGGCGACGCTGGAAAGGTCCTTTCGGAGATCCCCGATGGAAGCGTCGACCTCATCCTCACGTCGCCGCCGTACAACTTCGGGCACCATTACGCGGACAAGAGGACGAACGATACCCGCGAATGGGACGACTACTTCGGGAAACTCGAACCGGTCTGGCGGGAGTGCTACCGTATCCTCAAGCCCGGCGGGCGGATGGCGGTCAATGTCCAGCCGCTCTTCTCCGACTACGTCCCCACCCACCACATCATCTCCTCCCGGCTCCTCGCTATCGGGTTCCTCTGGAAGGCGGAGATCCTCTGGGAGAAGAACTACTACAACGCCCGGTACACCGCCTGGGGGAGCTGGAAGTCGCCCTCGATGCCCTACCTGAAGTATACCTGGGAGTTCATCGAGGTCTTCGACAAGGAGACGCACCGGAAGGCCGGGCGGAAGGAGGACGCCGATATCACCGGCGACGAGTTCAAGGAGTGGGTCTTTGCCCGGTGGGTCTTCCCGGCGGAGGTCAGGATGCAGGAATACCGGCATCCGGCGATGTTTCCCGAGGAGCTCCCGCGGCGGGTGATCAAACTCTTCTCCTACCGGGGGGACCTGGTCCTCGACCCCTTCAACGGCGCGGGGACGACGACCCTCGTCGCCCGCCGGCTGGGACGGCGGTTCATCGGGATCGATATCTCCGCCGCCTACTGCGAGACCGCCGTGGCCCGGATACGGGACGAGGCGGCGGAGGCCGGGGTCCCGGCCGCCGTTCGCTATATCGTCCGGGAGTGAGTCCGCCCTGTCTAGAGGTATTCCGGGAGATCCGCGAGCGAGTCGATGACGAGGTCGGGGGTGATCCCCGATTGGCGGACGATCTCCTCCCGGTACTTCCCGGTCCGGACCTGGATCCCCTTCATCCCGCAGGCCTGTGCACCCCCGACGTCGGTGCGGATGTCGTCGCCGACCATCGCGGCCTCGCGGGGCCCGGCCCCGGTCTCTGCGAGCGCACGGAGGAAGAATGCCGGTGAGGGCTTCCCGATCACCTCGGCCGTCTTCCTGGCGGCGTATTCGAGGGCGGCGGCGAAGGGCCCGGCCGAGAGCATCAGCCCGTCCTGGCCCATCCAGTAGCGGTCCTTCTCGAGCGCGACCAGGTCCGCGCCGTCCATGAGGAGGCGGAACGCCGTATTCAGGCTCTCGTAGATGAAGCCTTCGGCGGCGTCGGCGACCACGACGGCATCGGCATCCTCCCCGACCGCACGGATGCCCGCGTCCGTAAAGTCGGTCCGGGCATCGGGGGTGGTGAGGAGGAAGCAGCGGGTCCGGCCTCCCTCCCGGAGGTGCATGGCGGCCGCGACCGGGGCGGTGACGATCCAGGCCTCCGGGATGGCATAGCCGAGCCCCTCCAGGCGCCGGGCGACCGACCGGCGGGAGCGGCGGGTGGTGTTCGAGACGAACCGGTAGGGTATCCCCCGCCGGTCGAGTTCCCGGAGCGCCCCGGCGGCCCCGTCGACCGGCCGGTCGCCGACGTAGAGGACGCCGTCGATATCGATCAGGAACGCTTTGATCTGCATGGCCTTCTCCTCTCTGTTGCCCGCAGAAGTATTTATGCGGTGCTTGAGGGCCCTGAGGTCCTCCCCCACTCACTTTCACCACGCGGCGGTTACGTTTGAATGCCGGGAGGGCCTACCCCTCTGCCGGCAATGGTATACCCGTTTGAGCAGGCAGAGGGGTTCCGGGAGGCCAGGCGGCTCCATGACGACCTCGTCGCCGGATACCGCGGCCGGAGCATCGAGGACGTCTTCGGCGGCCGGGAGGTTGCCTCCCCCGCCGGCACGTGCTACGTCGTCGAGTCCCGGAGCCCCATGGGCCTCGACGGCCGGGACCCGGACCGGGCAGCCTCGGCCGTCCTTGCCGACCTCACGCTCCTGTGCGGGATCGGCGAGGCGACCGGGCGGAGGCTGAACCGGCTCGGCTACCGGACGGTCGCGGACCTTATGGAGCATCCCCGCTACTGCCGGGAGGCCGCCCGGCTCCTCTGCGCGGTGGAGCAGGGGGATACCCGCGGCCTTGCAGACTGGATCGGGCGGCGGCACCGGTGCTCCGACCCGCTCCTCCTCCAGATCAGCCGGTTTCACGACGCCGGGGACCTGCTCTTCCTCGATATCGAGACACTGGGGCTCTCCGGGCGGCCGATCATCCTCATCGGCCTCGCCCGGCTCGAGGGCGGGTCTATCACCGTCCGCCAGTACCTCCTCCGCTCCGTCGGGGAAGAGAAGGTCGCGCTCACCGCCGTCCTCCCGTATCTCGAGGCGGACGGCGCGGCCCTCGTCACCTTCAACGGCAGGGCGTTCGACCTCCCCTACCTGCGCGACCGGTTCGCCCGCCACGGCATCCCGGCGGACCTCACCCTCCCCCACTTCGATATCCTCCCTCCCGCACGCCGGCGCTGGCGGGAGACGTTCGGGAGTTGTCGTCTCTGTGCGCTCGAGACGAACGTTCTCGGCATCGGCCGAAAGGACGATATCCCGAGCGCGCTGGTCCCGGCATTCTACCAGACCTACCGGCGGACCGGCAACCCCGGCCCGCTCGTCCCGGTGGTGGAACATAACCGGCAGGACCTCATCTCGCTCGCCCGGCTCTTTTGCATCCTCAGGGGAGACGGCGGGATTGCGGAACCGGCCCCCTCTGCAGGCGCAGGGCCCGGGCAACCCTGACCGATAC
>JAEWMO010000184.1 GCA_023457135.1 Methanobacteriota archaeon | reverse complement strand
TAACCGGTCGATCCCCCTTTTTAGCCGGGATATCCTTGGTATCGGTGGAACAGTGGGTGAGATCGATTTTCCGGATCTCATAGCCCGATCGAAGAAGGTCGAGGAAAATGTCCTGATAGATACTATGTTCGGCAAGATAGAGGTGAAACCGATGTACCGTCGATTTCGTGCCATATTGCCGAGGGACGTCGCTCCAGGTACAACCGGTGGTCAGGACATACAGAATCCCGTTGAACATCGCCCGATGGTCGGTTCGTGGTCGCCCGACATGAGGTTTCTGAGGAGGGAGATGCGGCTCAATGATTGCCCAGAGATCGTCATTGATTTCCCGGAATGCCATACATCCCGGGTTTATTCAAGACCTCTTATAATTGTGGGATGACCTCGTTACTATTGTGCAGACGAAATCGGGAATGAGAAAAGCGAAATTGGCGGGTGAGCAAATTCGAGATAACTTAAACGTAATTAGTGGTGATCAATTTATTTCAACATCGGTTCAAGGCCTTGAACCCGAGCAGTTTAGGTCTGTGCTGCTGGATGCGTTTAGTGTTGGTCCAAAGAATGGATACAACTATGATTATTATCTCGATTACACGAGCATTGAAATAAACGAAATCTTCAAAACAATCACTCGGTGAAATAGGATGGCGGTTAGGTTTGAAATTGAGGATCCGGACGGGAGGCGCGAATTTATTGTCGATATGTCAATAAGCGGCCTTATCTCTGTGGGAAAAAAAGCCGGGCTCGACATGAGCGAATTTTATAGGATCACAGATTATACGGATTACATTGAAGGCGAAATGATCCTCGCCTCGGAGGACATTCAGAAACTCCTCACTTTTTGTAGAAGCATGTTGAATACGTTCATGCAGCTTGAAAGGGATGGCCTCGTTTTATTGAGCGATTCTGAGGAAATTGGATATAAACGAATGATGGAAGCCGGCCTAGCACCTGCCTCATCCAAAAAGCGGTTTTCAGGAACGATCCCCACCCTCCGTAAGCTCATTGAGATCTGCGAGAAGGCGCTTGCGGTTTGTGGTTCGGTTATCATGATTCCTTGACGCCCGTTCAATTTTTGGAACAGGTTCGCGAAGGACACCTGATTCTTCGTCCTGCAGACATCGATTGGTCTGCCGAAGATTGAGAGCGATCCCTCCAACCCGGATACCGACGGCGACGGCCTCCGCGACGGCGCCGACCCCGACCCGCTGACCCGTGCAGCAACCAACGACATCAACCTCGGCAAGATCGGGCGCGAGATCCTGGCCGGCGCGGTCTTCGGGGAGACCGGGTTGCCCGACGGGTCCTTCTCCTGGCTGGTCGGCGAGGAGACCGCCTCGTCGCCCTACTCCATGGTCGGGTGGATTGGGTTCTCCTGCCTGCCGATCGCGGGCGGTATCGCCGACATCCGCGATGCGGTGCATACCATCCATCATCGATGGTGCCCTCGCGCAAGAACAGGTCAACACGAAGGTGCCCTACAGGGCAAACGTAATCAATCGGAGATGTAATTCACCCTTGGATCAAAGGCCTGAGTGCTTATCTTTGCGTCCGAGGCCTCCCCACCTGCGACACTCTCTCACGGCAGGTTGCCGTCTCCGCTGCACTCCCGCTGCCGCTCCTCGCTCATATCGATCAGGATCTCGAAGAGCCGGCGTACGGCGACCGGGTCGATCCGGCTCTCGACGGCGTAGGTGAAGACGCGGTCGAGGACCGCCTTCCGTTGCGGCGGATCGTGGATGGGAAGGCTCTTCTCCTGCTTGATCCGGGCGACCTCGGCCGCGAGTCTCTGCCGCTCTGCAACCAGATCGATGATCTTCTCGTCGATCTCCCGGATGTTGTTCCTGACGGCGTCAAGGGACATACTACAAGATTGACCGCGACCGGAGAATAAATCTGACGGCCCGATCGGCTCCCGCGGGAAGCGAAGAATATTATCGTGCCGGGACAAACCTGGTACCGGATGCTGGAACGAATACCGCTGCGCGAACGCCGGGACCTCCTGATCGCGTGGCTTGCCATATCGGTCGCCTTCACCCTGATCTACATCCGGGGCGGGGTGAACCTCAATACCTTCCTCCTCCTCTTCGTGATGTCCCTCGTCACGGTGGGGGTTGCGTTCGTCCTGCACGAGCTCGCGCACAAGTTTACCGCCATGCGCTACGGCTACTGGGCGGAGTTTCAGAAGGACAACCAGATGCTCCTCGTCGCCGTGGTGATGGCGGCGCTTGTGGGAGTCGTCTTTGCGGCGCCGGGAGCGACCTATGTCTACGGGAACGCGACAAGAACCGAGAACGGGCGGATATCGGCGGCGGGGCCGATCACGAACCTCGTCCTCTGCATACCCTTCGCGGCTCTCGTGCTTCTCACCGGCGGCGCCGGGCTCCTCGGCCTCGTGGGCATCGTCGGGCTCCGGATAAACGCCATGATAGCCACCTTCAACATGCTCCCGATCAGCGTGCTCGACGGGCGCAAAGTCCTCGACTGGAACCCGGCCGTCTTTGCCGTCCTGATCGTCGCCTCCGTCGGCCTCCTCTTCTGGTCCCTCCTCCTCTGAGGGATCAACCCGGCTCTTTTCAGGCCTTCTTCAGCGCAAAGCGGAACGCCGCACCACACTCCGGCCGGCCCGGTATGCGGTCGCCGACCCGGACCCGGCCGCCGTAGCGCTCGACAAGCATCCGGGTGATATAGAGGCCGAGGCCCTGGCCGCTCTTCCGGTGCCTGCTCTGCCCGAACCGCATGAACACGGCTTCTTTCATCTCGTCGGGAACTCCCGGCCCGGTATCCTCCACCGAGACCAGCACCTCGCCGTCGCGCTCCTCCACCCGGATCGTGATCTCGACCGCCGGACCCCCGAACTTGATAGCGTTCCCGATCAGGTTCGTGAAGACCTCGGAGAGGAGCGCGTCGGCCGTGACCGTGAGTTCCGTGCCGGCATACGTGAACCGGATCTCCGGGAACATCCCGATCTCCTCCCGGATCACTCCATCGAGGTCGACCGGCCCGAGCACTGCCGACTCCTGGTGAATCCGGCGGATCGTCGAGACGTTCCGTAAGATCTCGATGCTCTTCCTGATGCTCGCCTGGAGTTTCCGGGCATACCCTTTCGCCTCCCCTTCGAGTGTCTCGACGAGGAGATCGGTGTAGAGCCCCGAGACGTTCTCGGCGTTCCTGATGTCGTGGCTGAGGATGTCGAGGTAGAGGTTTGCCTCACGCTCGGCCATCCCGAGTTGCCGGATCAGCATGGTGCGCTCGACGGAGGTGCCGATCTCCCTCCCTATGGCTGTGAGAAGGGAACGGTCGGCTTCGGTGAGCGGGTTGCCGTCCCCCGTCACCACGTCCAGGGCCCCGAGGATCCTGCCATGCGCCAGAATCGGGATGCTGGCGTAAGGGTGCAGTGTCCCGCCGCTCTCCCCCGGGTAGCGGAGGTCCGGATGATCGTCGTAGAACCGGGGTTCTCCCGCAACCAGCACATCCCCATAGGGCGGAACGGTGATGTCCGGGATGCATGGCTGCGCTGGGAAGTCTTTCGGCAGCCCGTATGCACAGACGAGCCTCGCCCTCCGCCTTCCGGGCTCGACCAGGTAGATCCCGCCGCCCGCAAGTTCGAGGAGAGCGAGGGTCGCCGCAAGCACGCTCTCCAGCATCTCGTCGATGTCCGTCACGGATGCCGATACTCCGATGATCTGGTTTAAGATCGAGAGTGCCCGGTTATGGGCCTGGACCTCCACTTCGGCCCGTTTCAGGTCGGTGATATCGATGAGCGAAGCCGCCCGGCCGATAGGGATCCCGGCATCGTCCGTGACCAGGTTTCCCGAGAAGATGGTACAGAACGTCGAGCCGTCCCGTCTTTTCCCGATCCGCTCGCCCGTATACCTGCCGGAACCGGTGACGATCTGGCCGTCCTCCCAGAACTCCCTGACCGATCTCCCGATCACCTCGGAGAGGGAGTCGTAGCCCCAGAGAGAGAGGAACGCCTGGTTGACGTAGATGTGCCGTCCCTCGAGATCTGCGATCGAGAACGCGCTCGGCGAGGATGCTATCGCCATATCCTTGATCCGGAGTTCCCGTTCGGCCTCCTTTCGCCGGGTGATATCGATCCCCGACCCCATTATGTAGAGCGGCTTTCCCGCCTCGTCGGTGACGGAGGAGAGGGCGAGCTGCATGGGGAAGGTCGACCCATCCTGCCGCCGGCCTTTCACTTCTCCCACCCAGGTGCCGTCCCGGTGAAACGCCTCTACGACCCGCTCTGCCTCTTCCGGGTCGGCCCAGAGCACCGTGGCGGGCTGTCCGAGGATCTCGTCTTCCCGCTCCCACCCGTGCATGGCAAGGAAGGCACGGTTGACGTAGATGATCCTCCCGTCAGGACCGGTGAGAGAGATGGCGTCGAGTGACGACGCTATCGCCATATCCTTGATCCGGAGTTCCTGTTCGGCCCGCTTCTGCGCAGTCACGTCACGGAGGGAGAAGAGCGTCCCGGTGATCCGCCCGGACTCGTCGGTTAAGGTGCTGAGGGTCTCGTCGACGAAGGCGGCCTCCCCATCCTGTTTTCGGTGGAGGACAACGCCCCGCCAGGTCCCGGAGGACAGAAGAGCCTCCTGGAACCTCTCTTCGTCTTCCGGTCGAATCCACTCGCGGGTGAAGAGGTCCGGGCCCGGACGGCCGAGGGCCGCGCCCGGGGCGACGCTGTAAAGCCTTTCGGCGGCCCGGTTCATGTACGCGATCCGCCCCCTCGTGTCCGTTGCGATCACGGCCTCCTCCACCTGCGAGAGTACCCGGGCCTGGAACCGGAGTTGCTCTTCCGCCCGCTTCCGGCCGGTGACGTCGCGGCTGATCCCGAGCAGGCGCCGGACGGTCCCGTCGCTTTCCCGCATCGGGATGAGGCGTGTCTCAAGCCAGATGCCTCCCCTGTTCCCGGGCAGCCGGGTCTCCTCGGTGAGGATCTCCTCGTTCTGCTCCGCTGCGAGGCGGATCATCGCAAGCCACCGGTCCGCAACGTCCGGCGGGAACAGAGTCCTGACGTTCTTTCCCCGGAGGCTCTCCGGGTCCGTGCCGAGCAGGCGGGCACCGGCACCGTTCACGTAGAGGACGTCGCCCCCCACGCCGACGAGGAAGATGATGTCCGGCGCAGACTCCGCAAGCGCCCGGTAGCGCTCCTCGCTCTCCCGGAGCGCCGCCGCCATGCGCCTCTCTGCGGTGATGTCAACGGCGGTGGCCATGATGCAGACCGGGGTCCCGGACTCGTCGATTACGAAGTTCGCGGTGACGTGGGCGATAAACTCCGTCCCGTCGACCCTGCGGCCGACCAGTTCTCCTGTGCACCGATCCTGCTCCGCGAGCCTGCCAAGAACCTCTCCGACCTTCCCGGTGTCTACCCAGGGGTGGGAGAGGTGCTTTCCGATAACCTCGGCGGGGTCGGTGAACCCCGCCATCGCGAGCAACGCCCGGTTGGCATAGGTGATGCGGCCGTCGAGATCGGCGATAGCAATGGCGGCAAACGATGATTCCATCGCCATCTTCCGGATCAACAGTTCCCGCTCGGCCTCCTTCCTCTCCGTGATATCGGTGTGGGTTCCCACCACCCGGTTCGGCCTGCCGCCGGCGTCGCACCCGACCACCCGGAGCCGGTCGAGGATGTAAACCCACTCCCCGGACGCGGAGCGCATCCGAAACTCCATCTCGGCGTGGTCACGCTCTCCGGCGGCGAGAGCCGTGAGCACCGCCTCGACGCGGTCGCGGTCCTCCGGGTGAACGAGGGCGAGGACCGTGGGGATCGTGGGCACAAACGCGTCCGGCTCGTAGCCGAGCATCGTAAAACTCCGGGGACTGTAAAAGATTGCGCCGGAACTGACGTTCCAGTCGACCAGGGCATCGTTTGCCGCCGAGAACGCGAGGTTCAGTCGCTCCTCGCTCTCATGCAGTGCCCGCTCCGCACACTTCCGCCCGGTCACGTCGAGGATCGAGATCACCGAACGGTCCGTTCCCGGTATCAGGCCGATGGTGGCCTCGACGATGTGAGGTGTGCCCGAACGGTCGGTGAACGTGAAGGAGTAATTTTTCGGTGCGGTTCCGGGGGCCCTCTCCCGGAGGGTGTGGTATCCCATGATCCGTTCCCGCTCGCCGTCTGAGGCGATAAAATCGGTGAGCCGCTTTATACCGGCGATCTCTCCACGGGAGTGGCCTGAGAGCCGCTCGAACTCCGTGTTCGCTACCAGGATGGTGCCGTCGCCCTCGATGAGGATCGTTGCCGTTCCGGTATACTCGACGATCGCCTCGTAATCGCTCCTTTCATCCGGGATCCTGCGGAACAGGAGCACCCAGCCCTTCCCGGACGGGTCCCTCCGGCCCGAACCGAGGCATCGCCGCTCTTTTCCGCCCGGGGCAGGGAACCGGCACTCGAAGGCCGGGATCCTCTCTCCGGTCGCCGCCGGGAGCCGGCCGGCAAGACGACGGATTGTCGTTCCGGGTTCATCCTCCTCTCCCCCGAACATCCGGCGAAAGGCCGGGTTTGCCCAGACGGGGGTGCAGCCCTCGCCGATCACGAGGACGGCGTCGTCAATATCCTCAAGTATCCGGTATTCCGGCGGCGTGCCGTAGAAGTGTTCGGGGGGGTTGATAGGGGTCACATGCGAATCCTTCTGCAGTCCGGGGAGGAGTGCCTGCAGGACTATAAACAGAAGAGGAATTTCATGAAGGTGTATAAAGTTGTTTCGCTAATGGACTGGCGGGAAACATTATTGATTCGGGCATCCGGAGCCGGGCGAGGAATATGCCGGTGCGGAGGGGCAGGAGGAAACATTTCTGATGCCCCATCACGGCATCCGACCGGGGAGGAGACGGGGTTCATCCCTCTGCCTGCAGTTTCCGGAGGAGGTTCACCACGTTCCGCCCCTTCTCCCGCGCCTCCGCGAGTGCAGTGGGATGCCCTGTGATGCCCCCGTAACGGTCCATATCGTTTGCTATGATATTGTCCCAGTACTCAAACCCGGTGGTGTTGAAGAACGCGGTAAGCGCGGGGAATGCTGCGTCAAAGACGTTATCCCAGCCGAGCCCTGCGGTCGATATGAAGATCCCTTTGTGGCGGCGGATGTGCTCGTCGGTGAAGTAGAGGTTCTTCAAGATGAACTTGCGCGCCCAGAAGTACTGTGCGCGGTCGATCAGCCCTTTGAGCTCCGCCGTGATCCCCATCGAGTAGATGGGGGACGCGACGGCGAGGATGTCGGCGGCGGTTATCCTCTCGAACACGACCGTGAGATCGTCTTTGATGACGCAGACCCCGGTTCTGTGGCAGGCGTTGCACCCCCGGCACGAGCCGTAGTTGAGTTGCCGGAGGACGATCTTCTCGACCTCGGCCCCCGCCTCGCGTGCGCCGTCGAGGAGGGCGTCGAGCAGGGTCTCGGTATTCCCGTGCCGCCGGGGGCTGCCGGAGATGCCGAGGACGTTTACGGGCTTGTTCATGCCGCCAGAACCTCCCGCAGGTGTCCGATAACCTCCCGTCCCAGGGCCTCCGCGTCGGCCTTCGCGGTGGGGTGGCGCTCGATCGCCCCTCTCTCGTCGACGTTGTTCACCATCAGGTACCTGATATCCGCATTTCTGATATCGACGACGTGAAAGAGGCACTTCACCGCCGGGATCGCCGCATCAAAGACATGGTCCCAGTCCTGCCCGGCGGTTGAGAGAAAGATCCCGACCCGTTTTCCCTTCCGTTCGGGCGGGACGACCGGGAGGTGGAGGACGTACTTCCGGGAGCGGAAGACCTGGGCCCGGTCGACCAGCGCCTTCGCCTGCGCGGCAAGTCCCATGCAGTAGATGGGCGACGCGAGGATGATGCAGTCGGCCGCGACGATCCGGTCGTGAACGTAGTCCATGTAGTCCCGCTGGACGCACCGGTTGAGCGTCTCGCAGGCGTTGCACCCGCGGCAGGGCCTGATATCGACCTCCGGGATGACGATCTTCTCGACAGCGACCCCTCCCTCCCGGGCCATCGCCTCGAGCACCCAGTCGAGCAAGGTCTCGGAGTTGCCGTGGCGGCGAGGCGAGG
>JAEWMO010000183.1 GCA_023457135.1 Methanobacteriota archaeon | reverse complement strand
CCGTCGGTATCGACCGCATACGGGTCAGGCGCATGCCAGTTGCCGAAGCCGTCGCGGTAGCCGTTCTCGTAGATGTCCGGCAGCCCGTCCCCGCCCAGGTCGTCGCTGGTCAGGGCCGCGGTCACCCACGCGGTCTGGCCGTTCGCGACCGTCACTGTCGGTGTCGGCCGACCCGGGAGCGGTGTCAGTAATGAATATCCGGGCTATTTTGCCCGATTCAGGAAAAATGTTAGATAATTATGACAATCGACGCGTTGGCTTTAATCGCCTCCTCACGGAGATGGATCAGGTCACGAAGGTTCATTTTAACTCCTTCCCAGCGATGTCGGGGAGTTGTGCCCATCCTTTCCATCTCTCGCTTCCGCTGCTGTTCATCCGTTTCGGTCAGCAAATTAATGCCCTTCCGATCCAGTTCCTCAACTATGTTCAGCAGTCTCCGATAAAAGGGAAGGATTTTTCGGATATCCGGTATCCAGTTCAACTACTCTGAACTATGCGAGGGTAAGGTCTGGCCCATCTGTGGAAGTAAACTGATACTGCTCGTCAACGACGGCAATGTTCTAGTGGAGTAGATCTTTTCTGGTTTGCTACGTTTTGACCCGTTTTAGTCTCCACAATCGCCATGGCGTCCTCAAAGAACCATGACTATTGAACCTCTGACTCCAATCGTCTTTTCACAAAGATCGATCAGCTGATGAAGGCTTGATATTGCTCCATTCCAGCGATCTCTAGGCGTTGTAGCTAACTTATCCCTTTCTCGCCTTTGTCGTTGCTCTTCTGTTTCGGTCAGCAGGATGATACCCTTTCGGTCCAGTTCTTCAACCCGATCTAGCAGTTCCTGATAAAAAAGAAGGATCCTCTGAACATCCTCCATTTGAATGACTTTTTCTTCATTTAATCCTGAATATTCTACGATCCTCTCGTACTCACTCATATCGATCCCAACTGCCTTTCCGACACGAATGATGTCGCTAAATGTACCGTAACTCATCATTGTGACATATTTACGGGAACCATCCGGTTGCTGGATTTCAAAGTCCATTCCCACGATCTCTCATCCCCTGATTGTTTTGTAAAGCTCATGTAGTTCGCGATTCGTGTACTCAATGATCTGATTGAACCCGCTGCCATCCTTCGGCCCTATAGTAACGGTATCCAGTTCCAGAACTCTGAACTGTGCGGGTGTCAGGTCCGGTTTATCTGTGGAAATAAACCGATATCGATCGTCAATAATGTCTAGGTTCCGGCTGATTTGATCTTTTGCCTGGCTGGCAGCATTTCGACCCATTTTCGTCTGCACGATCGCTGCGACGTTGTTCTCCCTTAGAATAACAGTGTCAATTTCACCGAGTGCCATGTTGTACGCATTCCTCAACCTCACATCTGAGATGAATGTATATGTAGAACCTGGATACAGCATTATTAATACAGTCCTCTCAGCAATGATCTCCGCAACATCTCCCTCTTTTTCAACTGCGCGTGAAGATTCCCGAACAATCTCCAGCGCTTCGGCATGCCGCGCCAGATGAATCCCGTCGATCTTGCCGACTTCGAGGATCCGCACCATGGGCACATTGAGGTTCCGCAACGCGGTTGCGCCTCCCTCGAAGCAACTGTTCAGAATGCTCATCTGGAGGGATTCGCTTGGAATTATCTGCACGATCCCGTGTTTCAAGAGATATTGCCCCAGACGCGCAACCCTGCTTGGATACTTGGTAACGACCTTTTGCAGCGCATTGACGGACCGATCTCCGTCTCCGACGAACGGAACAATGGCGAATGCACTGAGACCGACTCCTATCGTATCTCCTTGGTACAACGCCTCAATACCATCGCGAACGTCACCGACGGCGAAGTATCCGGCCGCCATCCAGCCCACGAAATACGCAGGCGACGACGCAACCTCGTCGCCCACCAGCCAGTTCATCGACCCGCCCTGGATTCCCGTCTCGCCGGAGATAGCCCCGGCCGTTGGGTCTCGCTTTTCGATCAGCAAATTGACAGGAGCAGAGATGTAGACCGGGGTGAACGGGGCGTCGTCGTCACCATCGCGAATCAGGCCGCCGTCGGTATCCGGGTTGAGCGGGTTCGTTCCCAGGTAGTCCTCATCCCAATCGTCAAGCCCGTCCTCGTCGGTGTCCACCTTGTTCGGGTCGCTCCGCTGCTTGAAGTGGGTCTTGCCGTCCACGATGACCATCCCACTGGTCTCGTAGCCGTCAGTGAGCCCGTCACCGTCGGTGTCGACCGCGTTCGGGTCGAGGGTGTACCACCTGCCGAACCCGTCGCGATACCCGTTCTCGAAATTGTCCAGCAGTCTGTCACCATCGAGGTCGTTAACGATGTGGTTGCCAGCGGGGTATTCGGCAGGGGCGGTGCGATATCGAGATCCAGATCAATATCCAGACATCAGCCGATTCCCGCTTGGTATAAGTCACGATGAGGAACATGCTGAAAAAAGAATCAAGGGGTACGATCTACTCGATACTCCGCAGATCGACACGGCCGTACACGTGGACGTAGTCTCCCGCTTTAATTTGGAGGTGGAAGTATTCCTTATCGATATCAATTAGGATTTTTTCGACCCCAAAATGGACAATAACATCGTGCCACCGCTCGGCTTTCTCGGGGTCGTCCGGGATGATGATCTCTTCTATGCGGCCATTAAGATCTAGTTTAGGTCCGGTATCACAGGATAGCAATCGAGATCCTCTCTCAACTCGGCAAATAACTTTTCGCGGTAACTCCCCTCTTTTGTTCCAGAATTGCTAATTTTTTTGTTATTCTTTCATATGCCGCTTGATAGCCATTATAATTAACCCCTTTTTCTTTGAGCAGATGTATCCAAAAAGGAAGGAGGTGTCCGAGGACATCGTCGCTCAATGCTTTTTCGGTCTCGTCCGAATACTGGGCCACCCCAGCCAGCGGGAGAACACAGCCGATTTGACCGGATAACCGTCGGTCAGACTACCATCACCGACATGGTGAACAGGGTGTAGCTGCCCCTTCTGGGCGTCAGTACGTCGAGTGGACCCGTACGACCTCGGTGTCTGAATACCAGCTAGTTCTTACTTGCGATATGAACTAGGAAGGGAAAAGAGGGATCGGATGAAAGCGCTACTCGATACCCCTTAAGTCGACACGGCCGTTCACGTGAACATAATCCCCTTCCTCCAGTTGGAGATAGAAGTACTTTCTATCAATCTCGATCAGGATCCTTCCAACCCCAAAATCGACAACGGCATCGTGCCACCGTTCGGCGTCATTGGGATCATCCGGGATGATGATCTCGTCGATGGGCCCGTCGATCTCGAGGCTGGGTCTTGAGGGATCGGGGGTTATACTCACTGCTTGAGTTTCTATCTTCGCTAGGGAATGAATCAACATCACTAGGACAATTTTTTTGGTTTTTCCGATCATATCCGGGGTGCAAAGCATGTGGCCCCCAGTGGGACCATCAAACACGTACGCTTTTTGTCCATTTTCGAGTTCAACGAGAACGTGCTGTGTGTAGACCGTGTCCATGTATCCAGCTCGGGGTTCAATTGCTAGTATGCGAACATGAAATTTGAGTTTCCCTTTCAAATCATCCTTCATGCTACTTCACCCTGAAAGGATATGCGGTCACAAGATAGCCATTACTTCCAATAACCAGTAGCAGTATTTTCCCGGAATTGGGTTCTACATAGTGATAAGCTCCAGCATCACTAACCTTCTGCCCATATTTTGCTCCATCCATGATGAGTTCTCTTATCTTATTCTCATCGCGATACGCCCCACCAAAAACATCAGCAAATTGGTTTGCTGCCACCAGATCCGGGAAATGGTCTTCTCTTATATGCTTCCACCCACTTGGTCTCACACCACGTGCCATTGCCTCCGCTTCTGTAAGTCCTTCCTCCAGCCAGACAACCCTTCCATCCGCACGTTTAGTAACCTCCAGCGTCTTTAACAGATCGCCTCTGTTTTTTGCGATCACATGCAGGTCCGCTTCCGTGATCCCGCCTTTCAGGAACTTGGTGAGTGCCCCGTCGCCGTAGAGCGTTCGGAAGTTTTTCGCCCACTCCGCGGCCTCGTCCACGTGTGGCGCAACCCCGACCAGCAGCACCATCGCCGGCTTCAGCAGCTCCGGATGCTTCAGGACGAATTTCCCGACGATGGCCGCGACCTTCGCCGCATCCCCATACCCCGGGATCAGCGCGGCGAGGTTCAGCCCCGTGCCGACCAGGTCGCCCCGGGAGAGCGTCGCGGCGATGTCCCGAATGTCCCCGATGACGATGACGCCGCTCGCGACCCAGCCGGCCAGGTAATAGACGTTGTCGTGGTCGTCGGCGCCCCACTCACCGAGGACGGCGCCGAGGAGGAACTCCCGGCCCATCTCCAGCGGGCCGTAGCGCTCCTCGTAGACCAGCGGGTCGTAATCGGGATCAGTGTCTCCTTGGCACCATTAAAAAGGAACTAAGGGTCATTCTGCATTTTCTGTTTTTCTTTCAAGAACTTCAGGGGGTGCTCCCACCAGAAGTTAGCTGGAGTATATGGGTCGACGGCATCAGCACAGCATTTGATGATCTCATCGATATGTTGCAGATATTTACTCCTGAAAGTTTCATCAAGGGCGGATATTTTTGCCTTAATTTCTGTAAGATCATAGTCCCGTTCTAATTCGATCAGTAATATCTCCAGAGAACTGCGAGTAGCAAAATCGTTCGGGATTTCAAGTTCAAAAGGCTCCTGATCGGCAAAATATCGTATTGTCACGGGATAATAGTAAACCTCATCGTTCAGCAGAGAAAACAACTTTTCGCGATAATCCTGCCCCTTTTTCTCTTCCAGTGCGGTTAGCTTTCTAGTTATTCTCTCATATTCCGCGCGAAATCGCTCACAGTCGACTCCTTCCTCTTCGAGCAACTGCATCCAAAAAGGGAGACAGTGTTTTAACCCATAGGGTGCATCGACAGGGTATCTCCCGAGTCTTTTCAACTCGTCGTAGTGTTCGTCGGTCTCTTCAATACTTTTCTCATAGCTGAGCAGGCCTTTTATTACCCTGTTGAGGAGCTTGTTATCTACCATTCTCTCATACCACGCTCACGAATCTAATTCAACCTAACCAATCTGTCGGTGATCCGTACATCCACATAATGGGTAAGAGGCCTAGCATCCGGTTTGAAGAAGGTCGTGATCAGGCCATCCTTCGTTATACTCACGAACTCGTTGGCACTACGGTCATAAACGACCAGCGTGTCATAGCCCACTTGGTAATACAACTCGACAGTCCCGTCTCTCCGGTTGCTCAAGGTAGTAGCCTTCTGCAGGTATACCGATTTCGTAAAGGTCTCGCCCCACTCGAATCGATCGAGCACGTGATCGGTGTAGTGCTTGTCTAAGTTCCCCGATTCAGTGAGTTTCTTAGTCGGCGCCCACCCGCCCTCACAGACGTTCTCAAGCATCTGCCTGACCCGGAAGAGGTTGACGTTCTTATCGTAGAGCCGGACGAAGGTCGCATCCGTCGCTCCGTTTGCCCGGAGCACGTCGAGGACGTCATCGCCGTAACTCGTCTTCAAGATCTTTAGCGCTTCTTCGGTCTCGTCCGAATACTTCGTCACTCCGGCCAGCAGGAGAACAGCCGGTTTGACCAGCTCCGGGTGCTTCAGGACGAACTTCCCGACGACGGCCGCGACCTTCGCCGCATCCCCGTAGCCCGGGATCAGTGCGGCGAGGTTCAGCCCTGTCCCGACCAGGTCGCCCCGCGAGAGCGTCGCGGCGATGTCCCGGAAGTCCCCGATGACGATGACGCCGCTCGCGACCCAGCCGCCCAGGTAGAAGATGTTGGCATGGTCGTCGGCACCCCACTCGCCGAGGACGGCGCCGAGGAGGAACTCCCGGCCCATCTCCAGCGGGCCGTAGCGCTCCTCGAAGACCAGCGGGTCGTAGTCGGGGTCGTACCACTCCTCGTAATCGGAGTGGCCGTCACCGTCGGTGTCGGCTGACCAGAGATCGGTGCCGATCCCCCATTCGAGGGCATCGGAAAGCCCGTCGCCGTCGCTGTCCGGATTGAGCGGGTCGCTCTCGATCGCATCCTCCAGGTAGTCGTCGAGGCCGTCGCCGTCCGTGTCCGCCTTCGTCGGGTCGTTCCGCTGCTTGTAGTAGGTCTTCCCGCCTTCGGTGACCAGTTCTCCAGCCTCGTAGCCGTCTGAAAGCCCGTCGCCGTCGGTATCGACCGCATACGGGTCAGGCGCATGCCAGTTGCCGAAGCCGTCGCGATAGCCGTTCTCGTAGATGTCCGGCAGCCCGTCCCCGTCCAGGTCGTCGTTGCTCAGGGTCGCGGTCACTTGCGCGGTCTGGCCGTTCGCGACCGTCACCGTCGTGGTGAACGGCCCGTAGCCGTCCTTCAGGACGGCAATGGTGTGGTTGCCAGCGGGGTAGCCGGCGGGGTGGTGCGATATTGACGATATTGATACCCAGATCAACATCCAGACACCAGCCGATTCCTACTCGGTATAAGTCACGACGAGGAACATGCTGAAAAAAGAATCAGGGGGTACGATTTACTCGATGCCCCGCAGATCGACACGGCCGTACACGTGGACGTAGTCTCCCGCTTTAAGCTGGAGGGGGAAGTATTCCTTGTCGATATCAATTAGGATTTTTCCGGCCCCGAAATCGACAATGGCATCGTGCCACCGCTCAGCTTTATCGGGGTCGTCGGGGATGATGATCTCTTCTATGCGGCCATTAAGATCTAGTTTAGGTCCGGCATAATTTTTTTGAAGGCCTAATGGTAGATCTACATCTTTTCCTGCAGCCTCCATTTTTCCCAGAGATAATACCAACATCACCAAGACAATTTTTTTGGTTTTTCCGATCATATCGGGGGTACAGAGCATATGGCCTTCAAAGGCGCCATCGAATACGTATGCTTTTAGTCCAGCTTCAAATTCGATGAGAACATGCTGCGTGTAAACCTTGTCCATGTATACAGTTTCAGGTACCGTATCTAGAATAAAGGTTGATAATTTGAGTTTTTCCTTCAAATTATTCCTCATACTCTTACACCCTCAGGGGATATGCTGTTACAATATAGCCATTACTTCCAATAATCAGCAACAGTATTTTCCCGGAAATCGGTTCCACATAGTGATAAACTCCGTTGTCATCGATCTTTTGTCCATATTTCGCCCCGTCCTCAATAAGGGTTTTTATCGCGTTCTCGTCCGTATACGCATCGCCGAACGCTTTCTTGAAATCGTTGGTACCATGATAGTAGATGTGGTTATTCTGGATATGGATCCACCCGGACCCTCCTTTTCCATCATATACGGTTCCCAGAATCTCACCCTTTGCTGTTCCAAGTTTCCCTTCCTCCAGCCAGAACACCTTCCCATCCGCGCGTTTGATGACGCTCAACGTTCTCTCAAGGTCTCCGCCCTGATCGATCACCTTCGCCGCATCGCCGGCACCAATCTCGCCCCTGACCAGCCGGCTCCCGGCCCCGTCGAAGAGCAGATCCCAGACCTGGATCTTGATCGTATCCGGCAACGGCCCCAGGAGCTCTTTGGACAATAAGATACCGAGCTCCCTCGCCTTCCACGGGAACTTCCCCGTGTAGCAGGCGATCGCCCCCGTGATCTTGATCCCGTCCCCGGGTCCGGGGATCGCGCCCGCGGCGTTCATCGCCGCGCCGACCGGGTCCCCGTTCAGGATCGCCTGCACCGCGTCGCGGATGTCAGCGATCCCACCCACAACCGGCAGGCAGGAGAACCCGATCCACCCGACCATGTAGTAGGGCGACGAAGCGGTCTCCTCCCCGACCAGCCAGTAGAAGGACCCATCGGGCAACCCGGTCTCCCCGAAGACCGCGCCGGCCAGGATCTCGCGCCCGATCTTGGCGAGGTTGATCGCCCCGCTCGCGGCAGGCGTCAGCGGGTCGGGGTCGGCGCCGTCGCGGAGGCCGTCACCGTCGGTATCCGGATTGAAGGGATCGGTGCCGTACTCGAACTCCGCCAGATCGTCGAGGCCGTCGTCGTCCGTGTCCGCCTTGGTCGGGTCGCTCCGCTGCCTGAAGTAGGTGTTGCCATTCTCGTCGGTGACGGATTCTCCAGCCTCAAAACCGTCTGAAAGCCCGTCGCCGTCGGTATCGACCGCATACGGGTCAGGCGCATGCCAGTTGCCGAACCCGTCGCGATACCCGTTCTCGTAGATGTCCGGCAGCCCGTCACCGTCCAGGTCCTCCGGCACCAGGACAGCGTTCACGGTGCTGGTCTGGCCCGCGACGACGGTGACAGACTCAGAGTAGGGGGCGAACCCCTCTTTCGTGACGGTAACCTCACGGATACCGGAAGCAACGTCGGTCTCCGTGAGTTCTCCGGATGCCGGGATGACGCCGACGTTGAAGCCGTCGATGGA
>JAEWMO010000182.1 GCA_023457135.1 Methanobacteriota archaeon | reverse complement strand
TCATCGAACGCCTTCAGCGAGGCGATCCGGCTCTCGATCATCCCCGTGGGGAAGATCCCGTCCGCTTCAAAGATTGCCCGCTTTGCCTCGAGGGCTTCGGCGGACTCGACGCACGAGGCGGGGAGCTGCCTGAACGTGGCAAGCCGTTCCCTGAACTCGGGCCGGAAGATGTTCCCGCTGACGTAGAGCTGCTCGGCCATCTCGAGTGCGCCGGGCATCTCGATCCCGCGGAGCGACGCCACGATGAGACCGGCGACGGTCAGGTAGGGATCAGCCGACCCATCGGCGACGCGGAACTCAAACGTCTGCTTGGAGGGGCGCTCTCCCGCGCAGGGACCTTCGCAGGGGTTGGCGTCACGGGTCATGTTCCCGGCACCGACCCAGCCGAGGGGCACGCGGACCACGACCGAACGGTTGCGGTCGCCCCAGCAGATCGTCGTCGGGGCCTCCTGGTGAGGAACGAGCCGGAGGTAGGAGGTCGGGATGGTGTTCCCGAACGCCGTCAGGGCGTCGGAGGAATCAAGGATGCCGGCAATCATCTTCCGGGCGAGCGGGCTTAATCTGCCGCCTTCGACCAGCAGGTTCCGGCCGTCCTTCTCGGCGAGCATATGGAAGTGCATCCCGCTCCCGGCCTTGCCGACGGTGATCTTCGGGGCGAAGCTGATCTCGACGCCATACTGGTAGCCGAGCATCCGCAGAACCCACTTGGCGACGATCAGCTGTTCGACCGCCTGCTCGACCGGCATCGGGAGGAACTCGATCTCGTGCTGCTCGTAGTAGGCGTCTCCGGCAAAGAAGCACCCGACCTCAGAGTGGCCGTACTTGATCCTGCCGCCGGCACGGGCGATCAGCCGCATCGCCTCGTCGCGCAGGTCTGCGAACTTGACGAAGGGGTCGGCCGAGTGGTAGCCCTTCTGGTCGCGGCCGGGATAGAGATCCTCTTTCGGGCTGATGACGTAATACTCAAGTTCGCCGAGGGTCTTGAAGGTGCACCCGGTCCGGCGGGTGAACTCCTGATCCGCCTTCCGGAGCACGTATTCGGGGGAACTCTCCAGCGGCTTTCCGTCGTTGTCGTAGAACGAGCAGAGGAGCTCCAGTGTCGGCACCTCGGTGAAGGGGTTTACGAACGCCGTACGATACCGGGGAATCACGTAAAGGTCGCTGCTTCCTGCCTCGATGAACGAGAAGAGGTTGCTGCCGTCGACACGCTCGCCGTCCGAGAGGATGGTATCGAGGTGCTCCATTGAGGAGATGACAAAGTTGAGGGTCTTGAGCTTGCCATCTTCGGCGGCGTACCGGAAGTTGACCATCTGAATACCGTTTTCCGCACAAAAACGGATGATGTCTTCCCTGGTAAACTCCGCCGGGTCTTTCTTGAGATAACGAACCAGATCGTTGGGGTTCATCAGAATCTCGGAATCTCTCATATTTCCGTACCGTTGGTTTCAACGATATAAAATGGTGGCTTTTCTCGCTGCGCCCGTCCCGGTGGAGGCATCCGGTGCCGGGCCGCAGGAAGGGCTTCCCGGCATACGGGGGACCGGGCGGATCGAAAACCCCCTGGATCACGGCAGGAGAGGGCTGAGGATTGAACCGTCTCCCCCTGCGCGGGAGATAACGGTTCCGTTTGACAGGAGACCCGGAATAGCCGGGTTTCCGTCGGGCCGGGACGGGTCCGGGGGGCCGTGCCCTCCGTCCCCGCCGCCATCACGGGGAAGCCGTACGTTACCCGGCCGCCGGACCCTTCGAGACGGCGTATTCCACCATGCCGTCCCGGAGCCCGGCCGCCTCCGAGAGTGCCGAAAGGCCGAGCCGGGCGTTCTTCGCGGCGTATTCAAACGAGACGTGCTCGATGGTGTCGTCCGGGGTATGCGCCGGGCCGTGCTCCTCGCAGTGGGTCGTCACGGTCGGGAACCCCCGGTCCCGGAATGGGAGATGGTCCGAGGTGCAGGTGTGGCTGTTCTCGGTCAGGGTAAAGTTGATCCCGTAGCGGATGTTACGATCCGCCATGAGCTCCGCAATGTTCCCGGAACGCTCGTCGTGGACGATATCAAGAACGGAACGGCTCTCCGGGTCGTGGCAGGCCGAGTCGTAGTTGAAGTAGAGCACGACCGGGGCCGAGCGGTTCCTGGCGTCCTCTGCATACGCGATGCTGCCGTTTCGCCCGTCCTCTTCGGCGTTCCAGAGCACGAACTGCACCGTCCGGTCAAACGAGTGCTGGCTCATGACCCGGGCGAGCTCGAGCACGATCGCGACGCCGCACCCGTTGTCGGTAGCCCCGGGGGCCCGGTCGGGGTCAGAAGACGTGCTGTCGTAGTGCGCTCCCACCACGACGATCTCTCCGGCGGTCCTGCCGCTGCCGGGGAGGGTCGCAACGACGTTCCGGAGGTCCCCACCCTGGAACTCCACGGTGAGGCCCGGGGTCTCGCTAAATCTCCGGTAGAGATACTCGCCGGCCTCCCGGTTGCCCTCCGTGCCGTATACCCGGGTCGGGATCTCCTGCAGGTCATACGTCGTGTTCCAGAGCTCGGTCTCGTTGATCTCTGCAAGCATTGCAGCAACGGCGGGCTCATACCTCTCCCGATCCACAGGAGTGCCGGCGGCGGCCGCCGGAGCGGCCGTGAACAGAAGGGCCGTAACGGCAAGCAGCACGGCGCAGGAGAGCAGCCTCCGGAAGCGAATCGTCTTTCGGAGACGCCTGTCATCTCTTGGGGTGCATATCATGGGTTACCACGCAGGGGACGCCATTTAGGGCCGGGAGTTCATAAACCTTCGTCCGGGGCCAGGTATATATCGCATGGCAGAGACTCGTCTGTACACCGGCCCCAAAGGGCGATAATCACCAAGAGCATACCATGCCCGTGCGACCATCAGCAGGCGACGAATCGACCCTTTTGCGGTGGATGCGTCTTGAGATCGGCAGGATCAACGACGGTATCGTTTCGGAGCGCAAACGCCTCTCCCGACTCCTGCGCGAGGAGCGCCCGTCATCCGTCACGAAGGGCGGGGAGCTGTACGACTTCGACCGGGAGGTCCTCGCGAGGCTGAAAGAGGCTCTTCCCGAGACGCTGCAGAGGCGTCTCCGGGTCCCGATCCTCTTCTACTTCGACTCCACCGTCCCGGACAGTTTCTTCCTTGCGGACGAGACTGCGCTGGAAGCCCTCCAGTGCCTCGAAGAGATCAGCCCGCTCCGCAGGATGCGGGACGGAAGGCTCTGGGTGGCAAAACCTCTCGTCTATACCATCATGAACCGCTACCCGACGATCGTGCAGATCGTCATGGGGTGAAGGGCGGCCTTATACCGAAAAAGAGAGGATGTTTCCCCCGGAGGGGGCGGCCTGAACGCCCATCGACAGCCGGACCCCGGGGTGCGGGCCGGCGGCGGCATCCGCGCCTGATGAGAAGTCTTTGGCCGGATAATCCACGTACCGTCCTTCGCCGGCCGCTGAGGTCGCAGGAGACGACCCAACCTGCGGCCCGACGATGATGCAGGCCAGCAACCCGCTGATGACCAGGGCCTTGATGGCGACGGTCAGGAGTGCAACCATGTTCTGCTGGGAGATCTCAATCACCTCGCACGCAGGTGGCGGGGGTGGTATTTAGGTCTTGTGAAGGATCTCCTATTGAGTGCTATAGTTTGTTACGAATACTCTATAACCGTCACCCGGAACGGCTGCTGCCCTTTCCGAAGGACCGTCTGACCCGTTCAAGCGCCGGGAGGGTGGCCTCGTCCATCTGCCGGTCGAAGTAGTCCACCCACTCCGCGACAACCGCAAGCTGCTCCTGCTGCCGGTCGAGGCGTGCCTCGAGGCGGTCAAGGGCCTTCTGGAACCGCGCGGCCTCCTCCTCTCTCATCAGGCGCTCCCGTTCGAGCTCTTCGGCCAGGTTCGCTATCCGGCGTTCCTGGCGGGCAAGGGTCTCCTGCATCACCCGGAACTCGATCACCGTCTCTGCCGGGAGGGCAACACCGGTACGGGCAACTTCCTCCGCCGGCTCCTCCCGCGGAGTCTGTTTCTTGCCGGACCGGACCTCGCTCTCGACCTCTTCGGGGGTGAAGCCCTTCCCGGAGAGCTCGACCAGTTCCTGTACGATCCGGACCGCCTTCTCCGGGAAGAGTTTGACCCGGCCGAGGGTCCGGTAGGTAAAGAGGCTGTCGTAGGTCCGGATGAGTGCCCGGACGTCCTGTTCGGAGATCCCGGTGAGGTCCGCGATATCGCCGATCTTGAGTTCCTTCTCGCTCACGGTTGTCACCCTCTGCATCTGCCCGGGGCAGGCCCCGGGCGGGAGCCGTACCATACATTTGTCGCCATCAGGTATAGGTACGTGCCGGATCACGGGGTTTTTCCGGCTGCACCGCCCAGTACTGATTTGATGAACCGGAGAGGCGACGAGAGGCGTCCGGACGGCGCGATCGTCATCCGCAAGGCGGTGCGGTCCGCCCGGCTCCAGGTGCGGCCGGACGGGACCGTGCGGGTGGTTGCCCCTCACTCCTTCGACGTCGAGGGGTTTCTCACGCGCCATGCCGCCTGGATAGCGGAGCGGCGCAGGGAACTCGACAGCCTCGCCGCCGGTGGATGCGGGAAGGAAGACCGGCTCCTCCTCCGCGGGCAGTTCTACACCCTCGCCCCCGGCCCGCGGTTCGCGATCGACGAGGCCTCCCGCACCGTCGCCTGCCCGTCGGTTCCCGTCCTCCGGGAGTGCCTTGCCCGGATGCTGAAGGAGGAGGCACGGAGCCGCCTCGCGGCCCTCCCCGAACTTGCGGGACCTGGGCCGGGAAGGATCGCGGTGAAACTCCAGAAGACCCGGTGGGGGAGCTGCTCGACGCTCGGAAACATCAACCTCAACCTCCGCGTGATGGCCCTCCCCGGCACCCTCCGGGAGTACGTCGTCGTCCACGAGGCGGCCCACCTCCGCGAACAGAACCACTCAAAAAGGTTCTGGCACCTCGTCGGCGACCACTACCCCGGATACCGGGCGGCCGAGGCCGAGCTGCGGCGCTACTGGGTCATCCTGGAACGGAACCGGGTCTGGGGATCGCTCGGGGAGGCGGCGTGAGCACAGATCAGGAGTATCGCCGCCAGAACATCGAGAGTTTCCGCGACTCCGCCCACCGCTCGTCGAGCTGGTCGATGATCCCGTTGATCCGCTGCACCTGCTGCCGGATCTTCTCCTTCGTCTCGGCGTCGTCGAGCAGCTCGGCGCGGCCCATGATCGCCTGGAGCGGGTTCCGGATATGGTCGGCAAGCAGCGCAAACTGCTCCATGTTCCGCTCAATCTGGCCGTAAGCCTTGGATTTCAGGTCCTCGACTTCCCTCTGCGCGGTGATGTCCCGGGCGATGGTGATGACCCGCGCCACCTCGCCGTTATCGAAGATCGGGATCCGGATCTCCCGGAGGGTCACGTTCCGGTCGCCGAGCCTGAGGGTCCGGTCCGACGTCAGCGGCCGGCCGGTGCGTATCACCCGATCATACTGCTGCCGGGCGGCGGGCGGGAGGAACGGGAGGACGGAGAAGAGGTCCCTCCCCACGACGTCCGTCTCAAGGCCGAGCTCCTCGCACCACGCGATGAAGGCGTCGTTTGCGAGGAGGAGGGTGAAGCGGGTATCGACGACGGTGACGGCATCGGTGATCGCGTCTAAAACGATCTGGTAGAGGTCCTCTGACTCGCGGAAGAGGTACTCCGACTGTTTGCGGTCGAGTGCGCCGGCAACGATCTGGACGGCCGCCGAGAGGAGCGCGACGTCCCCGTCAACGAACCGGCAGCCGCCGGCGCCGATATCGAGTCCGACAAAGCCGACGACCGCTCCTTTCAGCCGGAGGGGGAACATCAGCGTCGCGGCAGCCCCCTGCTGCTTCAGGAGATCGCGTTCGTCCCTCCGCAGCCGTGCGCCCGCCGATGTGCCGTCCACGAGCACGATCTCGCCCGCGAGGATCCTGGCAACCCACCAGGGGAGGTCGTCTGTGAGAAGCTTCTGGAACTCACCCCGGCGAGGCTTCTGCTCCCTCGCACACCACTCGTGTGTCGTGCCGAGAAGGGTCCGGGAGTCGTTGAAGAGGGAGAGGCTGGAGCGGCATGCGCCGCATGCACGGCCCAGGTCCTCAAGCGAGGCGTCTATTGCCGGGTCGATCTGTGCCGGATCCGCAAAACGGGCAGGCATCGCGGCAATAGCCTTCTCGAGGCTGCGGTAGCGGCCGGGTGCAGCCGCCACCGTCTCCTCCGCGGCAGCACCGGTGCAGGAGAGGAGAAGCCAGGTGTCGTCGGTCTCCGGGTCGCGGACGGAGGCGATCGAGACCCGGACGTTGAAGCGCGACGCATCACTCCGCCGGGCGGCGACCGTCCCGCACCATCGCCCGGTCGAGAGAGCGGAGCCGATACAGTCCGACCCCTCCTCCCCTGAGAACCAGAGGATGTCGACGGGCATGCCGATCACGCTCTTCCGGTCATAGCCCCACAGGGAGAGCAGTGCATCGTTGGCAACAGCGATGCGCCCCCCTCTGTCGATGATGCAGGTCCCGGAGAGCGAGGTCTCGATCATCTGCCGCAGCAGCAGAGCCGCAACGTCCGACGTCCCGGCCGGTGCCGGGCGGGCGGCACCCTCTCGCCGATACTCCTGATCGCCTCCCTGCTCTTCCGGAGATCCGTCTGTTGCGAATCTCTCCACCGTGCGCAGATCCATCCTGATCGTCCCCGATCCGGCGCGCCGGAGTGCGGTGGCCTACCGTTCTATGCCTCCGCACGCTGCCGCCTCGCCGGTCTGGTCAGGAGGATCAATTCCCCGTGTCGCATATCATCTTTTCGATCTGAACTTCGACAAATTGCTCCCGGGAAAAAGAGAAAATGAGTGAGCGAGAGTTGGTCAGGCGTTCGGCTCCCGGACCAGCGACCGGTTCCGGTACATGACCAGGAGCGTGATGCCGATGAGGAAGAAGACCGCGAGCGAGACCCAGGGCCCGGCCCCGGCCGGGATGAGGCGCGTCACCCAGTCGATGCCGAGGGCGATGGCGAAACTGCCGATGATGCCGCCGATGGTGATGCAGGAGACGACCTCCATCTTCGTCATGCCGAGCATCCGCCCGAGGATGGACCCGACGATGCTTCCCGACCCGTCGAAGGGGAGGGCAACGAAGAAGATGAGGCCGACGAAGTAAAGCCGCTCAAGCCACGGCCGGCGGTCGAGGAAGGTCCTGCCCGCGACGACAAATCGCCGGACCCAGGGACCGATGTAAGGGATGCGCAGGACGAGCGGGAAGTTCCAGGCCATGAAGAGCCCGCCGGCGAAGTCCAGGAACGCCAGGGCAAAGGCGATCAGCCACCAGGGGATGCCGAGGAGGATAGAGGCCGGGATGATCGTCTCCCGGCCGAGCGGCGGGACGACGTAGGCGACCATCATCCCGATAAGGAGGAGCCACTGCTCCACCGGAAGGAGGAACCATACGGCGGCAAGAAAGACACCGCAGAGCAGGAGCGGGAACGAGACCTTCGTGAGGCTCGTCGGGGCGTCGATCCCGTCATCGTCCCATACACCGGTCAGCCGCATGAACCCCGCCACCCGTGGTCCGGGATCACTCCTCCTCGCCGGCCGGACCGGCGGGAGGGGAAGTGCCCCGGGTCGTCAGGATATGCCCGACGATCGTCGACGAACTGGCAAGCGGACCGGGATACCCGGGGATCCGGACGACGTCGGCGTCAAGCCCGCGTTCCCGGAGCCGCTGCCGGAGATGCCCCTCGTCGAAGTGCTGGTTGAACCCGAGGGTGATGATATCCGGCTTAATCTCTGCGATCGGCAGGAACATATCGTGGAGATCGCCGAGGAGGGCACGGTCGACCGGTTTTAGCGCTTCAACCATCCGGCGCCGCTGCTCTTCGGGAATGATCGGCCGGGGCTTGTGTCTTACATTTGCGTCCCGCGCTACGATCACGAAGAGTTCGTCGCCGAGTCTCCGCGACTCCTCAAGGTAGTAGAGGTGACCGGGGTGGAGGATGTCGAACGTCCCCGTCGCGACCACGCGGGTCATTCGACCACCTCGAGGTGCACGGGGGTGCCGTCCGCCCGGTAGCACTGCCAGTCCCGCGGGCCGTAGGGGTATCCGACGATGATATGATACCGGCCCACCGTGGGAAAGAACCCGAGGTCCGCCGATGACGGCGAGAGGACGCCGTTCGGGTGGCTGTGGGCGCTGCCGGCCTGGTGGATGTCCAGCGGGAGCATATCGATGAAGAACGAGGCGCTATCCTCCCTGACGATGGTGCCGGGCACCAGATCGAGGTCCCGGATGATGCCGTCCCTCTCGCGCAGCACCGCTACGAACTCGTCCGGGTGGTGTTCTCTTGCGAGTTCAAAGAGTATTGAAAGCAGATCCCTGCTGATCCCGCATACAGCCATTCTACTGAATGGTAGGGGAGAGGGAGACATAAGTCCTCGCGTTCGGCATCCGGCCTGACGGTGCCGGCGAAAAATGGGGGGACAGCCCCGGGAGATGACTCAGCTGCCCGGAGTGACGTTCTCTGCCGGAGTTACATTCTCTGCCGGCAGCCCTTCGGTGATGTTGAAGGCCATCTGGACGGGGGTCCCGTTCACCAGGATCGGCACGTCGGGGCCCGGGAACTCGTGAACACCCTGCTCGCCTTCGTCGACGTGGAGCATGGCGTAGAGTACCGGGGTGGCGTTCATGACCTCGATCGTTACGGTCACGTTCTCGTTCACGCCCTCGCTAAGCGGGCTGTAGCCGATGATGGGGCCGGGCGTCCCGTTCAGGTCTGCGTGAATGTCCGCCCAGCCTGTCGTGTTGATCACGGCACGGTCAACGATCACCGAGTCGTTCACGAGCGGCTGGTCGGAGACATTGACGGCCGGCGTCACGTTCTCCGCCGGAGTCTCGTTCTCTCCCGGGGTTTCGTTCTCCGGCAGGATGAGACCCTCCGGCACGAGGACCATATCGATGATGTGGACGATGCCGTTATCCGCGGCCAGATCGGCGACCAGGATCGTGGCGTTCCCTATCATGAGGCTGCCGTCGACCATGCTGACGTTGAGCGCATCTCCCGTGAGTGTCTCAAGCGTCGTGCCGTTCCCGGTAGCATTTGCCTCCGCCATCAGGTCTTCCGCGGTGAGGGCTCCGTCCACGACGTGATGCATGAGCAGAGTGTCCAGCATCTCCGTGTCGTTGAAGGCCGTTGCAAGGGTTTCGTTGCCGAGAACCTCGAAAGCGTCGTCACCCGGTGCAAAGACGGTATACGGCCCGCCGTCGGTAAGCACCAGTCGCGTGACCTCGGTGCTCTTCAGGGCACCCGCAAAGGTGGTCAGGAGCTCGCTCTCGTTGATCGCGTCCGCGAGCGTGACGTTCGCCGGCTCCTCTCCAGGAGTGACGTTATCGCCCGGCTCGACAATCATCCCTTCAGGGACGACGATGACGACGCCCTGCATGGGCGTCCGCTGCGTCGAGGCGTTGAGCGTGCAGCCGTAGGGGTAGGTCCCCGTATCGGTGAACGTATAATCGAATGTCCCGTTCTCTTCTATCGGCCCGGAGTCAAAGACCCCGCTCGTGCTCGTGACGGTATGGCTTACCGGATCGTAGTTTGTCCAGGTTACCGTTGTATTGCTCTCGACCGTGAGCGAGGCGGGGTAGTACAACCCGCCGCGTATCTCAACATCAACGGTCGCCGCAAGAGCCGGTACGGCAACGAGACCGATGACCAGGGCTGCTACGAGCCCAATCGTGACTGGATTCCATCTCATGCAGTTTCACCACGCTAATGAACCCTGACAGGAAGAGCAGCCGGTTCCGAAGGCAAAACGCCAATCTGAGTCCGGTCCCCGGCGCACGGAATACCGGCGGCGTCCGCTGGAGGAACCGGCATAACCCCCCTCTGCCACGGACGATAAAATAAACGATAGAGTATATAATTATTATTATAATTTAAAGCAACTACATGCCGGTGAAGCCCCGCTATCGCCACGAGAAGTGAGTACTATCGGACCGCTCAGAACGGCCCGTCCTGCTCGAAGCTCCGGCCCAGCCCGAGGGCGAGCTCCGCCTTGAAGAGTTCTTTTCCGAGGTAGGCGGCGTGGTCGAGCCGGGAGAGGCGTCCGTCTCGAAGCAGCGTGTAAAAGACGTCTTCCCAGTGCCTGCCCCGCACGGCATGATCCTTGTGGACCGCAACGATATACTCGCCCTCGATGCCGATGCGGATGCAGCCCAGAGGGTCGTAGACGATATCCCCGGGTGCGGGGTCCGCGTCCACGATCCCGTCATACGCGAGCGCCGGTTCGCGCCGCCGCCGTTTCTCTTTCAGGACCAGGAGATCGAGCCCCAGGTCTTTGGGATAGGGCCTGCCGGTCATGAGGGCCATCATCTCCGTCGCCCGCCGCATCTCCCCGATCGACCCCCGGGTCTTGTCACTGTGCTCGCTCGTGAAGATGACCGCGGCCCCGACCTCGTATGCCATCCCCGCGAGCAGGGCGTTCATGCCGGGAGAGTCGGCGTCCAGCAGCTCCACGATGTTTCCCGCCCCGAAGAAGATCGGGTGCGGGGCCCCCGAAAACCCTGAGAGCGAAGCGACGAGCCCTGAGCCCGCTGGCTGGAGGAGAGGGTCGGCGATCAGGCAGGCGATCCCGGCGTCCCGTGCGGCCTCAAGGTTCTCCTCAAGCGTCCGCTCGCCCGGCACCACGACCGCAGCCGCCCCGGCATCCGCGACCGCCTTCCCGACAAGAGGGATGTTCTCCTCGTGCAGGGAGAGCACCAGGTCGGCGCGGGGGAGGGCCGCCGCAATCAGGCGGGGGTCCTGGGTATCGACCGCGAGAGGGCCTTCCACCTCCGCGAGGGCAGCAAAAGACCGTTGGACGTCTTCGGGGGTCGCGTCGAACCCGAACCCCAGGTCCACGATATCGGCCCCGGCGGCAAAGAACCGCCGGACATCTGCGAGCAGATCCTCGCGTTTATGCGCGTCCATGATCTCCGCGAGCACCTTCATCCGCGCTCTCCCGCCGATCTTCACCCCCCGGATGATGAAGTCGGCGTCCGCCTCCGCCTCCCGGAGCGCAATCTGTCGGCAGGCCTCCTCCCGGCGGGTCTCGGCGAGGAAATCGTCGGCAGGGACGGTCCTTGAGAGGGTGACGCGGTCGAGCACCGCGAGGACCAGCGGAAGGTCGGCAGCATGCCGCGGGCCCCGGTAGACCGGGACGCCGGTCTCGCGCTCGACGCCGGCAAAGGACGCGGTGCACATCCCCGATACGATCGCCATATCGTAGCCGCCCGCGGCAAGCAGCCGCCGGAGTTCGCCGGGGGCAAGGAACGACGCGAGTTCGCCGGTGACCGCCACGTCGATCTCATGGCGGCCGCTGAACCTCTCGGCCGCCGCCTTCACAGTCTTGACCGTTGCCGATCCGGTCGGGAGCAGGATGCGCATACGTCTCAATTATTATTCTCGCCGCGGTACATAATCTGATCTCATGCTGCGGTGCGATCTGCATGTCCACACCGGATTCTCCAGAGACGGGGAGAGCGGTGTAGAGGAAATCCTCCGGCGGGCGGAGGCGGTCGGTCTTGACGCCGTCGCGATCACCGATCACGACACGGTGGACGGCGCCCTCTATGCCCTGCAGTGCGACACCCCCGTGACCGTGATCCCGGGCACCGAGATATCGACGAAACAGGGCCACCTCCTCGCCCTCGGCGTCACGGAGCCCCTGCCGGCAGGGCTCGACTTCTTTGAGACCGTCGCTCTCGCCCGTGCCCGCGGTGCTCTCCTGGTCCTGCCTCATCCCTACCACCGCTGGCGCCACGGCGTCGGGAGACGGCTCGCGGCCGGGATCGGGGCGGTGGATGCGGTGGAGGTCTTCAACAGCCGCTACATCATCGGCTCGGCGAACCGAAAGGCCGCAGTCATCGCGCGGAAGTTCGGGAAACCCGGGGTTGCCGGAAGCGACGCCCACAACGCCCGTTACGTCGGGTTCGGGGTAACCTACATTGCAGCGGAACCCGATCTTGCCTCGATCCTCGCCGCGATCCGGGAAGGCAAGACGATGGCGGGTGGGAAGATGACCCCGCTACATACCTACACACGCCAGTCCATCAAAGGTGCGCTTCGCAGGATACACCGAACGGTGCACCGATGAGGCTGGCGTTCCGATTCTCATACTTCGGGGACCGCTTCTTCGGCTCACAGGTGCAGCCGGGGCTCCGGACCGTGGAAGGGGAGTTCATCCAGGCGTGCAGGCGCCTGCGCCTCTTCGACGACTGGCGGGAGGCGGAGTTCACCACCGCCGGCCGGACCGACCGCGGGGTGCATGCCAGGAACCAGGTCTGCGCATTCCGGACGGATATGCCGGACCGGGCAATCAAGGCACTGAACCAGGTGCTCCCGGCCGACGTCTGGTGCACGGCATGGACGGAGGCGCCTGAAGGGTTCCACCCCCGCTACAGCGCCGTCTCGAGGACCTACCGCTACTACTTCGCCCCGGCACCCCGCAACACCGCCGCCATGCATGCGGCAGCACAGGCCTTCGTCGGGAGGCACGACTTCTCGTCGTTCTCCCGGTCAAGCGACCGGAGCCCGGAACGGACCATTCTTGCCGCCCGTGTCGTTGAGGAGGGGCCATTTGTCGTCTTCGAGGTGGCCGGCGAGAGTTTCCTCTGGAATATGGTCCGGTGCATGGCGACAGCCCTCGAGCGGGCCGGGACCGGCGAGGCGGATGCCGGGGAGATCGTCCGGCTCCTTACAGGGCCTGCGGAGCAGAGGCTCCCTGCGGCTCCTCCGGAAGGCCTGATCCTCTGGGACATCGACTACACCATCCCCTTCACCCCGCTCCCGGTCGGCGAGAAGAGCTCCCGTTACCTTGCCGATCGCCGCCGTTACCACACCCTCATGGCGGAGGTCTCCGCACACCTTACGCCCGAGAGCTGCCCGTCGGGTGGTCGCCCACCGGTCCCGGATGCGGCAGCGGATAAACCTAGATAAGGCCTCCGGTTGAGGCAGGCAGTCGAGAGGGGTGATCGGGAATCCGGTCGCTCTCAGAGGCCCTGATTTAAAAGGATACTGCCGTAGAGAATGAATCCTTCAAAGGAGGTGCGGCAGGGTAAATATGATATTTTACCGGTCATCCGGAGCATCCCGCTTTAAAGGTTCCGGATACCAATACCCGATATGACAATGCCGCCCCCGAATCATCCATCTAACGCTGCCCCGCTGCCGGGCAATCAGGGATATCGAGCCGGATCCCCGTGGCGGAAAGTTTTAATTAACCCGGCCACATTTTAGCGGTACCCAGGTAAATAATATTCAGCTTATTTTCAATAAAATTAAACTGATATGTTTAATAATAACCTATTAATATATCCCGGCACAGTCCCGTTTCAGTACGTCAAGAGGGGAAAGTGGATGTACGACAAGGATCCGGTTCGGGCGACACCACCCGCTCATCTGGAGGGGTGGTTCGTCGAAGAGACAACTGTGCCGTTGCCACAGTACATAGGTGCAGAGAGAGACAGATGGATAGAACGACATATACCCCGGAGTATCGGACAGGAGAGCCCGCTGGAACTTCCCGCTCTCCATTGTGAGGTCCAGGAGCAGATCAACCCCCTGCGGACGCCGGCAGCCCCCGGGCACTGGTGGACACCGGGTGAGAATATCGAGGGGACCGCCCCGTCACGCCGTTCGGGCCGGATGAGGACACTTGCGGCGATCCCCTGCTTCAACGAGGAGGTCGCCATCGGTTCGGTCGTCCTGAAAGCCCGACGGTACGCCGATGAGGTCCTGGTGATCGACGACGGGTGCACGGACAGCACCGCCAGGGTCGCCCGGGATGCCGGAGCGACCGTCGTCTCCCACGGGACCTGCCGGGGGAAGGGCCAGGGGATCAAGA
>JAEWMO010000181.1 GCA_023457135.1 Methanobacteriota archaeon | reverse complement strand
GTGCTTCTTTGCGATCTGTTCGAGCCTGCCGCGGTTGATCACCAGGTCCTCCACCAGGTTCATCATCCGGTCGAGCCGCTGGATGTCGACCCTGATGTTCTTGATCTCCCGGCTCTTCTCGGCTTTCACCGTCCTCTGCACCTGCGGCACCTCAGGCTCCGCTGGTGGGGCCGGTTCAGGTAGAGAGGCCGTGTTGGTCGCGCCGGCCATCTCCTTTTCCGCTGCCGGCGAGAGAGCGAGAAGGGAGATCTCCGGACCGGAGGCGACGGTCCGGAGCGCATCTTCTCCGGCCTCGCTCTCGATCAGGATCTCGAACGGGCCGTTGAACTTCCCGTCCTCGAGAAGGTCCCGCGGGGGGTCCGTCGAGAGGATCGCCCCGAAATCCTCCAGGTTCTGCAGGAGCAGCATGGCCCGGACATCCTTCATGGTGCAGGCCGGGTCGACGGCGACCGATAACCTGTAAAGCGGCCGGTCTCCGGCCGCTTCAGGCACCACGGCGGGGGTTTCAACATCCAGAACATCCTGTTCGACAGGAAGTTCTTCCTCCGCAAACGCCCGGAGTTCCTGCACGAGGGTTTCCGACTGCTCGTCCGACGGAGCCTCTCCCGCCTCGATGGCATCGAGCATCCCCTCGATAGTATCGGTGCAGGTGAGCAGGAGATCGGTGAGAGCGGCAGTCACCTCACGCTCGCCGCTGCGGACGAGCGAGAAGACGTCCTCCATCGAGTGGCAGAGGTGCTCCATCGCATCAAAGCCCATCGATGCGGACATGCCCTTGAGGGTATGCGCAGACCGGAAGATCTCGTCGATGGCGGCCTGCTGGTCCTCCCCGCTCTCAAGAGCAAGGAGGTTGTTCACGATGTTCTCGTGGTTCTCCCGCGACTCTTCAACGAACAGTTTCCGGTATACCTCTTCATCAAACATGGATATCACCTAAAGCCTGCTGACAGCCTGCGCGATCTCCCGCGCGAGATGCGCAAGAGGAACGACTCTGTCGACGCAGTTGCGGGTCAGGGCGGACCGCGCCATCCCGTACACCAGACAATCCTCCTCGGCGCAGACCATCGTGGTGCCGCCTGCGGTCTTCACCGCGAGCGTCCCCTCGCCGCCGTCGCTCCCCATTCCGGAGAGGATCACCGAGACGGTGCGCGGTCCGAAGACCCGCGCTGCAGAGGAGAAGGTGGTATCGACGGCAGGCCTGACTGCATGGAGGGGAGGGGCCGTCGAGTGGACGACCCGGCCGTGGGTTCTCCCGGCGCCTGCAAGGACTCCCGAGACCACGGTATGGTAGCCGGCCTTCGAGATCAGGATCGAGCCGGTCTGTAAGGGATCGCCGTTCTCTGTCTCTTTCACCGGCAGGGGCGAGACCCGGTTCAGGCGCTCGGCGAGCGATGCGGTGAACCCCTCGGGCATGTGCTGGGTGACGACGACCGCCGCAGGCAGGTCCGCCGGAAGGGCCGAGAGGAGAGTGTCAAGCATCGGAGGGCCTCCGGCCGACGAACCTATCAGCACCACGGCATCGGCCTCGCTCAATCTCGCCGCAGGGGCCCTCGTGACCGTCGGGAGCGCGAAGAGGTTCCTGATCTTCTGGATGAGTTCGCGCTCGATGCCCCTGACCTTCGGTACGTCCCTTGGTTTGAGCATGAAGTCGTCGGCCCCGAGCCGGAGCGCCCGATGCGTCATATCGGCGTTCCGGGACGTCAGGGTACTCAGGACAATCACCTTCGGTCCTGTGCCTCTCTCTCTGAGCGCCTCGAGCACCTCAAGACCGCCCATGCGGGGCATCTCGATGTCGAGGGTGATGACGTCCGGCTTTAAGTCCGCAATCTTTGCAAGGGCGTCGATCCCGTTGACCGCTGTCCCGACGACCTCGATATCCGGGCTGTCTTTGAGCAGATCACGGATGATTGTCCGGATAAAGAGCGAATCGTCGACGATCAGAACCCGTATCATGGTCAGGCACTGAGGACGTTCTTGACTTCTTCAAGGACCTTCGGGGCCTGGAACGGTTTGACGATATAGCCTCTCGCCCCGGTCTTGACGGCAAGTTTGACCATCTGCTCCTGGCCGACCGCCGTGCACATAATGACCTTTGCCGCCGGGTCGGCGGCCTTGATGGCCTTGAGCGCCTCGATCCCGTTCATCTTCGGCATGACGACGTCCATCGTGACGAGATCGGGTTTCAATTCCTGGTATCTGGCGACGGCTTCCGCCCCGTCCGCGGCCTCGCCGACGATATCATGCCCGCCGGAGAAAAGGATATTCTTCAGCAGCGTTCTCATAAACATTGTGTCATCGACGATCAGGATTCTCCCCATCGCAAACCACTCAATGTTTATTTGGAGAATACGCTATATAGATATTCGTATTCAAAATAAGTGTTGCCGTTAATTTATTGGCGATTTTACCGAGTCAGAGATGTACCTGACACCTTTCGCGGTCAGTTGAACCTCTTTTCGTACATAAAGCACTTCGGCAAGCCCCATCTCGAGGAGCCGCTCGTAGATGCCGTCGAGGTCTTTATGCGAGAGTTTGAGCATGTTCTCGATGGCGCTCGAGTCCATCCCGCTGTAGACCAGCATGGCCACCTGCCCGGTCAGGGGATCGATCTCCTCACTGATCTCGGAGTCTTTCGTCGCCTCTTTGAGGAAGTTGTAGAGGACCTGGAGCGTCGTCATCGGGCAGAGGACGAAACTCGTCACGACCTCGTTCTCGGCGAGGTGATCGATCTTGACGACGTTGAGATCTTTTTCCTGGATCTCGCGGGAGGTGAGTTCGATGCCGGCCACATCATCAAGCGGAATGCAGACCTGGGTCTCCTGGCTGACGAACCAGATACCGGTCTTCATGACGGCGATCGCCCCTTTCTCCCACTTCGCGTCCTGGATGAGCACGCCGCCCCGGATTGCGGGCGACATGAAGAAGGCGTTCAGGCGGTAGGCGCTTGCCTGGGTGATGATGAACTTCTTCAGGACCGTGAGGACCTTCTCGACGGACGCTATGCGGCAGACCGTCTCTCCGTTCGCACCTGCGGTGACGACGATCTGGTTCTTCTTCTCCTCGAGATCGACCACGGACTTGTAGAGGATCTCAAGGTTGAGGGGGGCATCGATGCGGAAGCGATCCTCGCCGATGCCCATCGTCGCCGCGACCCACCTGCCTTCGTGCTCGACCTTTACCGGAACCGATTTCATCTACCTCCACACCTCCTATCACATTAATACCCTGTACTACACCTTCATCATTGTGATTTCATCGTCGTGAGGATATCCTCGAGTTCCACGGCAAGGTCTCTTGCTGCGAACTTTTCGCCTTTCAGTTCGCGAACCAGGCTGATATCCTCAACGAACTTCTTCTTCTTCGAATCTGACTTGATCGCGGAGATCAGGTCGTCGTCAGCCGCCCCTCCGGACGCAAAGGAGACCATGTCGAAGTCTTCTTCCGGTATGATCTCCGGCTCTTCCGGGAGCAGCTCGTCCGTGTCCGGTTCTTCCGCACCGGCCTCTTCCTCCTCGCCCTCGATCTCGATCTCGCCTGGGTCCAGGTCCTCGAGCGCAGAGAGCTCGTCGCCCAGTGCGCCCATGTCCGGCATGCCGTCGCCTTCGGGAAGCTCCGGAACGTCTGCGGCCATCGGCGGCAGAGTCGTGGCGGGCTCGCCCGCATCTCCGGCGAGATCGAGCCCTGACGGGAGGTCGAGGTCGTCGAGGTCGTTCTGGTGCGCCTTGAGGATCTCCGACACGGCGTCCGCGTCCTCCTCGGAGAGGAGGGTGATCTGATCGGAGTCAAACGCCGCCCCGGACCCGGACGATTCGCCGTCAAGGTCGAGAGCCTCGAGCGCGTCGAGATCGAGGTCTGCGAGCGAAGCGAGGGGATCGGCCGCCCCCCCGCCGGCCTTCGGCGGGACCGGTGCTACCGACGGAGCGGGGACCGTGCCGTCGACCGCCGCATCAAGCATGGCGTCTATATTCTCGATCCGGCTCTTCTTCTCGCCTTCCGGGGCGCGAACGTGCGCGATCGTCTCCCGGATCGAGGCCGTGAGGGTCCCGACCATGCCGAAGAGGTCGATCTCTTTTGAGGCGAAGGCTCTCAGGGGGGACGGTTTCCCCGCAGCCGCAGGTGTTTTTGTCTCTGCGGGCTTAGAGCGGTCTTTCTTTGAGCGTTCCGCGAGCGCCGAGCGCAGGCGCGACGGCCTGAGTTCTGCGAGGTCGAGCGCCCCGGTGAGCACGAGCGCGAGGAACCCCGCGAGTACGGTGCCTGCGACGATGACCTCGACCGGGGCATCGAAGACGATGATCAGGGAGCCTGTCCCGACGGTGATCAGGAAGAGCAGCGGACGACGTAGTTTCTCTCTCATGTTACCCCTACAACTGCTGGAATAGTAAAGAACGCCTTCACCACGATTGGGGCTGCGATGTAGATGACCCCGGTGACCGCGAAGAGCAGGCTTGCAAAGAAGTAGTAGATGTACCGGTCGCCGCCCATGACGATCTTTCCTGCAAGAATGTTTGCAACGGTCAGCATTAAGAGGATCGTCACGACGTAAGCCCGCATCGTGTCTTCGGGGAAGTTTACGAAGATGTTTAAGGACGTCGCCATGCCCCCGCCGACCGTGGACGTACCTCCCGAGAGTGCGGCCGACGTCTCCTCAAAGTGCGCCATCACCTCATGTATGGCGTTTGCCATGGAGAGGAGGATCTCAAAGAGGAAGACGAAGATCCCGATCATCGCCCCGTGCATCGGGACGAGCAGGACGACGAACCCTTTCACCATCATGTCGCGCTTTCTCCGGAGCAGAACCTGTTCGAGCATCGATGAACCGACGATCTTCCCGATCTGGTCGGGAGATCCGCCGAGGGCTATCGCATCGCGGAAGATGTTCATGTACTTGTAGATCAGGTAGCTGCCGCTCTCGCCGATGAACTTCCGCCAGCTCCCGGCCTCGTCGAGGCCGAGGTTCAGCTTCGACGAGACCGCGTTGATGAACGGCTCAAGGTGGACCAGGGACTTTCTGTCGATCTCCTGGAGCGCGTCGCCGGTGGTGATCCCCTTGCCGCCCATCACCGAACCGAGGCTCCGGATGAACGTGGCGAAGTCGGCGTCCCGGTTGATGACGTTGGCGTCGTCGATGTAGCCGATGACCCCGAGCGGCATCAGGAGCAGGCCGGCGAGGAGGAAGACGATACCCATGTTGGCGCCGAGGAGGACGAGCAGGAGGACGATCGCGGCGGTGATCGGGACGATGAGGCGTTCGAGCCTCCTGATGATGCCCTGCTCCCTTGAGCAGATCTCGGAAAGGCCGTGCGTCCGGGGGTCGTCGGGCACGGCGCGGTACATGATGACGAGGCCGAAGATCGATATCAGGAGGATGATCATGTAGGATGTGTTCAGGGTCGCTTCGATCCCGTCAGGGGCGTAGATCGCGACCGAGATCATGATGATGATTGCAACGAGCGACCCGGAGAGGAGCATCGCGATGTAGGCGTCGCCCCACTTCTTCAGGAGCTCGATCCCCTGCTCAAACGAGTTCCGGTAGATGCTCCGGATGCTGGAGAGTTCCGTGCCGATGAAGTCGTCGTCCGGGACGCCGGAGTCGATCGCGTTGGCGTAACGGTTGAGCATGCTCCGGAGGGTCTCGTTCCGGCACCGCTCGGCGACCGCCCGGAGCGCTCCCGCATAACTGTGGCCCCACCCCCCGACCAGACGCTGCACCTTCGCGATGTAGCGCGAGGGGATATACTCGAACCGCTCGGAGGTGAACTGGAAGATCTCGGGCCGGGTCACGGATGCCGTGGTGATCGCGGCCATGTAGGTGTACATGAGAAGCAGGTCCTGCTCTATCTTTTTGTTCTCGAGGATGTAGGACCGGAGTTCGAGGAGCATCTCGAACTGCTCCTCGAATGGTATTGTCCCCCGGTTTGCCGCCCGCAGCCGCTCGGCCACATCCTCGAACACCGTTTCACACCTCGATGGTGAGCAGGCCCTGCTTCTTGATCTTCGTCGTCATGTGGAAGAAGTCCCAGAACTGGGTATACCCGGCCTTGTGGAGCCGCTCGAGAATCTTTGCCCGTTTGTCGACCTCTTCGTAGATATCGGCCCGCCGGTTCTCGGGAATGCCGAGCATCGTTGCAATCTTGTTCTCGAGGAGGTAACTGCTTCCTCTCCCGGTGAAGGTGAACTTATCGGTTGCGGGGTCCCAGACGAACGCCGCCATGAAGGAGAACCCCTGGGTCTCGGGGTCGTAGCCGACGAGCTCGTTGACGCTGAGCATCCGCCGGACGGTCCCGCCGCCGGGGCGTTTCACGGCGCTCTGGATGATGACCAGGTTTAAGTTGTCGACGTAGGTCTTGGGAATGCTGATCGGATCTCCGCAGAGACGCTGGATCAGTTTCTCGACCGACGCAGCGTGGAAGGTACTCATCACCGGGTGGCCGGTCTGCATCGCGGAGAAGGCGACGGAGCCTTCGACACCACGGATCTCACCGACCAGGATCTGGTTCGGGCGCTGACGGAGGGCGGCTTTGAGGAGGTCGAACATCGTGATCTCCGCCCCTTCGCCCTCGCCCTTCCCCTTGGCTTTCGCGACCTCGCGGGTCCAGTTCCGGTGGGGGACCGTCAGCTCCGGGGTATCCTCGATGGTGACGATCTTGTTCTCCGGCGGGAGGAAAGTCGTGAGGGCGTTCAACGTCGTCGTCTTACCGCTCGCGGTCTCTCCTGAGACGAACATCGACATCCCGTACTCGAGGCAGATCCAGAGGTAGGCAGCCATCAGGTAGTCGCACGCCCCACTCTCGATGACCTGGAGGATGCTTAAGGGGACCTCGTTCACCTTACGGATGGTGAAGTTGCTCCCGTGCTTGCTGATCTCGGTCCCGTAGACGATGTTGATACGCGACCCGTCCGGGAGCGTCGCGTCCACGATAGGGCTCCGGTAGGTCAGCGG
>JAEWMO010000180.1 GCA_023457135.1 Methanobacteriota archaeon | reverse complement strand
TCCTTGATGCCGGGGAAGATCATGTCGAGGCCGGGGATGACGACCCCGCCGATCTCCTTGGTCTGCTCAAATATCCACGCGAGGGCAGTCAGTGTGAAGACGATCAGCGTCCACCGCTCGCCTTTCGAGATCGGGCCGAGTTTCGCGAGCTCCGACCGGATGATCCCCCGGGCGCTGGGGAGAGTTGCGGCCATCCGGCGGTAGGGGACCCGGGTGAGCCAGAGCCAGGCGATGAAGAGGAAGACCAGGGCGAAGGGAACGCCGAACTTCATCCAGGTGAAGAAGTCGATGGTGGGTGCGTCGGGAAAGATCGCCTCGAGCTGGGAGATGAAGATCCCGTTCGGGGGCGAGCCGATGATCGTCGCGATCCCCCCGATGCTCGCGGCGTAGGGGATGGAGATGATCAGGCAGCGCGCGAGCGACTGTTCTTCCCCTTCGAGCAGCTCAAGCTCCCGGTCGGTGCCGGGCATGACCGTCAGGATGATCGCGACCGCGATCGGGATCATCATCATGGCAGTCGCGGTGTTTGAGATCCACATCGAGAGGAACCCGGTGGCGAGCATGAAGCCGAGCACCAGGCGGCGCGGGCTTGTCCCCACGACCCGGATAATATGGAGCGCGATCCGCCGGTGCAGGTTCCACCGCTGCATCGACATCGCGATGATAAATCCGCCGAGGAAGAGGAAGATGACCTCGTTGCCGTAGGATTCGGCTACCTTCACCGGGGAGAGGACCCCGAGTGCCGGGAAGAGGACCAGCGGGAGCAGGGCGGTCGCCTCGTGCGGGATGACGCCCGTGACCCAGAAGAGGATCATCAGCACGGTGACTGCCGCAACGGACTTCGCCTCAGGCGCAAGGAGGGCCGGATCGACAGGGATCGCCAGGATCGCCAGGAAAATAAGAAACGATGCAACGATAAAGGCGACCTTTTTCATCATCAAATCTGGGGGAAGAAATTATTTAAGGGTGCGGAATTGAAATCGCACCCGCCCGGATGCACCACAACCCCGGAGAAGCCCCGCCGGACCATGGCACCGGCGGCGCCGTGCCGCACCAAGATATATCAGCAGAATCAGCACACGGGATATCATGAGACCAGAGTGGATCCGCAGGCGAGGTCTCGCCATCCTCCTCGCCTTCTGCCTTCTTGCCCTCTGTGCCGGGGAGGCCGGGGCCCGTGGACCGGCGATCAACGATATCCAGCCCTATGACACCATTTTTGTCTACGAAGAGGGGCTCGATCTCACGCAGCTCCGGAACGCGACGACGAACAACCCCATCACGGCACTCCAGCGGTACCAGGACGGCAACCCCGACCGGACACTCTTGAAGAGCATCCCGGTTGCCGACGACACCGACTTCGAGGTCCAGGATTTCCTGGTGAACGGGGAGTTCGGGACCTACCACGCCTACAGCCCCCAGGACGGAACGATGGGGTTCATCTTCATCCGCGAGCCGCAGATCTTCCTTGACGTGGTGCTTGCAAGCCCCCACCACAACGAACCACTGGCCGGGCTCACCGTCTCACGGAACACCCGGATCGCGTTCAGGGTGACGTCTCCGGACGTCGGGTCCTTCTACCAGGCGGGCGGCGTCTACCCGGCGACGGTCGATATCGTGCTCACCACGCCGGGCGGTGCGGAGAGCACCACCATCAGCGGGGTCAACCTTGCCGGGCAGAACGTCAGTTCGACCCGGTTCTACACCGACGACCCGGGACGGCCGGGCCCGATCGAGCTCTCCGGCCTCCGTGAGTACGGGACCTACACCGCCCGGGCCGTCTGGAGGACGCCGGCAGCCTTCGACGCCCGCGCTCCCGATTCCGAGCCGGTGACCTTCACGGTCGGGACCCGCGTCGGTGTCGACACCACCCCGACGCCCACCGTGACTCCGACACCCACGCAGGCACCGACCACGGCCCCGACAACCCCGCCCACGACCGCGGCGACGCCGACCGTGACGGCAACGCCGGCCCCGACCGCGACCGAGACGGCAGTCCCGACGACGGTACCGATAACCAGCCCCCCGACGACCGCGGCCCCGCTGCCGGTCGCAGCGGTCATCGCCGCGCTCGGTTGCGCCGTCATCCTCGCCGGCAGGCGCCGGTAGAAGAGATCAGCAGAACCGGCAGCCGCAGCCGGTCCCGACCCGGATCCGGCGGAGGGCGTCGGCCGCCCACTTCGCGACGCCCGGGTCGCCGTCCTCGAGCGCCCGCATGAGCGCCGGGACCGCCCGGGTGTCCCGGATCATTCCGAGGGTGTAGGCCGCCCACATCCGGAGGCGGGGATCGGGGTCCTCGAGCGCCGAAAAGAGAGCCGGCAGGGCGGCCGGGCCGAGGGCGGCAAGGGCCGCCGCCGCGGCCATCCGGTCGGCGCTCGTGCCGTCACGAAGGATCCGGATCAGGTCGTCCGTCACGGCGACTCCTGCTCCTCCTCATCCTGCCCGGCAAAGATCTCGTCGAGGCCCACGTAGATGGGGAAGACCTCGTGCACGCCCGCGAGCAGGAAGACCTGGTAGACCTCGGGCCGGACCGAGCAGAGGGCCAGGTCCCCGTCCGTCTTCCGCAGGTCGCGGAACTTCCCGAGCAGCACTCGAAGGCCGCTGCTGCTCATGTAGGCCGCCTTCTCGAGGTTCACGAGCACCTTTCGCCCGCCGCGCGCCAGCACCCCGGATATTGCCTTATCAAGGCGCTCCGCCGACTCTGCATCGATTCTGCCGTCCACCGATACGATCGCCGTATCGTCCCGCTCGCTGACCGAAACGTCCATGGTTCAATTCTCAGCGCGGTAGGTGAAAAACAGCTTGTTTTGCGTCCGGCAAAAAATTGCACGAAAAAGAGTTAGCGGTTCTGCCGGTAGAGATCCCAGGCGTCGACCGCGGTGCCGTTCGCGAGGATGCAGACGCCGTACTCGCTCCCGTCGGGGTTCTTCCGGGTCTCGTAGGTGTAGCCCTGCTCGATGCACCAGACCGCTGCGGGGTCGGCGATGCCGACCATGCCGCCACACTCCCCGCACGACCACGGGACCGCGATGATCTCGACCGGCGTGCCCCACTGCTGGAGGGTCACGGTCTCGCGGAGGACTTCGCCGGCGAAGGTGATCCGCATCCCGTCGACCCGGTATCTCTCGTCAAGGCCGAAGGGAAGGTACCGCTCGCCGCCGTCGGTGACGATCCCGTAGAACCCGCCCTCGAGGTCGATGTAGGTGACCGTCCCGGTATCTGCGACGAACGTAGCGTTGCCTGCCGTATCGATGGCGAGGACCTCTACAGGCGTGCCCCACTGCTGGATGGTCATGGTGTTCTCCTGCACCTCGGCGACGAAGGTGACGTTCGTGCCGTTGGCCTGCCAGGTCTCGTTCAGGCCGAGCGGGAGAAGGTGTCTCCCGTCATCGGTGACGAGCCCGTAGAACCCGCCCTCGAGGTCGACGTAGGTGACCGTCGCGTTTCCGGAGACGAGCACGACCCCGTCAGTCCGCTCGATGGAGCGAACCTCCACCGGGGTTCCCCACATCTGGATCCCCGCCCCGCCGTCCACCACGTCGGCGCTGAAGGAGACCCGGATACCGTCGGTCCGGTACTCCGCCGGGAGGTCCTGCGGGAGGAAACGCCGGCCGTCATCGGTGACGAGGCCGTAGAACCCGCCTTCAAGGTCGACATAGGTGACCGTGGCGTTGGCTGCAACCGTGCGGCGGGTATCGTCCACCTCGATCTCGAGGAGCTCGATCGGCGTCCCCCACTGCTGGATGGTCACGGTATCTGTCAGGACGTCGGCGACGAACCGGACCTGCAGGCCGTCCTGCCGGAACTCTTCAGGGAGGTTTACGGGGAGGTAGCGTCCGCCGCCGGCGGTGATCCCGTAGAACCCGCCCTCGAGATCGACGTAGGTGATCGTGCCGTTCCCGGAGATACGGTTGGCAGGTTCGTCCTCTCCCCCGGCGGCCATGCACCCGCAGGCGATGACGGCCGCTAGAAGCGTGAGGAGGATGACCGGATAGCTCGGATGTGCTCGCGTCATAGGCATCAACAGGGATACATTCTCCCGCGAAAGGTAAGTAGATTGCCTTAACTACGAAGGGATTCGGACCTATCGGCCGGAAGGGGCCGTGTGCCAGCCAGGAGAACAGGGGCTACATTCTGCGGCTGTCCGGGTGCAGTGACGAGCGCTGGAGGCTGTGTTGTAGTCTCACGCTAAGAACGATGCTCCAGAGCGCGACTGCCAGGACGGCAGGAGCGTGAGTACCTTCAGGTGCGAGGAACGGAGTTGGAGTACCGAAGATGCGATTCGCGAAGATCGCGAGTACCGATTAATCTTCCTTCCCTTCGCGTTCTTCGCGGCTTCGCGTGAGCTTGACGACAGGGGCACTAACGAAGTCTCACGCGAAGGCGCGAAGCCGCGAAGTACGACTTCCCCTGGTGGGGAGAAGGAGTTCGAGAAGACGAGATCTTTGAATAACGACGCTCTTACGGGGCGGAGTTCGAGGACCAACAGGTGTAAATGAGAGGGAAAGGGGAGCGTCAGCGCCCCCCGACGCCGCCGCCGCCGAAGCCGCCACCGCCGCCAAACGACCCTCCGCCGCCGAAACCGCCGCCACCGCCGCTCGAGGGCGGGGAGAAGAGGACGATCGGGGCAAAGATCACCGGCATGTTCGAGTAGAGCGGCACGCCGACGTCCGGGAGGCTGACGTTTAAGTTCTTCATCGCCTGCTCGACCTTATCGCCAAGGCCGAGCGCGGTCCCGTAGACCAGCCACTCCCCCCACATCGAGAGGTCGGCGGGCGAGTACTGCCGGATCAGAGCAAGGTCCGAGAGGAAGTAGGCGAACGCATCCCACTCGAGTTTCTCCTTGTAGTGGTCATCCTTCCAGATCCCGAAGAGGGTCGAGGGGAAGAGGGCGGCGATCCCGACCTGGACCGCGACGATGAACGAGAGGACGCCGGCCGGGATGAGGAGGTAGGCCGCTCCCGGCGCGAGGATGAAGGCGAGGATCGCAAGCCCGCAGGGGATGGCGCCGAGGAAGAGGAGCGGAAGGACGAGCTCCCGGCCGTCGCGGATATACCGCCGGGAGAGGGTGGTATCCACGCTCTTCGTCAGGGCGGCGAGCGACTGCTGGTACTGCAGGATCCGGTGCTGGTAGCCGGGGCTGCGCCGGGCGGTCTCGGCAAACGCCGCAAGTTCGGCGGTATCCACGACATGGTCGTCGGCGACATTGGCAAGGAAGTTGAGGACCCGCTGCTCGTAGGGGTCGGTCGACTCCCCGGAGACGATCCGGACCGTGACCCCGCCGCCCTCCGGTTTCTCGGTCACGACGATCTTTCCCTGCCGGTGCAGGTCGAGGACCGTCGCGTAGAACCCGTTGTCGTCGAACTCAAGGGCATCGCCCTTGAAGAGGAGGTTCACCTGCCAGGGCTTGAGGGCGGTGTTCGGCGTGAAACTCAGGTACTCCGGCACCGTGAACGGTTTCTCCCGCCCGTAGCGGAGATACACGCCAAGGAGGATGAACGGCATCAGGAGGACAAGGAGGACCGCAAGGTCGTAGAGGAGACTTGCCGCTCCATACAGGAGAGGAGGCCAGCGGTTCGCGTCGGCCGTCTGCTGCCGCACGTCGGGGACGAACTGCGGGAAGCCGTCGATCCCGTCCATGAACGCCGGATCGAGGACCATCTCGACGTTCAGGGAGTCGTCCTGCTGGGCGCTCCCCGTGATGATGACCGCGTCAGCATTCCGCTCAATGTCGAGGGTCGGCGGGTGGGTGTAGACCTCCTCGATCTCTCCGGCAAACGGCAGGGTGATCCGGAGGTTCCGGTAAGGCACGTGCTCGTCGACGAGCCGGAGATTCAGGTGCGCCCATTCATCGTCGTGCTCGATCGGTGGCCGGACCCGGTAGTGATACTCCACGGTGTAGGTTCCCGGGGCGAAGTAGCCGGGGTTGTAGATGCCGACCTCGTTCGTGAACGCGAGATCCCGGATCACCGCAAGGTCCGACGGACTCGGGTTCCCGGCAGCCGTCCGCACCTCGCCTCCCGCGTCCTTGACGTAGCCGGTGGTCCCGGGCGGGGCGGTCATCCGTACAAACTCGATATGCGGCTGGTCGACGGCCGCAAACGTGAGCGGTGCTTCCCAGTAGCGGAAGAGCATCCGGTACTCTCCAGCCGCACGGACGTCGTAAGTATAGCGCTCGATAAAGGTCCCGTTCTCGTAGAAGACGGCATCGTAATCCTGGACTTCGAGATCGCCCCGGAGGAGGCCGGGGAGGGCTGCCGCTCCTGCGACCGCCAGCACCCCGATAAAAAGGGTGATGGCAACGAGGACGATGATCTGCTGCCGTTCACTCATACCCATGGTTCATCAGAACGCAATCGTCGGGACGCGCTCGATCTCCTCGCCGAACTCAAGATACTGCAGCTTCGTAAAGCCCATGACCCCGGCGACCAGGTTCGAGGGGATCGTGTCGGTCATGGTGTTGTACTGCTGGGCGATGTTGTTGTAGGTGTAGCGGTGCCGGGCGATCTCGTCCTCGACCCCTCTCACCGCGCCCATCAGTTCCTTCACCGTCTGGGAGGTCTTGAGGTCGGGGTAGTTCTCCGCGACGGCGATGAGCCGGCCGAGCATCGACCGGGACTCGCGATCGAGTTCGTTTAAGTCGCCGGGACCGGCGCTGCCGACGCGGGCCCGCATCGCGGTCACATTGGTCAGGGTCTCCTTTTCGAAGGCCGCATAACTCTTCACCGCGCCAAGGAGCTGCTCGATCATATCCAGCCGCTTCTTCATGGCGACCTTCACCTGGCCGAGCGTCGCCTCGGCGGAGTTCTTGAGCGAGAAGAACCGGTTGTATATGCCGACGGCAAACGCCGCGATGCCGATGACCACCAGCACCACCACGGCGATAAGGACAAGGGAGATGATATCCACCAAGGTTGTCACCACTAGTCTATGTGCCCTGCGGCGTATTTAAGGAATGACCTGTTCGCCGGCCGGGCTACTCCACGATCTCTTCCCCGGAGCTCACCATTGCGACGACCCGGCCGTCCGCGTCCCGGAGAAGGGCATTGTGCCAGAGGAACGGCAGTTCCCGGCCGTCGCGGGCGATGACCGGGCTCTCCTCGAAGGCCGGGGGTTCAAGCCCGCCGGCAACCAGGCGGGCGAAGTTCCGGGCGAGCCGGTCGCGCAGCCGTTCCGGGACGACCGTCTCAAACCAGTTCTTCCCGCCAAGGCCGCCGTCGACACACCCCAGGACCTCGCACCCCTTCCGGTTGACGAAGTCGATGGTGCCGTCCGCGCCGATCACCGCGATCACCACCCCGGCCGCGTCCAGGTAACCCTGCGCCCGGTCGCGCTCCGCGACCAGGAGGTCCTCGGCGGCGGCGCGGTCGGTGATGTCTTCGGCGATGCCGAGCATGTACTTCAGCCTGCCGTGCGAGTTGTAGACCGGGATCTTCTTCATGGAGATGGTCCGGCCGCCCGGCAGGTGGGCCTTCTCCTCGACGGGGAAGGCTCGCTCGACCAGCTCCCGGTCGCCGTCGGCAAAGAATGCCACCATCGCCGGCGGGAAGAGGTCGGCGGCACGCTTCCCGGCCATCTCCTCCTGCGTCATCCCGAGGAAGGCCTCGGCTGCACGGTTTGCGAAGACGAAGGTGTTCCCCTCCACCTCCCGGACGAAGACCATGCTCGGGACGTTGTTGACCACCGAGTAGAGGAACGACTTCCACTGGGCCACCCTCTTTACGGCACGCACCCTGTCGGTGACGTCGCGGCAGACCATGCGGTAGCCGGTGAAATCGCCGATCATGTCGTAGATCGGCGTCCCCCCCGCCTCGAGGACGACGGTGCTTCCGTCCCGGTGGTGCATCGTCCACTCAAAGAGGACCCGGGGCTCGGGGTCGGTAAAGAGGGCGGCAAACTGTTCCCGGACCCGTTGTGCCTTCTCCCGGCCCATGAAGTCGCAGGGAGTCTTCCCCACCATCTCCTCGGGCGCGTAGCCGAGGATATCCCGGCTTTTGGGGCTGACGTAGGTGAACGTGCACGTCTCGTCGACGTTCAGGATCAGGTCGTTGATGTTCTCCACGAGGCTCCGGAAGAGCAGCTCGCTCTCGCGCAGGGCCTCCTCCGCCCGCCGGCTCTCGGTGATATCCTCGAGGATGATGGTGACGCCCGGCGCCCCGTCGTTGAAGACGGTGGGAAGGAACTTGATCCGGAAGAAGAGTTCCTCATCGCGCCGCAGGAACCGGAGTTCTTCCGTGACCTCCCGGCCGTTCAAGGCGTCGGTGATCCTGCTCCGGATCAGCGGGTGGTCGAACGCCGCAAGCGGTGAATCCTCGATGCTCCTGCCGGTGATCTCATCCCGGTCCTTCCCGGCAAACGTACAGACCGCATCGTTTGCCTGGACGATCCGGCGGTCGCGGTCGAGGACCAGGACCAGATCCGACGAAAAGTTGAGCATGGCGGCAATCGGGACCCGTTGAGAGAGGTAGAAGACCTTTGCCTTCCCGTAAGTCTCCATCTCAACCTGGCCCGATACGAGGAGGACGTCGAGGTACCGGGAGACGGTGTTCCGGTTGACTCCGACGGCGGCAGCAAGATCGGAGACCGACATGCCCCGCGGGTGCTCTTTTAGGGCGTTCAGCAGGGGTGTGAGTGTGTCGGTAATGGGATCCATGTGCAAACAGCATTTCGCGCGGGGGAATATAGTGTTTTGCAGTGTCGCATGCTATGATGCCACACGCAACGCCACACCATAATGCAAGGCAATAACCAAAAAATATATAAAACAATTCGATCAACATATGATCCCCAGAGTCGGGAGAAGGGGAATCTCCCCGACGACCCGGATCACCAGGGCACAGGTGGTCCGAACCGAGACCAGATCGGCTGGGAACGGTGAACGGAACATTCACCACGCTGATTGCATCAACGTCAGGGTTGGCGTCCGCTCCGGAGAACATCCCGGCAGCAGGCAACAACCAGTACACAGGCACACCTCTCTGAACACACTCATACCGGCACGGTGCAAGCGAGGCAACGGGGCGGGCGGCACAACCGCCCCGATACCGCCCTGCGAGGACCGGATGGTTATCACACACCCTCAATACACCCTCATTTTTTGTTCTCGAAGAAAAGAGAGCAATCTCTTTTAGCTATCAGGTCAAAGCTCCATCTAAATGGGCGATCATCTGGAGATTACCGAGAGGAGAGCGGGCACTGTCGATATCGTTGCGGTGAAGGGCAGGCTCGACGCTTCCTCCTCAGAAATAGCAGAAGGGCGGATCAACCGGCTGCTCGACGCCGGCGGGAAGAACCTCCTCATCAACCTCTGCGACCTCGACTACATCAGCAGCTCCGGCCTCCGGGTGCTCCTCGCCGCGCTGAAGCGGCTGAAGAAGGACGGGGGCATGCTCCGGCTTGCCTGCGGGAACCCGCAGATCCTCGAGGTCTTCACCATGGCAGGGTTTCACCGGATCTTCTCCATCTCACCTGACGAAGCGGCGGCGCTTGCCGGGTTTCCGGCGGGGCCCTGAACGGGCGCACCCGGGGGTGTAGACGGGCATGGCGTTCTCCGGCTACGGCGATATGTTCTTTGTGCTCCTGCAGATGATCTGCGTCATCGTGGTGGTCGCCTACCTGATCACCCGGACGGCGTCGTTCACCCGGGTCCTTGACGGCGTCTTCACCTGGAAGGGCCAGGCGATCCTGATCCTCCTCTTTGGCGCGCTCTCCGTCTACGGCACCGAGAGCGGGATCACCATCCTCGGCGCCACGGCAAACGTCCGCGACCTCGGCCCCATGGTCGGGGGGCTCGCCTGCGGCCCGGTGGTGGGGCTCGGCGCCGGGCTGATCGGCGCCGCATACCGTTTCTCTCTTGGCGGGTTCACCGCCGTCCCGTGCGCGACCGCAACCATCCTCGCCGGCCTCTTCGGGGGGCTGATCTTCCTTGCCGCCGGGAAGAAGTTCATCGGGATGCACGGTGCGGTTCTCTTCGCCGTCGGGATGGAGGCGTTCCACATGGGGATCACCCTCGCCCTCTGCCGGCCGTTCGAGCAGGCGCTCGGCGTCGTCGAGGGCGTGGCCCTTCCGATGATCATCGCGAACGCCACCGGGGTCTTCATCTTCGCGTTCATCATCGGGAACCTGGTCACCGAGCGGCAGACGAAGGCCGAGCGGGACACCTACCTCTCCGAGCTCGAGCGCAAGAAGGCCGAGCTCCGGATTGCGCACGACATCCAGATGAGCTTCCTCCCCGAACGGCTGCCGGAGGTCCCGGGGATCGAGGTCGCCGCCTTTGCGCTCCCGGCAAAAGAGGTCGGCGGCGACTTCTACGACGCCATCCCCCTCCCCGGAGGCCGGACAGCCTTCACCATCGCCGACGTCGCCGGGAAAGGCGTCCCTGCGGCGCTCTTCATGGCGCTCTCGCGAACGGTGCTGCGGGCAAACACCCGGATCCCGCGGAGCGCCCGCGAGGTCGTCGGCGAGGCGAACGCCCTCATCGCCGAGGACGCAAAGTCCGGGATGTTCGTCACCCTCTTCTACGCGGTCGCCGACCCGGGCAGGCGGACGCTCACCTATGTCAACGCAGGCCATAACCCGCCCCTCCTCTTCCGGCCGGACGGGGGAAGACCGGCACGGCTGAAAGGCACCGGGATCATCCTCGGGGTCATGCCGGAGGCCGAGTACGGCGAGGAGACGATTTCGCTTGAGACCGGCGACCTCCTCCTGCTCTACACCGACGGCATCACCGAGGCGATCAACTCACGGGACGAGCAGTTCGGCGAGGAGCGGCTGATCGAGACCGTCATGAACTGCCGCGACCTCCCGCCCGGAGAGATCGTCGACCGGATCCGCGGCGCGGTCACGGAATTCTCGGGCGATGAACCGCAGTTCGACGACCAGACGCTCATGGTCCTGCGGGTGATCTGATGGCGGAGTTCACGATACGCGCGAACCTTTCGGCGCTTGCAGCGATCGCCGGCTTCCTTGAAGAAGCGCTTGCCGGATGCGGCGACGAACTCGTCTTTGCGATCCAGCTCGCCGTCGACGAGGCCTGCAGCAACACCATCCTCTACGGCTACCCCGGCGGGGAGGCGGGCCTGATCACGATCACCTGCACCGCGGACGACGAGACCGTCCGCGTGACAATCGCCGACGACGGTGTCGCGTTCGACCCGCTCACCGCACCGCCGCCGCTCCTCGACATCCCCGTAGAGGACCGGCCGATCGGGGGGCTCGGCGTCCACTTCATCCGGACGGTGATGGACAGCGTCTCCTATGCTCGAAAGGATGGGATGAACGTCCTCTCGATGGAGAAGAAACGGGCCGGATCACCCTGACGCCAATAGAAGGGAGCCGAGCGCCCGGGGGAGGTCCTCTTTTGCCGTGACCACCCGCGCCGCCTCCTCGAGCATCAGGTTGACGAGCTCATTCCGTCCGGCGATCCGGAAGTCGGTCCTGAGGGCGAAGATCTTTTTCCCGAGGGCATACGCATACCCCATCTCCCACGATGTCCCTGAATCGGCATCCGCCCCGTCGATGACCGCGACGACGATGTCGATATCCTGGAGTGTGCGGAGGTGCTGCGCGAAGATGGCCCCGTTCTCCTCCCGGCACCGGGTATGGCTCGTATCCCCCACCTCCTGCGGGAGGTAGACGTCGAAGAGATGGGCCTCGAGGAGGTCGTGGAGGACGAGGTTGTAATTCCTCTCGGCCTCCGAGAAGAGGGGGGCTGCAAGGTAGATGCGGTAGCGGGAAAACTCCTTCACGTCGACCGCCGGGATCTCCGGGAACCGGGCAAGGAACGCCCCGCGGCCGGGCTGTTTCTCCGACGAGTAGTAGGTTGCCGTCACGCCGCAGGTGGGAGAGGAGTCCACCCCGACGATGGCAAGGGGCGGCTCGCCCCGTTCCCGGATGAGGGTCCGGACCTCCGCCTCGAGCCGGTCGAGGAGCGCCGAAAACTCCGGGGTCGCGAGCCGGTCGAGGAACGAGCCCGGCTCCCGGTCGGCGCCGAGATAGATCGTCTCCGGGCAGGGGAGCGGGACCATATCGATCGAGAAGCGCCGGCAGCGTTCGACGGCCCGGCGGAAGTAGCGGAGATCCTCATCGGTCGTTATCCCGCGGGCGCGGCAGGCGGGGGCGAGGATGCAGGGAGCGACGAGCACGTACATTGATAGGATCTCGGCGGCGTACCATAACAAGGCAGATGATACGGCTCTACGCGTACCGGGACAATACCTGCGACCCCCGGAAGTGCACGATGAAGAAACTCGCCCAGCGCGGGCTCGTCTCGATCGTCACGAGCATCGTAAAGATCCCCCGCTCGACCCTCCTCCTCGACCCGACGGCGGAGCGAGCGGTCTCCCCCGCCGACCGGAACCTCCCCTCGATAACGGCGCTCGACTGCTCCTGGGAGGTCCTCGACACCGGGGCCGTCGCCTCCTGGCGCAACCGCCGGGCGCTCCCCTACCTCGTTGCTGCAAACCCCGTGAACTTCGGCCGGCCCCTCAGGCTGACGTCGGTGGAGGCGATGGCCGCGACCCTCTACATCCTCGGCGAAAAGGAACAGGCACAGGAGATCCTCGCCCCGTTCGGGTGGGGGCTCCGGTTCCTCGAGGTGAACGCCGATCCCCTCGAGGACTACGCGGGGGCAAAAGACAGCGCCGAGGTCGTCGCTCTCCAGGCGCTGTATATGTGATACGGCCCTTCGGATCCCTGACCGGGATCCGGCAACATGCTCTCCTTCTTCGCGTGACGTCACCTTGATCGGGGATGCAATCCGTCCGCATGGGCGGCACGTTTTTATGCTGATAGCCTTCTGTTGACGTCCAGGGAACAGGAGGTTACCGGATCATGGATACCGAACGGGAGAGAGTGCTTCTCGCCGCGGCCCACGCCGCGACGTTCAAGCCCGATTACATGACGAACGACAAGCTGGAGGCGGCGACCCGCGGCCACGGGGCACTCGTGATCCCGGCGTTTGCCGCGGCGAACTCGCTTGCCGAGGATATCTTCTGCAACATCGGCGCACCGGAGATGCACCTGATGAATATGACGGTGGTCGATGCTTCGGCCCCTCACCTGCCGCTTGACTCGGTCATCGGGAAGGCGGTGGGCGAGGCCCGGCAGGGCGGGGCGGAACCGGCGAATGCGGCGCTGATCGTCGCGACGCTCGCCTACTTCTCCGGGAGCTGCGCCCGCGCCGGCGTGCCGCTCGGAAACCGGAAACTCGGCGCCATCGCCCGGATGCACGCCGGCGGCGACCGGACGAGCGCGATCGCCCTGACGACGAACAAGTTCACCCACCGGGTCCCGGCGTTCCCCGCGTACCTCGCGATCTACGAGGCCCTGATGGATAAGAGACTGACCCGCCTCGACGGCGCGGTCCTGCCGCCCTTCGTCGCCGGCGGCGGGGTCATGGGCCACGCCGCCCTCGGCGAGGACTACAACATCCCCGAACTTGCCCGGAACGCCGCGAAGGTCGGGACCGAGGCGCTGATGCGGAGCATGGAGGGTGCCGGGACGACGCCCTACCCCCTCTGGCCGGCCCTGATCGCCTCGGCGGTGACGATGGAGCTCGTCCACCCCGATGCCATGCTCGGCGAAGAGTTCGGGAAGTTCGGCGAGATCGACTCCGCCTACCTCGCCGGGAAAGGCGCCGTCGAGGCGGCGAGGCTCCCGGAGAAGATCCACATGCGGGGGACCGGGGAGGAGTTCGACACCGCCCGGATTGTCGGCGACTTCGGGCTGATCTTAAAGGACGTCGGCGGACCGTCGGTGATCGGGTCGATGGTCACAAACGAGCTCTTCGCCGGGTTCCAGGAGTCCGCCATGATCGGGGCCGGGTTCTCCGGCGGGCCGGTGAACGTCCCCCTCGGCCACCTCGCCGGCGACATCCTGCCGGCGCTCCGGCTGCTGCTCGCGAACGGCGGCGACGTTGCGAAGACGGCGGAGACGATCCGGGACTACAAGATGCAGTCCTTCATCGACCCGGAGCTCGCCCTCTGCGCCCTGAACACGATCGTCCGGAAGGCGGAGGTCGTGAACCGCGGTTCGGTCTCGGAGGCCTGCATCCGGGCGAGCGAACCGGCGCGGGACCGGGCGATCTACCGGCGGGCGGTGAAGGTCTACGAGATGCTTAAAGCGGGCAGATCGCTGGAAGATGCCGCAGGGGCCCTCGACAACGAGCGGAGAGCCCTCGTCGAACGCCGGGGCTCGGCGGCCCTCGCCGGGTTCACCGGGAAGAAGATCGAGTTCCGGTTCACGGAGATCGGACCCCACGCACGAAGGACCGATCCCTTCACTGCGAAATACTGGGGGTTCGACGCCAAGGTCTCCTATGATATCGCGATCGACGGGAAGGACTACCACATCGAGAATCTCACGGCCCGGGTGGTCCCCGAATACGCCCTCGAAGGGAAGGGGCGGGACGACCCCGACATGGGCACCGCCATCTTCGTCGGGGCCGTCCTCGCGCAGGAGATGCAGTACGCCGGGCACACCATCATCAACATGACCGTGCCCGCCGCGGTCGCGGCCGCGCTCGGCACCGAGCCGGCCGAGGCGGCAAAGAAGGCCGCGAAAGGGGCATACCTGACGAACGCCATCCCCGGCGGCCGCGAGACGGCGGCACGGGTGGCGGAACTGGCGGGAGCGATCTCCGTGAGCCTTGGTGCGCCGGAAGAGGGGGCGTAAGGGTCCTTCCGGGAGCATGAAGGTCCTCGTCATCGACCCCGGGTGCTCAGGGATAGCGGGGGATCTGCTCCTTGCCTCCCTCATTGACCTCACCGGGGAGCAAGAGGCGCTCGACCCGCTGGCCGACGCTATCCGGGACCTCGGGCTCTGCCGGGAGTTCCGCTATGGGGTGGAGACGGTGGACACCGGCGAAGCCGTCGCAACCTGCCTCACGGTCGATATCCGGGGAGAGGGCGGCGGGGGCGGCAGAGAAGATCTCCTTGAATCAGCCGCCGGGGCCACAGAGACCGCAGGCCTCTCTGCCGGCGCACGGTCGCGGGCGCTCGCCGTCATCGGCGACCTCGCCGCTGTCAGGGCCGGGCGCATGGCTGCCCCGGCGGAGACGATCTTCTCCGTCGCCGGGACGATGCTCCTCCTCGACCGGGCAGGGCTTCTCAGCGGGAGGATCACGGCGATTTCACCGGCGCTCGGCGGCGGGACGATCAAAACCGGGTCCGGCGGGATCCCCGGCCCGCGACCCGCAACGCTCGAGATCCTCGCCCGGCACCGGTTCCCCTTCTCTTCAACCCCCGCCGACACAGAACTGACCACGCCGACGGGAGCGGCGCTGCTCGCGGCCCTCGCGGAGGGTTCCTTGAGTGCCTACCCGGCGATGGTCCCTGTCCGGGTCGGTTACGGCATCCGGGCTGCCCCGGAGCGATCCGGCCTGCTCAGGGTGGTGGAGGGGGAGAGCCTGCCGCCGGGGGAGGACCGGATGGTCATGCTCGAGACAAACCTCGACGACGTCTCCGGGGAGGCGATCGGCTACGCGGTCGAACGCCTCTTTGCGGAGGGGGCGGTGGACGTCTTCGTCACCCCCGCGTTCGGGAAGAAGAACCGGCCCGTCAGTGTCGTCTCGGTGATGGCTGCGGCAGCGGCGGAGGGCCGCCTGGTGCGGGTCCTGATGGAGGAGACCGGGACACTCGGTGTCCGGGTGCACGAGTTCCGGAAAGTGGTTGCGGACCGGCACAGGGAGGAACATCTGGTCAGCCTTGGCGGCAGGGAGTATCCTGTCCGGGTGAAGACCTCGACCGCAAACGGCCGCTTGATCGCAGAAAAACCCGAGTACGAAGATCTCGCGGCGATTGCCCGGGATCAGGCTCTCCCGCTCCGGTTCGTGAACGACGAAGTCAGGTTATACCTGTCGGAGCGAAGAAGAGAGCGCACCGCGCCAGAAGATGGTGCGGGGGGTGGATGCCCACCCGACCGCCCAAACGTGCTGAACACCGCACGCAACGAGTGAGTGCGAGCACGTCCCTTCTGGGATGCGCTCCACTCGCGTTTACAGTTCTCTCATGTCATCGGGGTAAGGTTCCCCAAAATTAGATGATGCACGCGATATTTATGCAATTCTATTTACCATCATCCGTCAATCCCCATTTTCGCCGGGATTTGCCGAAAAACTTTTGAACAGTCCGGTGTTTTCCCGATTACCTGCAACACACCAGACGCGAATAATGAAACAAACCAGAAAATGACCGGGATCGGGAGAAAGATTGTTTCTCACCCCCGGGCCGGGAGCACCCCGGCAAAGAGGCGCATCATGGCTCTCGCGTTCTCGAGCATCGCGTGATCGTTGTTGAAGAAGATATGCCCGCTCCGGGCCGGCACCGATGATTCCGTCCCGGAGATCGGCGAGTTCGCTGCCGGTATAATCGTGGCGGTACCGGGTCCCCGCCCATGCACCCGGAGGTAGATAACGACGCCGGGAAATATCCGTTCCTGAACTTCGGGGGAGTCGGCCGAGACCAGGATCGCCGCTTCCTGCAGTCGCCGGCACGCCCCGTCGTCACCGAGTACACCGGGGTTCCGGACCTCCACGGCACACCGCCGGCCGAGATCGACCGCCTCATCGCGTCCACCGAGGTGGTCCAGGGGACGGAACCTCTCGCGGAACCGCTCCCGGACAGGGATCGCCTTCTCGTTGAACCGGTGCCGGTGGGTGACCGACCGGTTCATCTTGACGCTCCACCGCAGCCCTGACCCCGGACGGGCCGACATGGACCTCCATGCGATGAGTGGCGACGGGCAAGCCCGATAAGGGTTGGGATCGCCGGGCTGCAGGCTCCTTTACGTACGGCACCACGCACACGGCCCGATTGCGTCAGCCGCCTACCGTCACGCCTCTTTTTGTCGAACTATTCAGTAAAAATGCATCGTATTTAATAATACGGGCTGATAATTTCGATCATGCGTATAACTCCAATAATCGTCATCCTTCTCATCGCCGTCACGATGCTCGGGGCAGGCTGTATGGGTGTGGATCAACCTCCTCTGCAGGCGACAGAGGAGACTGTCCTCCAGGATGCCGTCTCGGGAATAAACCACGAACTCGAAGCGGTCAGGGCCTCGATCGCCGAGAGCGCCCGGGTGACCGGGGAGACCGGGCTCGCAAGCGCTGCGGGGAAAGAGGCAATACGGCAGACAATGCTGGACCACCCCTGGACGGAGTCGACCCTGGTGATAACAAAAGACGGCATCGTGGCCATGGCCGTGCCCGACAACTATGCGGGACTTGTGAACGTGAGCCTCGCGGCGCATCCCGCGACACAGAAGACGATACGGGCACAGGCGCCGATCGTCAGCGGGGTCTTCCCCCTGGAGGAAGGGTTCTCCGGGGTCGCCCAGAGTTACCCGATCTTCGGGCCGGAGTACCTGGGCGCCGTGAGCATCGCATACCGACCCGACGCCCTCATCGGGCGGGTGGTCGAACCCCTGACGAACGACACCCCGTACGATGTCTGGGTGACGCAGACCGATGGTATGGTGATCTACGACACGACCCCCGAGGAGATCGGGCGCAACCTCTTCTCGGACCCGGCCTACCAGTCCCCGCGGCTCCAGGAGGCGTTCTCCCGGATCGTTGCCGAACCTTCCGGATCTCTCGAGTACTCGTTCTGGGACCGGAACTGGGAGCGGAACGTGACCAAAGAGGCGATCTGGGGCACCGCCGGGATTGACGGGGCCGAATGGCGGGTCGTCGTCACGTGGAACCTCGACGCAGGGGAGCGGCAGGTCGCACCGGCAGGCGGTCGGCCGCCGGCGGCGGACGCGGCCGACGAGGTGAAGGCCTTCGTCGCCGAAGCGGCCGCGTATGCCCGGGAGCACGGCCGCACTGACGCGCTCGCCGCATTCAACGACCCGGACGGAGAGTTCGTCAGGGACGAACTCTACATCTTCGCCTACGACATGAACGGCACCGTCCTTGCCCTTCCCTTCCAGCAGGGGTTCGTCGGCACGGACCGGAGCGGCGTGCACGACTCGGGCGGCGTGGCCTACATCGCCGGCATGAGCCGGCTTGCGGCGGAAGGCGGCGGCGGCATCTACTATCTCTACCCGAACCCGGCGAGGGGGTATGCTGAAGAGCTCAAACTCGGCTACGTCCTCCCCGTGGACGAGACCTGGTTCGTCGGATCGGGCATCTACATCCCCGATGCCGGGACCACGTTCAACACGAGTATCAGGGAGACGCTCGTGCAGCGGGTGAAGGCCGCAAGGGACTTCGCGCAGGAGCAGGGAAGGGAGGCGGCATGCGCCGCGTTCAACGACCTCTCCGGGGAGTTTGCTGACGGCGGGGCATACATCTTCGCCTACGGGACGGACGGGACGACACTCGCCCTCCCCTACCAGCCCGAATTTATCGGGAAGAACCGCCTCGACCTCGAAGACCGGTACGGCGTCCGGGTGATCCTGCTTGAGAGCGCCGCCGCAGAGGCCGGGGGTGGGTTCGTCTACATGACCTACTACAACCCGGATACCGGGGTTGACGGGCTCAAACTCTGCTATGTCGCCCCGGTGGACACAGAATGGTTCGTCGGCTCCGGCGTATACGCCGGGGCGTAACCCCCTTTTTCCAGCTCACCAGAACCCGGGCACCATGACGTACATCGCCCAGTCCATGTACTCCCTGCCGTAGCCGAAGTACTCGTCCTGGATACGGCGGAGGTAATCGGTCATGAAGTCGCGGTCGGGATGGTCGGGATTGTCGCCGAGCCAGGCGAGGACCGCCTGCCAGATCGACGATTCGTAACGGTCCCACTCTTCAGGACCCGACCGGATGACAGCGGCGAGATCGAGCCCCGCCTCGCGGGCGGTTTCGAGGATCTCGTAGCCGGTCAGGACATCGGGCCACTCGCGGGCGAACTCCGGCGGGACGCGGTCCGACCGCCAGCAGCGGTCGCCGATGACGATCGTCCCCCCCTCGTGGACGAGACCGAGGAGAGCGTCGAGCGTCGCTGCAAACCCGCCCCGGATATGGGACGCCCCGATCGAGGCGGCGCAGTCGAACGGCTCATCAGGGGTGTAGTCGCAGGCGTCCATGCACCGGACGCTGAGGCAATCCTCGAGCCCCGCCGCCCGGAACGTCTCTTCCGCCCGCCTGCAGGCGTCTTCGCGGGACTCGATACCGAGCCCGGATATCCCGTACTCCTGCCCCCAGAGGGCGAGGATCGTCCCGTTGCCGCAACCGGTCTCGACGACGCGGGTTCCCCTGCGGAGGCCTGCCGCCCGTCCGGCGGCGAGCACCTTCTCGGGGGTGGTGGGGTTCATGATCGCGAGCGATCCCTGCGATATGCTGACGAGTTCGTTGACATCCATCTCGGTGATCCTCCGGGCCTGTCGTACAGGATACGCCTCCCCTTCATAAAGCCCTGCGCACCGCGCCGCCCCGCCGAGGGGCGGAAGGGCGCCCGGTCCGTCGGGGCTGCAGTCCCGGCACGACAGGATAGACGTATATACTAGATGACAGGGTTAACCACCGGTGTTGTATGCAGCCGGAGCAGGACATCCCGGGAAGAACCCTGCGGACCCTCAGGTTCCGGCCGAAGGGCATGACGATCACCGAGATCGCAAGAGCCCTCGGAGCAAACCGGAACTCGGTCTCGAAGCATCTTGAGGTGCTGCAGGCAGAAGGCCACGTCGAGGCGCGGCTCGTCGGCAACGCGAAGGTCTACTCCCTTGCGCAGCGCGTACCCCTCTCGGCGTTCCTCTGCTTCACGAAGAACCTGATCCTGGTCCTCGACGCCGACCTCACGATAGTCCAGGCCAACGACCGGTGCCTTGCGCGGTTCGGGCGTACGAAAGAGGAGGTCATGGGCCGGAACCTCCGGGAAGCGGCCCTCCCGGTCGTCTCCTCGCCGGAAGCCCTCGCCGTCGTCGAGAACCTCGACCGTGAGCAGGTGATCACCGATATCCAGCACCGGCGGGACGACGGCAGCGAGGCCTTCTACCAGATGCAGGCGATCCCGACGACGTTCGAGGGCGGAGAGAAGGGCTGCACGATCGTGCTCGAGGATATCACCGAGCAGAAGCAGTATCTCCGGAACATGACATTCCTCGCCGGGACGGCGATGGATCTCGTCGACCTGCCCCCGGTGGATGATATCTACCGGTACATCGTAGACCGGCTCATGGAACTCGCTCCAGGGGCATACACATACATCATCTCCTACGACGAGCACGACCGGCAGTTCGTCATCCGGGCAGTCGCCGGCGAGGGGGCCCGGGATGGGCTCACGGAACTTCTGGGGCAGGACCCTGTCGGCCTGGTCCTCCCGGTCGCCCGGAGCCTCGAGGCTCCGTACCACGAGACCCCCGGATCGCTGCGCAACCTGCGGGAGTTCATCCTCCGCCCCGCGCCGTCCTCGTGGTCGTTCTACCACCTCTGCTTCGGGGCTATCCCGGAAGAGGTCTGCGAGGCGATCCTCACCCGGTTCAATATCGCGAAACTATGCGTCATGGGACTGGTCTGGCGTGACGAGATCTTCGGCATCGCCGGCATCTGCCTCCCGCCGGGAAGGGAACTTGAGAACCGCGAGACGGTGGAGTCGTTCGTCCGCCAGGCCTCGATCGCCCTCGCCCGACGGCAGACCGCCGAACGGCTCCAGCGGAGCGAGGCCCGGTTCCGGAACATGGTCGATTCGTCGCCCTTCGGGGTCGCGCTCATCGATCAGGAGAGGAGGTTCGTCTACGTCAACCAGCGATTCGTGGAGATCTTCGGCTACGGTCCGGATGAGGCACCCACGGTCGCTGATTGGACCCGGCTGATCTTCCCGGACGAAGGGGTCCGGGCGGAAGCCCTCCGTACCTGGCGATCGGATCTCGACCGTTCGGTCCCGGGCCAGGTCAGGCCCCGGACGTTTACTGTCCAGTGCCGGGACGGATCCAGGAAAACGGTTCTTTCCCGCTTCGTAACGCTCTGCGACGGGACAGAGTACTCGACCTGCGAGGATATCACCGAGGAGGCACGGGCCTACCAGATCCTGGTCGCGGATATCGCCAACCTGCGGCGGCGGGAGCAGGAGCTGCTCCTCAAAGACCGGGCGATCGCCTGCACCCAGCGGGCGGTTGCACTCCTCACCCCGGACGGGGTGGTGACCTGCGCAAACGCCGCATACCTCGCCCTCTGGGGCTACCCGACCGCAGAGGGGGTGCAGGGCTCCGACTTCTCCCGGTTCTGGGAGCGGCCGGAGGAGATCCGGAAGATCGTCCGGACAGTCCTCGAGGGCGGGAGCTGGCATGGTGAGGAGACCGGCGTCCGGAGCGACGGTGAGAGGTTCCGGGTGGACCTTCTCGGGACACCGATCGTCAACGAAAACGGCAGGGTGCTCGGCATGATGGCGGCGGCGACGGCTCGTTAGAGCCGGAGCCTGAGAAAATCCAAAACGTTTCTGAGCGGAGCCCCGGCGCCCGCCCGGAAAGAGTATAAAATCCTATGCCCGGCAGAGCCGTTCAGCGGTACTGTACGGCAGATCTGGTTCGTAAAGGCTTATCGTAGTCCCGGGACACCCCGCATCCATACAGGGGGTAAGGAGATGCAGAAGACCATCGAGAAAGCAGAGGTAAAGGAAGGAAAGACGCCGCAGGTCCGGGAGCTGATGCACGTCATGCTCAACGCCGACACCTACTCCGGCCTGCAGGCCGTCAGCGCTCTCGGCGCCATCGGGGCGCCGGCGATCGGGCCGCTGGTGCAGGCCCTGCTCGCCGTCGAGAGCGACGCACGCTGGACCGTGGCGATGGCGCTCGCCCGAACCGGGGCTGAAGCGGTGGAACCGCTCATCGGGGCCGTGCTCGTCGCGGACGACGAGATCAAGAACCCGGCAATCTGGGCGCTCGCCGAGATCGGCGATCCGCGGGCGGTCGACCCGCTCGTCGGCACCCTCCGGACAAGCAGGTCCGAGTGCTGCCGGGCACTGACTGCCGCGGCCCTGCTGAAACTGGGTGATCCAGCGGGCATCGCCGAGGTGGAGAAGACGTTCGAGCTGCTCGGCGTGGAGTTCGAGGGCCTTGCCATGGAAGCCTTCGAGGGGACGTGAAGGCCCCACCAGAACAACTCTTTTCTCCGGGCCAGGGCGGGGCGGATGAGAAACTACTAATAGCGCCGTACAAGAAGAGATCTGTATGCAAGGGCGCTCTATCCCGCTCGCCATCATTCTCCTCCTCGTGGCGGCCGCCGCGGCCGGGGGCTGCACCGCGCCGGAGACCAGTGCAGACCTCCAGCAGGACTCTCCCGCCCCGCCGCCGCTGCTGGCAGCAGCGCAGATGATACTGACGGGGCTCCCGGCCCCCACACCTGCCGCACCTCCCCGGGAGAATACGACGCTCGAAGTGAGGAGCGTGGGGTTCGTCGACCCGGCGACCTACCATATCCCGACGCCCACCCCCACGATCGCGATGACCGGGCAGCCGCACGACCTCCAGGTCTCCGGGGGAATGGTGGACTATGCGACGGCAACCGTCGAATACCCTCCCCGTGTTCTTGCCACCAGAGCCTACCATATCCCTTACCCGTACTGGGCCGTCAACGTGACCGCAACGCCGATGAACGACTATCCCTGGCTCCGGATGGAGATCTACGAGAAAGACGACCCGAACCACATAATCAGGGAGATCAGCTACTCCCGTTCGGATATCCTCCATTCCGGAAACAGTTCGACAAAGAGTAACTCGACGGCAGGCAGCCCGGCGGGGACGGGGGAGACATTCACCATCCGGGAAGGGTACGGCGACTTCTACCTCATCATCCACTCGGAGTCGCTGAAATCGCTTACGGTCACCATCAAGGTCCCGGAGAAGTATCTCGTCTAGGCGGGGACTTCCTCACCCGCCCTCTGCAGCGCGGAGTTCCCGCTCGTACTCTTCTATCGCGGCCGCATACTCCTTCCATGACTCGTCGGCCGATTTGAGGGTGTCTTTTGCCGCGGCGTAGGCTTTTGCATCGTAGGCTGCGGCGGCCGACGACCAGAGCGAGAACGCGCGGTTCAGGTGATCGAGCGCACGAATGTAGGCCGACTGCGCTCCGGCATACGTGACCGGGACCGTGTCGGCGCCGATGATCTGCCGGTGGTAGGCCGTCACCCTCCTCCCGTACTCCGCAAGGGCGCCAAACTCCCGCATATACGCGTCGGCCTCACCGATCGAGCGGTGGTCCGGGAAAGAGCGCATATGTGTTGAGACAGCCCCGTTGACCCGGGCGAGGTCGGCCTCCGAGGCCGCCACATGGCTCCCGAACGCCGCAACCTGCTGCCCGTCGACGTGGCCGAGGAGAAGCGTCCACCCGGCGAAGGCAGCGACAACGACGACGGCCACCGCACCGGCGGCCATGAGCGCCTGCCTCCGGTCGAGGGCAATCTTCGGGATCTTCGGGATCTCCGGGAGGCCGGGGAGTTTCAGGTCCATGGCCTTCACACCCCTCCTGCCGGCAGCGGGGCCGGGCGGATACGATACTCGGCAGGCGCGACGGTATAGCGCAGGGGAATGATCGCCGGCGCTCCCGACCTCACGCTCTCAGGCGACCCGGAGAGGATATCTCCTATGGGGGCGGGCTTTGCCAGGAACGTCGTGTTTCCCGTGGAGATCGTGGTGTAGTTCGTCCCCTCGACGTAATAGTAGCGCTTCCCCTCGTACGTGAAGTGTTTCGGCGTGTACTTCGCGTAGTAGGGGTTGAACCCCTCCATCCGGATACCGGTCGCCGTGTGATCCGGATACCTGAGAAGCACCGCATCGTAGCCGAGTGCATCGAGGAGCCCCGTCATCAGGATGGCGGCATCCTCGCTGTCTCCTTTGCCGTCGACAAGCATCTCGACGGGATACCGGGGGTATTCCGCGTCTGCACCGCGGCTCACGGCATACCGGGGAAGGACACCTTCGATATAGGAGCCGGTGCTGTTGTCGGGCGCATACGGGATCTGCTGGACAAAGAAGATCAGGTTCATCAGCCGGAAGTACTCCTCCTCCGGGTTGGCGACCGGCGGAGCGATCCGGCGGGCGAGGTCCTCGAGGACCGGCCGGTCGGCGTCCGCCAGAGCATACCGTCCCCAGGTAAGCGGATCGGCAAAGCGCGGAGTCGCCCGGCGCTCGAGGAAGAGTGTCTCCGGAACCCGGACCTCCGTCGTCCGGACGCCGCCGTCGATGCCCGTCCAGCGGAAGGTCCGGGTATACGCCGCCCCGTCCCCGGGGAAGGGGGTCTCCATCGGGACCGGCGTGGGTGGAACGTACGCGGGCGGTGCCGCTCCGGCGATGGAAGCGGTCTCCGAGCCCGGAAGAAGCGCGGGTTTCACTACGAGGGCGACGACCAGGATCACGAGCCCGCCCGCGAGAACGCTGATAATATCTTTCCACTCCATCTCAGGGGTCCTGCCGCGCATCGGCAATAGGATATGAGCCGCGTCCCGCAAAAAACCTCTCGTGGGACCGCCCGGTCAGGGCACCCCGATACCAAAGAACCCGGCGGCAAAACGGATCGCAACGTAGAGGAAGTAGAGGCCGAAGACCGGTTTCAGGGTCGTCGGCCGGAACCGCCTGGGCGCCGGCGATCGATCCGGCAGCGAGGACCAGTCCCGCCCTGACGGCGGCATAGTCCTCGACGAATTTGATCCCGCCGGCTAACAGTGCTCCCCGAACGAGGCGGCCGCCTTTCACGCCCCCGGATCCTCGTCGCAGACGGCGAACGCCGACGAGTAGAGGACGGTCCCCCCCGGCGTGCCGGGCCGGAACTCAAGCGCCATGAACGCCTCGTCCGGGACCGGGAACGGCGCTTCAAACCCCTTCTCGCGCGCCGGGGAGAACCCGAACCGGGGATAATAGTCGGGGTGGCCGACGACGATGACGGCGCCGTAGCCGAGCCGCCGGGACTCGGCGAGCCCGGCAAGGACGAGCGCGGACCCGATCCCCTGCCGCTGGAAGGGCGGATCCACCGCCACCGGGGCGAGCGCGAGGACCGTGCCGCCGGTGGTCGTCTCCGTGGGAGTGAAGAGGATATGACCGACGACACGGCCATCCATCTCTGCGACCAGAGAGAGGGCGGGAACGAACTCCGGCAACCCCCGGAGCATATCGACCAGCCGCGCCTCATTTTCACGGCACGCACGCCGGACCAGGTCATGGACCGCCGGGTAGTCCTCTCTCGTTTCAGGCCGGATTGTCATCGGAAGGGATGCCATATACCTGCAGGTAATTCCTGCTGCCCCATCAACCTGCCGGACCATCCGTTCCGCTGCCGCGTTACCGCATCTTCGGAACAGGGCCCACGGGACAGGCCTCCTCGAGCCCGGCCGTCTGTCTCGCCGGCCCGGCAGCATACATGCAGACCGAGGGGTAGTAGTGCGTGACGTAGTCCTTGAGCATCCGCAACGCACAATACTGCGGGGCGATACTCTTTATCGACTCTTTCATCATCCGAACCCACTTGTGCGGGACGTCGTCCATCGTCCGCGAGTAGTAGAGCGGCGCAATCTCGTTCTCGATGAGGTCATAGAGGATCTCCGCATCCGGCCGGTTATTCCCGGCGCCGTGACCTTCGATGCCCCAGCCGTTTCTGCCGTTATACCCCTCGACCCACCAGCCGTCGAGGACCGAGAGGTTCAGCACGCCGTTCATCCCCGCCTTCATGCCGCTCGTCCCGCTCGCCTCCATGAGCGGAACGGGAGTATTCATCCAGACGTCGACGCCGTGGACCATGTACCGTGCAAGCTGCTCGCCGTAATCCTCGACAAACGCGATCCGGCCCCCGAACCGGGGATCCTGGGCGTACTGGTAGATCTTCTGCAGGATGCTCTTGCCCCGCTCGTCGGCCGGGTGGGCCTTCCCGGCGAAGATGAACTGCACCGGCCTCCAGCGGTTGTTCACGATCCGGTCGAGCCGGTCCAGGTCCTCGAAGATGAGGTCCGCACGCTTGTACTCGGCGAACCGCCGGGCAAACCCTATCGTCAGCGCCGAGGTGTCGAGCATGAGCCCTTCGGCCGCAAGATTCGCAGGCTCATCCCGGAGGGTCGCCCACTTGAGGCGTTTACGCTCCCGGATGCGGGCAAAGAGCTTCATCTTCAGCCACTGGTGCTCGCGCCAGAGTTCCGCGTCCGCGACCTCGTCGACGACCTCCCAGATGGCCGGGTTGTCGTAGTCCTCCCGCCAGTTCGGGTAGACCGAGTCCATATACCGGTCGAAGAGCGCCTCGATCCGGTGGTTCAGCCACGACGGCATGTGGACGCCGTTCGTGATGGCGTCGATCGGGACCTTCTCGGCGGGTAGATCGGGCCAGAGAGGCTGCCACATCTCCCTGGCGACCTCACCGTGCTTCTGCGAGACCCCGTTGTGGAACCGGCTCATCCTGAGTGCAAAGGCGGTCATGTTGAACCCGTCGCCCGGGTTGTGCGGGTCCTCGCCGAGCGCCATGAACTCGTCCCAGGAGAGATTGAGCGACGCGCAGTAACTGCGGAAGTACTTCGCCATCAGGTCTTCGGGGAAGACGTCGTGAGCTGCCGGAACCGGGGTGTGGGTGGTGAAGACCGAGGTGCCCCGGACCTGCTCCCGCGCATCTTCAGGCGGCATGCCGGACTCGAGCCGCTCCCGGAGCCGTTCAAGGAGGGCGAACGCCGAGTGGCCCTCGTTCAAGTGCATCGCCGAGTAATCCACGCCGAGGGTGTGGAGGACCTTCCGCCCACCGATGCCGAGCACCAGTTCCTGGCGGAGACGGCACTCGAGCTCCTTTAAGTAGAGGCGGTGCGAGATGCTCCGGTTCTCGGGCCGGTTCTCATCGATATGGGTATCGAGGAGATAGAGCGGGACGCGCCCGACCTGCACCTTCCAGACCGCGACGTATATGGGAGGGTCGATCAGGGGGACCTGGACCACAAGCTGCCGGCCGTCGTCGTCCATCACCCGGAGAACCGGTGCGGCGTCGCGGTCCAGGACTTCCGCGACGTTCTTCTGCCACCCGTTTCCTTCCATGTGCTGGTGGAGGTAACCTTCGGCGTACATGAACCCGACGGCGACCGTCGGCACGCCGAGGTCGCTTGAGGCCTTGACGTGGTCGCCGGCGAGGATGCCGAGCCCTCCCGCGTAGAACGGGAGCGAGTGGTGCAGCCCGAACTCGCTTGAGAGATAGGCGATCGTCAGCGGGACCCGGCCGGGGTAGTACTGCTCGAACCAGCTCGTCCTCGGCTCCATGTACGCCTGGAACCGGCGCATGATGATATCGTAGCGGCGAAGGTACTCCGGGTTCGATGCCGCCCGCTCAAAGAACCGTGGTGGCGTATCGAGGAGCATCCGGACCGGGTTGTGGCGGCTCATCTTCCACTCCGCCCGGTTCAGCATCTTGAAGAGGGCGCTTGCCGAGGAGTGCCAGCTCCACCAGAGGTTGTAGGCGAGGTCGACCAGCCCGGAGATCCGCTCCGGGACATGGGTGAACCGGTCATAGGGTATCTCCGTCTTCATCGTGACGGGCATTACCTGTCGCACCAGATAAGTGCTTCCATCACCCCGGCCGGTCGGGCAAGCACCGGGTCACCGCCGCTCTTCGCGCTCCATGTACTCGCGGATCTTTCGCTCCTCCCACTCCCTGCCGAAGATCCGGCCTTCGACGAAGACGCCAAACCCATGAAGCGCCAGGCCGATCCCCCAGAAGAAAGTCACCCAGTAGAACCAGAGCGAGCCGGGGCTGAAGAAGATGTTGATCCCGAAGAGGAGGAGGTTGACGGCAATGTAGAGCACGAGGTGTCCGTAGAATCCCCGGATATCCTCAACCCGCCTCCTCGCACGGGCATACCGTTCCTGCTCGTCCATGAAATCCAGTGGCCCGCACAAACGCTTATACCTATCCGTGCGCTCCGGCATGATAGATTGCCATCGGGAGGGGTGCGGGCCCGGTACAGGGAGACCGGAGAAGAGGCGGCGATATGCGCGGCATATTTCCAGAAATCCCGTCTCATGCCGCACGGTGAGAATGGAAAGATATTATAGAGACCCACTACCGATGTTCTTTCACGAAGAACACGGAGGAGCGTGAGCGGGGTGCATCAGATGATCGAGGCGGAGAGCCTCACGAAACATTACGGCAGTGTGGCGGCGGTGAACGGGATATCATTCTCCGTCGCGGAAGGCGAACTCTTCGGCCTGCTCGGCCCGAACGGGTCAGGGAAGACGACGATGATCCGGATGCTGACCGGGCAGATCCCGCCGACGTCCGGGTCGGCCCGGGTGATGGGGCTCGACCCGGCACGGGATCCCATCGGGGTCCGGGGTCTCGTCGGGATCATCCCCGAACAGGAGACCCCACCAAGCTTCCTGACCGCCGAGGAGTATCTCCACTTCGTGGCCCGGATCCGGAACCTCGACCGCATCGAGGAGCGGTGCGACCGCTGGTTCGACATGCTGGAGTTCCGGGAGAAACAGAACGTCCTCTGCAAGGACCTCTCGCGGGGAACCCGGCAGAAACTGATGTTTGCGCAGGCGTTCCTCCACGAGCCACGGCTCGCCCTCATCGACGAGCCGCTGATCAACCTGGACCCCATCGTCCAGCGGACGGTCAAGGACTTCCTGGAGGATTACGTCCGTGACGGCGGCACCGTCCTCATCTCGACCCACATCCTCGAGATCGCCGCCGAGATCTGCGACCGGGTCGCGGTTCTGCGCGATGGGAGGCTCCTTTTCTGCGGCAGGACCGGTGACCTTGCCGGGTCCGGCGAGAGCCTCGAACGCTCGTTCCTCCACTTGGTGCGGGGCGATGCCGGTGCCTGACCTCTTTTATGCGATGATGAAGGAGGAGTGGCGCATCCACTCGACGATCTTCGGGAGCGCCGGCTTTGCCTTCTTCCCGGTGGTGGTCGGACTCTTCGCCTTCGCGGGCTCGCTCGCGCTCCCGATATTTTCGGATACGCTCCCGTATACCGCGATGGCACTCCTCGCGCTCGCCCTCTTCCTCCTCGCGGGCGTGATGGTGGGCTCGTTCGGGACGATGGGACGGGAGTTCATGAACCGGCGGTTCGGGCAGGCAAGCCTCGTCGCCTACGCCTCGCGGAGTCTCCCCGTCACGGAACGCCGGATCTTCGCGACGTTCCTCGTGAAGGATACCGTCTACTACATCCTGCTCTACGTCCTCCCCTTCGCGGCGGGGTTCACGGCAGCGACCCCCTTCATCTCCCTTGACCCGGCTCTCGGCCTTCTTGCGCTCGTCGCGCTCGCCCTCGCCTTCCTCACCGGGCTCTCCGTCGTCTGCCTCCTCTCGACCCTCTATGCCCGCTCGGTCCGCCTCCTCGCGGGGGCGGTCGCGGTTCTCGCGATCGTCGGGCTTGCGGTCTTCACGGCCGGGACCGTCCCCGTCTTCCCCCCGTATGCCTTCCTCCTCGACCCGGGACCGGTCCCGCTCGCACTCTCACTCATCCTCATCCTGGTCCCGGCCGCCGCCTCGGTCCTTCTCGTCACCGTCGACTACCCGGACCGGACGAAGCGGTTTACCAACCGTCTCGACCCCCTCGCAGAGAGGGTCCGTGCCATCGGGAGCGCACACTTCATCGCGAAAGACGCCCTCGACCTCCTGCGGAGCGAGGGAGGGGCCGGCAAGGTGATCTTCTCGTTCCTCCTCCCCCTCGGCCTCGTCTGGGTCTGCCTCCGGATCCTGATCCGGTTCATCCCGGGGATCGACCCGCTCGTCGTCTTTGCTGTCCTGCTCGGCGTGCTCTCGGCCACCATCTACAACTGGCTGACCGAGTTCGACTCCTTCTCGTCCTACACCTTCCTCCCGGTGGAGGTCCCGGAGGTCATCGATGCGAAACTGAAGAGCTACGCCCTCGCAAACCTCCTCCCGGCCGCGGTGCTCGTGCTCGCGGCGGCGATCTCCGGCGGGGAGGGGACCCCCCTCCCGGCCTTCGCCGCGTTCGTCTCGGTCTCCGCCTACACCCTCGCGGTGACGGTCTACCTCTGCGGCCTCTCCCCGAACGTCATGCTCTACTCCGCCGGGGTCTTCCTCCGCTACATCCTCGCGATAAGCCCGGTGCTCCTCGGCCTGATCTTCGCGTCGCTGTTCGACCCGGCATACGCCTTCGGAAGTCTCCTCCTTATCCCGGCGGCAGCGCTCCTCCTCTCCCGCGGGCGGAGGAAGTGGCAGGCGCGGGAGATGCCGGGGTACTGACACTTTCACCCCGCGCACGGCGCGGCTTTTAGACCCCTGCGGGAGACCCGGGGGTGTATGCTGCGAAGGGCGGGTTACATCCAGAGGTGCAGGTGCGCCGCGGTCGATGAGAGGGGAAGATCCTCTCCGATCGTCGAGGTTACGCTTGATGACCGGCGGTTCGGGGTCAGGGTATGGGAGCTCCGGCAGGCGCTCGACGGCCTGCGCCCTGCCCGGGTGGAGTCGCTCCGCCAGGACTGGGGTCCGGTCCTCGGCGGCACGGCCGGGCACGCGGAGCTCTCCCGGTCCGGGGCGGCGCTCACGGTTACGCTCATGACCGGGGAGCGCTACACGGTGCCGGCGACGGCGGTCCGGGCGGTCCTCGCACGTGCCGCCGGGTTCGCCCCCGTCGCGGCGGTCCTTCCCGCCGGCGGCCCCGCTATGCGGCGGCGGGCCTCCGTCACCGGGTGAGGCCAGCCTCGCGGACAGCGGCCTCCCCGGCGTCGCGGAACGCCCGTCCGACGTTCCCCGGACCGAGGAGCACCCCGCCGAAGATCCTCGACACCACCAGGATGTGGCTCTCGAGGCCGTGCTTCCCGAGGAGGTCGAGGAGCACCCTCCCCGGCCGGCCGACCTCGCCGTCGTTCTTGAACTCCGTCACGGAGCCGCACCGGAGGGCGGCACAGTGGTGGGCGGCCTTCCGGTAGGCCTCCCGGTGCCCGGCAAGGACCGGCGCGAGATCCTCCGGCCCTTCGACCCGGTAGAGGTGGGCGTGAAACCGGGACCGCCGGACCTCGAGCGTTGCCGCGCCGAGGGGTTCTGCGGTCACGCGGCCACCCGCTTCTTTGTATACTCCTCCCAGTGCGCCTCCATAAAGCCCCGGAACCCACGTCCGGGTTTATACGGCGGGTATATCAGGCGGTAGGCCTCCTCGGCGGCGGCGAGGCTCTCCGTCGGCAGGGCGCTGGTGTAGGCCGCGAGGTAGAGGAGCCCGATCGACGCCGACCGCGAGACCCCGAACCCGCAGTGGACCAGCACCGGCCGGCCGGCCGCGAGGCACCGGTCGATGAAGGAGAGGGCGGCGTCGATCGCCTCCTTCGGAACATCGGCGGGATCTTTCGTGTCGACCAGGTTGAGCATCAGCCGGTTCCCCCGCCGGGCGACCAGGCGTTCGGGATGGTCCGGCGGCACCGTCCCGACGGGCGAGTAGGTGACGGCCAGGCAGTGGTAGGGGCTCCGGCAGGCGTGCACCACGCACCAGGTCTCGTGGGTCTCCACCGTGACCTCGTAATCCTCCTGCGTCCCGACGTAGAGGTTCGGATAGATCTCGATCATACTCCTCTCACCGCCTCTCGAGCGCATACGCCGCCGCGCCGAGGAGCGGCGCCCGGCCTTCGAGCCCCGAGACGACGATCCGGGGGAGGGCGAGGTAGCGGTCGATGCAGGGCTCCATATGCCGGATCACGAGGTCACCGTGGTAGCGGGCGATCGGCCCGTCGAGCACGATCACGTCGGGGTTGTAGGCGACGATGACCGTCGAGAACCCGCGGGCGTTCACCTCACCGAGCGCCTCCATGAAGGCGAGGGCGACCGGGTCCTCCTCACGTGCCGCCGCAAAGATCGCCCGGGTGGAGAGGGTATCGAAGGCGACGTCCCGGACGTCCGCCGCCTCCCGCCAGGCCGCAAAGAACGCGGGGATGTTCTTCCCGGAGGCGCAGGCCTCCCAGTGGCCTTTATAGCCGCACCCGCAGGTGAGGTTGTAGCGGGCATCGACGGGGATATGCCCGATCTCCCCGGCGTTCCCGTCCGTCCCGAGCAGGAGGGTGCCGTTCACCACCGCACCGCCGCCGATGCCGGTGGAGAGGGTGACGTAGACGACGTTATCGGAGCCGCGGGCGGCGCCCGCCCACCGCTCGCCGAGGACGCCGGCCCGGGCGTCGTTGATCAGGGCGACCGGGAGATCGAACCGTCCGGCAAGCGGGCCGGTGATCTCCACGACCGGGAAGGCGATGTTCGGGGAGTTCGTGACCCACCCGCGATGGAGGTCCAGCGGGCCGGCCGCCGCGACGCCGATCGCCGCGACATCCTTTCCCTCCGGCAGAGCGAGGAGATCCTCGATCAGGGCGATGATCGCGGCGGTGATCACCGCTCCGCTCGATCCCGTGGCCGGGGTCGGGACGGCGGCATGAGCAAGGAGCGTCGCGTCGGAGTCCACCAGAGCGGCGCGAAGGTTGGTCGCACCGAGGTCAACGGCAATCACGGTCGTCATCAGGATCTCCCTTCTTTCTCTCCTCGAAGTACGCGGACCGCGGGCATAAACCTGCGCCCGCCGGTCCCGGCACCGGGCGGGTCCGGCGACGTCCGGGGAGGCTCCGGAGGGGCGGGGCCCCGGCTCAGGCGTCCTCCCCGACCGCCATGCAGGGATACTTCTCCCGCGGGTACCTGCCCTGGATCGACCCGCGGACGAACTCTCCCCGCGACGGGGCGGCAAGGAGTTCTTCATAAGCCTCTTTTGGAACTCCGGCGTAGCGATAGGCGTTGCCGCTCTCGCAGATGACGAGAAGCGCCTTCGTGGTCGGGTCGTAGCCGACCGATCTGACGCCGGCACGCATCGATGACTGCTGAGACATACGGCCGGGTGTGGTCGGGGAGGATGATAGCGGTTGCGGCGGGGTGCCGCCTGCCATCACCGGACCTTCTCGTAGGGGTAACGCAGCCGGATGAAGTCCCCGAAGTAGCGGCCCTTCGACCGGGCGGTGAGCAGCCCCTCGTAGACGGAGGCCGGCACCCCGACGTAGTGATAGACCCCGCCGCTGTGGAACTCGACCTCCAGGATCTCGTCTTCCGCGTCGTAGCCGACGGATTTTATGTTGGTGGATTCGACGGCCTGGCGTTGCATGGGCCGGGGTAGTGGGTTTGTGAGGGATAAGGGTTGTGGCCGAGAGGCTCACGATCGGGGGCGATTCCGCCCCGCCTCAGGCCGCCGCGAAGAACGCCGCGGCCGCCGCAAGCGCGAGGAGCGTGAGGAGGACAAGCACCCCGGCCGTCCAGGCGACCATGAAGAGGGCGATCGTCACAAGACCGGCCTCCCGGGACGGCGTGGTCCCCGCGTTCATCCGCCGGGCCGTGGCCCAGGCGTCGTAGACCCCGTAGAGCCAGACGGCAACCCCGGGGATGAGCATCGCGAGGAGCCCCGCGAGCACCCCGAAGAGAACGAGAAGGCCCTTCGCCGTCTCGCCGTTGCAGACCTGCCCGAGGCCGGGGAAGAGGAGGGAGAGCCCCGCCGCAAATACCGGATTCTTCAGTACGACCGGTTCCGCCATAGTTCCTGAAGAGAGGTGCGCCCCGGCGGGAGATGGTTGTTTCGGCCCGGCCGACAGGCTCATAACCTCCGGACGCCACCC
>JAEWMO010000179.1 GCA_023457135.1 Methanobacteriota archaeon | reverse complement strand
AGCTCCTCTGCCGGGCCGTCAGGTACGCGCTGGAGCATCGGAGGGCCGCGCGTGCGCTCCGGCAGTCCGAGGAGACCTACCGCAGGCTGGTCGAGAACCTCAACGAAGGCGTCGTCGCCGTGGACGGGGCCGGGATCATCACCTTCGCAAACCCGGCGATGGAAGAGATCCTCGGCCGTCCTGCCGGGGACCTTGTCGGGCTCTCCATCGCCGGGTTCATCGATGCTGGCAGCCATGGAGGGGAGGGGGGGAGCCCGTTCTGCCGCCGGACCGACCGGAGACAGGAGTTCGAGACGGACTTTCTCTCCGCCGGCGGCGGGCGGGTCCACGCGCTCGTGGTCACCTCGCCGCTCGTCGACGCGGACGGCGGTTTTGCGGGCTGTCTTGCTGGTGTTCTCGACATCACCGACCGCAAAAAGGCCGAGGAGGCGCTCCGCCAGAGCGAGCAGAAGTACCGGCTCGTCGTCGAGAGCCTCAGCGAGGGGATATGGGTGCTCGACCCGGACGCCTGCACATCGTTTGTCAACCCCCGGATGGCGGAGATGCTCGGCTACGCCCCGGCAGAGATGATAGGAAAGCCCATCCACTCCTTCATCCCGCCCGCGCACGGCGCCCGGATGGAGGAGCGCCTGAGGTGCCGGAGAGAGGGTGTCCGCGAGGAATACGAGTGCGAGTTTGTCACCCGGGAGGGCGACCGCATCACCGCGCTGATGATCGCCTGCCCCTTCAGTGACGATGCCGGCGAATTCCGGGGCTCGATCGCCGGCGTGATGGATATCACCGAGCGGAAACGGGCACAAGAAGATATCCTGATCCGGAACCAGCAGTTGACGGTCTTAAACCAGATCATCAGCGTCTCGGCCGCCTCCCTCTCGCTTGCCGAGCTCCTGGAAGAGTCACTGGAAAAGACCCTGGAACTGATGGGGCTGCACGTCGGGATCGTCTACATGCTCGATGCCGAGCGGAAACGCGCCCTTCTCCAGCACCAGAAGGGGATGCCGGCATCGTGCGTCCCCAAAAACCGGATCATCAAGGTCCACCACTGGCCGTTCAACTTCATCTTCATCGCCGGCCAGCCCCGCTATATCGAGCGGCAGTCCGACCTCAACTCCATCGAGGCGAGCATCCTTGAGGAGCTCGAGGTCTCGGCGCTCGCGTGCGTCCCCCTCATCGCCGAGTCCGTCGTCGTCGGGGCGGTCTATGCCGGCAGCAGGACGAACACATTCTTCTCCCGCGAGGAGAAGACACTGCTTGAGACGATCGGCAAAGAGATCGGGTCGGGCATCCTCAAGGGGATGCTGCACAAGAAACTCGAGGCGGCGCACCGGGAGGCGAACCTCTACCTCGACATCATGACCCACGACATCAAGAATGCCGAGAATGTTTCGAGCCTCTACGCCGATCTTCTCATCGAGATGCTCGGGGGGGACGCCGCGCTGTACGCGAAGAAGATCCGGAGCAGCGTCCACAAGAGCGCCGAGATCATCGGGAACGTCACCACGATCCGGCGCATCCACCACGATCCGCCCGAGGTCGGGCCGGTGGAGCTCGGCCCCGTCATCGAAAAAGAGGTCGCCGCCTTCCCCGACGTTGCGATCGAGGCCGGGATGACTTCGTGCCGGGTCTGGGCGGACGACCTTCTCTCCGAGGTCTTCACCAACCTCATCAGGAACGCCGTCAAGTTCGGCGGTCCGGCGGTCGGGATCACGATCCGGGTGGAGGACTACGACGGCGAGAGCGTGCAGGTCTCGGTCGAGGATACCGGCCCCGGCGTCCCGGACGGGATGAAGGAGTCGATATTTACCCGGTTCGAGCGGGGATGGGTCGAGGGGTGCGGCGACGGGCTCGGCCTCTTCATCGTCCGCACGCTCATCGAGCGCTACGGCGGCACGATCCGGGTGGAGGACCGGGTGGAAGGAAGGCCGGACCTCGGTGCGGCGTTCCGGTTCACCCTCCGCGAGGTCCTCCTCACCGGGGACGAGGAGGACGACGAGCCGGTCCCGGACGAGGAGTGCGAGTAAGGCTCCTATCGGAGCGCCGTCGGCTTCCGGTCAGGGCCGGGGCTGACGTTTTTCTCCGTTATCAAAAGGTTTAAGCGCGCGGGATTCATTATCTACCGTTGTGACTCCTGCATACGTCCGGGTTATCCAGTTCGTTGCGGCGGTAGGTGTCTGCCTGGTTGCAGCGGCGATCGGCTCGCTCTTCACGACGCCGGCCATCCCGACCTGGTATGCAACCCTCGTAAAACCCGCCCTGAACCCCCCGTCGTGGGTCTTCGGCCCCGTCTGGACGGTGCTCTACATCCTCATGGGCATCGCGCTCTATCTCGTCTGGATCAAGGGGTGGAACAACAAGAACGTCAAGGTCGCGATGGCGATCTTCAGCGTCCAGCTGGTCTTAAACGTGCTCTGGTCGTACCTCTTCTTCGGGCTCCAGTCCCCGTTCCTCGCTCTCATCGAGATCGTTCTCCTCTGGATTGCAATCCTGATGACGATACTCGCCTTCTACCGGGTCTCCGTCCCTGCGGCGGTGCTGCTCGTCCCCTACATCCTCTGGGTGACGTTCGCATCCTACCTCAACTACGGGATCTACATCCTCAACCCGTAAGGGCCGATCAACCTCCCGCTTTTTGAGGATGAATTTGCAGGGAGCGACCGCCTTCGTGCGTCGTGCAGAGGCAAAAGAAAAGGTCTTTCCGGGAAGCTTCAGTGCTTCTCGATCTGCTGCCAGACATGGGCGAACCGCTGGAGGGCGGTGTAATGGCCGAGGACGCCGAAGATGACGAGCAGCCAGCCCAGGTAGTTCAGGCCGAAGATTGTTACCGGGATCAGGACCGTGAGGATGCCGGCGAGGATGATCAGGACGAGACGGTCCGCCCGGCCGAGAATGCCGCCGTAGAACCTCCCGACCCCGACGGCCTGCGCCTGGGTGCCGAGGTAGGAGGACATCAGGACCCCTGTCAGGGCAAAGACCCCGATCGGCCAGGACGCGGCGCCGCCGGCAAAGATGCCGGTGATGATGAATATGTCGGCGTACCGGTCGATGACATGGTCGAGAAAGTCCCCGCGGAGGCTCGCGATGCCCATGTCCCGTGCGAGCGCCCCGTCGAGCGCGTCAAAGACGGCGTTGAAGGCGACCATGACGGTGCCGAGGACGACCCCGCCGGCGTAGAACGCGATGCCGGCAAGCACCGATACAAAGAACGACGCAATAGTGAGCCCGTTCGGGGTGACCCCGGCCTTCCGGGCGAGGCCGACCACGGGCTGCATGATCCCCTGCACGTGCGGCCGGAACTGGTCGAGCGTCATGGGTAGGTCCCCAGGTAGCAGGTCCAGTCGATCGCCCCATAGGACGCCGGCAGTTCTCCACGGATGAACCGCTCGACCCGGTCCGCGCACTCTGCGACGCCGAGATCGGTCGTGTCCACCTCAAGAACGTGCTCGTCCGGGTGCTCTTCAAGCGTCTCGATCAGGATGACGTCGAGCGCCTCCGCCTCGACGTTCTCGGCGACCTTCTCGGACGTGTAGTTCCGCGGACCGAGGCGCGCAACGAGGACATCCGGGCGGCACCGGAGGACGATCACGCGGTCGCAGGGGAGGAGGTGCGCGAGGTGGCCCTCGAGGATGCCGTCGACGGGTTCGAACTCCTCGACCCACCGGTCGACGTCGACCACGAGCGTATCGCGGCAACGGTCCTCCTCGATGATGTAGGGGCGCACCGTATCCGTCAGGCGGACGACACGGTGCCCCCGCCGCTCAAGTTCGGCCGCGACGGCCGTCTTTCCCGTTCCCGGCGTACCGGTGATGCCGATCATCATATGCTCTTGATCGCCTCGAGGAATAACTCGTTCTCCCAGTCTTCGCCGATACTGACCCTGATATAGTGGTCCCCAAGGCCGGGGAAACTCGTGCAGGACCGCACCAGGACACCCTTTGCCGCGAGGCGTTCCACTGCCTCGCCCCCGGTGTGGGGGGCGACGTCGATCATGACGAAGTTCGCGTCCGAGGGGAATGTCCTGTAGGGCACCTCTTCGATGAAACGCCGCCGCCACTCCCTGACATGGTCGCGGGTCTCGCGGACCCGGTCGGGGTCGGAGAGCGCGCCTATCGCCGCCGCCGCCGAGATCGAGTTCAGGGCGAACGGGGTCGCCGCCCGGTTGTAGAAGGGCTCGAACCACATGGGTGCGAAGGCGTAGCCGACCCGGAACCCGGCGAGGGAGAAGATCTTCGACATCGTCCGGCCGAGGATCAGGTTCTCGTGCCGCCGCATCAGGGGGCGGTAGTCGATATCGGAGAAATCGACGTAGGCGTTGTCGAGGAAGAGCAGCCCCTCCATCCCCTCGAGGATCTCCTCGACCGTCTCCGGTTTGACCGGGTTTCCCGTGGGGTTGTTCGGGGAGCAGAGGAAGGCAAGGTTCGCCCCCCGCGAGGCCTCGATGAACGTTCCCGGATCGACCGAGTAGTCGTCCTGCCGGGGGACGTTCACGACCCTCCCGCCGTGCGCCGCGGCCGCGAGGCCGTAGAAGGAGAAGGTCGGGGTCGAGACGACCACCTTCTCGCCGGGCTCGACGACCGTCCGGATCACCGTCTCGATGACCCCGTCCATCCCGGCGCCGGTGACGAACCGGTAGTCGCCGTGGTAGGAGCGGAGGGCCTCGACGAGCGCGAGGTTCCGTTCGTCCGGGTAGCGGTTCCCCTCCCGGAGAGCCGCCTCTGCCGCCTCGATCGCGGCGGGCGACGGCGGGCGGGGGTTCTCGTTGCTTGCAAGCCGGGCGATCCGGGAAAGACCGTGCTCGCGCGCGACGTCCTCCGCCTTCTTCGCGTAGGAGTAGCCCGTCGCGCCCGCGTAGCACGCCCTAACGAAGCGCCGCATCGATGACACCGACAGCCGCGTCGATCTCCTCGTCCGTGATCACCAGCGGCGGGATCAGCCGGAGGTTGCCGTCGGCAGCGCAGTTGACGAGCACCCCGTTCTCGGCGCAGATCCGCTGGACTTCGGGGCACCGGTCGCCGACCGAGAGGCCGATCATCAGGCCGCGGCCGCGGGGGTTGTAGGGGGCGAGCCCCTTCATGAACCGCTCGCCCTTCGCCGGGATGCCGGGGAGGATCCCCTCGATGACGTCGATCGTCGCGAGCGCCGCCGCGCAGGCGAGCGGCCCGCCGGCGAACGTGCTCCCGTGCTCGCTCCGCCCGAACTCAAGCCCCTCGCGGGCGACGAGCGCGCCGATGGGGAATCCGCTTGCGAGCCCCTTTGCCATCGTGACGATGTCGGGAGTGACGCCGGTGTGCTGGAAGGCGAACCATTTGCCCGTCCGGCCCATCCCGGTCTGGACCTCGTCGACGATCATCAGCGCGCCGGCGTCGTCGCAGATCTCCCGGATGCCGTGGAGGAAACTGTCGGGCGGGATGAGGACGCCCGCCTCGCCCTGGATGGGCTCGACGAAGACCCCGGCCGTATCCTTATCGACGGCTGCGGCAAGGGCATCGAGGTCGCCGTAGTCGACGAAGGTGCAGGCGGGCTCGAGCGGCTCGAACGGCTCGCGGATCGCGGGCTTGTGGGTGACCGCGAGCGACCCGCAGGTCCTCCCGTGGAACCCATGGGTGAACGCGACGAACTTCTTCCTTCCCGTCCGGACGCGGGCGAGTTTGATCGCGCCCTCGTTCGCCTCCGCACCGGAGTTCGAGAGGAACGCCTTCGCAAGCCCCGATATTGAGACGAGTTTCTCCGCGAGTTCGGCCTGGTTCGGGACGTAGTAGAGGTTCGAGCAGTGGATCAGGCGGTGGGCCTGATCGCAGATCGCCTCCACCACCGTCGGGTGGCAGTGGCCGGTGCTGCAGACCGCGATCCCTGCCACGCAGTCGATATACTCCCGTCCTTCGTCGTCCCAGACGCGCGACCCCGCGCCGCGGACGATCTTCATCGTCCGGGAGAACGCGGGCATATAGTAACGAGCATCAAGCTCCCGTGAATCTTCTTCCATGATACCATTGCGGGCGTCAACTGCCCGGCTCTTCTGTTCCACGCTCTCCCTCACTCGTACTCGATCGTCGCCGGGGGTTTGGGGGTGACGTCGTAGACGACCCTCGATACGCCGGGGATCTCGGCGGTGATCCGGGTTGCCATCCTTGAGAGGGTCTCGTAGGGGAGGAGCAGCGGGTCGGCGGTCATGCCGTCCCGTGACTGGACGGCCCGGACCGCGACGATCCAGCCATGCAGCCGGACATCCCCTTTGACGCCGGTCCCGAGACCGACGAGCGCCGCGAAGCACTGCCAGGGGCGGAACTTCTCCACCAGGCACTCCTCGACGATGGCGTTCGCCTCACGGACGATCGCGACCTTCTCACGGGTCACCTCGCCGAGGACCCGGACGGCAAGCCCCGGGCCCGGGAAGGGCATCCGGTGCTGGATCTCGACCGGGAGGCCGAGCCCCCCGGCGACCTCGCGGACCTCGTCCTTGTAGAGGTCGGCGAGCGGCTCGATGACGCCTTTGAAGTCGATGTTGAGGGGCATCCCACCGACGTTGTGGTGGCTCTTGATGCCCCCCTCGCTCTCGATGCGGTCGGGGTAGATCGTCCCCTGCAGGAGCATCGTCGCTCCCGTCCGCTTTGCCTCACGCTCGAAGACCCGGACGAACCGCTCCCCGATGGCCTTGCGCTTCTCTTCGGGGTCGGTGATACCGGCCAGAGCCGCAAAGAACTCGTCCGCCGCGTCCACGACGCGGAGGTTCCCGTCAAAGAGGGTCCGGATCCGGTCGGTCTCTCCCTTGCGCATGAGCCCGGTATCCACGTATATCGGGACGAGCCGGTCGCCTATGGCGCGGGTGGCGAGCGCCGCGCAGACCGACGAGTCAACCCCGCCGGAGAGCGCCATCACGACCTTTTCGTCTCCGGCAGCGTCGCGGATCTGCTGGACTGCCTTCTCGATGAACTTCTCAACGTTTACCATGCTGCTGTTTCACCTTATTCGGAAGTTGACTTGTTCTTTTTGCATGCGTCTACGAAGCCGACGTAGGGCGGGGAGGGGTGTGTTGGGCTTGATTTGAACTCGGGATGGAACTGTGTCGCGAGGAAGAACGGGTGGTCCGGGAGTTCGCAGACCTCCATCCGCTCGCCGCAGGTGCCCGAGAAGACCAGGCCGGCGCCTTCGATCTCGCCGATGAACGCCGGGTTCACCTCGTAGCGGTGGCGGTGCCGCTCAACGATCTCCGTTCTGCCGTAGAGCCCGGAGATCCTCGTCCCCTCCTTGAGGGCGACATCGCAGTTGCCGAGGCGCATCGTCCCGCCGAGGTCAAAGACCCCCTCCTGTTCGGGGAGGATGGCGATGACGTGCGTCCCCGCCCCCATCTCTTCGCTCGTGGCGTCGGGGATACCGACGACGTGCCGCGCATACTCGATCACCGCGAGCTGGAATCCGAGACAGAGACCGAGGAAGGGCTTCTTGTTCTCACGGGCATACCGGATCGCCCGGATCTTGCCCTCGATCCCGCGCTGGCCGAACCCGCCGGGGATCAGGATCCCGTCGACGTCGGCGAGGTCCTTCTGGTCGAACGTCTCTGCGTCCAGCCAGCGTATGTTCACCTCGGTCGAGAGCGCTCTTCCGGCATGCTTGAGCGACTCCTTGATCGACATGTAGACGTCCTCGATCCCGTACTTGCTGACGATCGCGACCGTCGCCCGGTTCGTGTACTCCTGCGAGACGACCCGGTACCACGCGGGGTCCGGCTCGCGGTTGTTGAGGGAGAGGTAGCTGCAGACGACGTCCGCGAGCCCTTCCTTCTCCATCTCCATCGGGATCTGGTAGATGTCGGGGACGTCCTTTGCGGAGACCACGGCTCTGACCGGGACGTCGGTGAAGGCTGATATCTTCTTCTTCGTCTGCGGGCTGAGCACCTCGCGGCTCCGCGCGACGATGATGTCGGGCTGCAGGCCGAGTTCCCTGAGCGCCTTGACCGAGTGCTGGGTGGGTTTGGTCTTGAAGTCCCCCATGGTATCCACCGGGACCAGGGTGACGTGGACCAGGATCATATCCTCCGGCGCGAGTTCACCGTGCATCTGCCGGACCGCTTCGAGGAACGGCATGCTCTCGATATCGCCGACCGTGCCCCCGACCTCGACCAGGCAGACATCCGCGGTGCATCCACCGTTGAGCTGCTCGTGCGCCGCCCGGTGGATGCAGTGCTTGATCTCGTCGGTGATGTGGGGGATGATCTGGACGGTCGCGCCGAGGAAGTCGCCGCGCCGCTCTTTCTCGATGACGTTCTTGTAGACCTTGCCGGTCGTGATGTTGTGGATCGACTTGAGGCTGATGTTCAAGAACCGCTCGTAGTTGCCGAGGTCGAGATCGACCTCGCCGCCGTCAGAGAGGACGAAGACCTCACCGTGCTGGGCGGGGTTCATGGTGCCGGCATCGATGTTGAGGTACGGGTCGATCTTGACGGCCGTTACCCCGTAGCCGCGGTTCTTTAAGAGGCGGCCGATGGATGCGGTGGTGATGCCCTTCCCGAGCCCGCTCATGACGCCGCCGGTTACAACAATATACTTCAAACTCTCGTTCCCCTCCGATACTCCGGAATCTCTAACTAATGTATGTGATCTCTCTCTTGAGAATGTATTGTTCCGGGGCTCCCGGCGGAATCTCTCCCGGCAGAAGAGGGCATTTCGCCGGGTTCCTGCCGGTGCGCTACCTTGCGATGACCGCAAACGACGTGGTCGTCCGGGTGAGAAGCGTATCGTCCGTTGCGTCTCTGACCTCGCCCTCCGCGAACGCCACGCGGCGGCCCTTGCGGATGACCCGCCCGGTGGCGACGATCGTCCCGGCGTTGACGCCTTTTAAGAAACTGGTGTGCTCGTCGATCGTCGCGATCTCCTCGTTCCCGGCAAGGAGCGTGTAGAGGGCAAGCGCGATCGCCTCGTCCGCGAGCGCCACGTAGACCCCGCCCTGGAGCCACCCGGCACCGTTCAGCATATCCGGCCGGACCTCCATCGTGAGGCGGGCGCGCCCGTCCCCGAACTCCGCGACCTCGATGCCCATCAGCTTAAAGAAGGGGTTTGCGTCCCTCCCTACCCGTTTGAGTTCCTCAATGTAGCCCACGTGACCACACCTGCTTTTCGGAGGGTTTGAGGTCAGCCGGGATAAGGCTTATGCCGTCCCTCGGTGAGCCGGTCAGACGCCGGAGATCATATAAAAACAAATATCTTCCCGGCTCTCCACCTGTAGATGCATGGAAGATGCGTGGCAGCCCGAAGCGCTCCGGAACAGGAGGCTTGAGCAGTTCCAGGCTACCATGAACGATTACGTCACTAAGAATATCGGCCAGGTGGAGGAGAACCTCCCGGTCTTCTTCGGGCATGTTGCCGCCACGCTCGATAAGACGTTCCCGAACCTTGACGACCGGTCTTATGATGACTTTGTCGATTCTGTGACCCTGACGCTGCTGAATACCACGCGCGAGGTCCCTACGCCCGAGTACCTGGAGAAGATCCTCCGCCACGCCATGGGGAACAAGCGGCGGAGGAAAGGGCGGGCGACGCTCGATGTGGTTGCGGGCCTCAAACTCGCGGATACCGGCAACTACGGGATGGCGGTCGAGTATCTGGCCCGTTACAGGAATTATGACGGGCGGGTCAACGCCGCCATTGCGTACTGCTTTTACGCCCAGTCCATCGTGCCAGGCCGGAAGCAGGAACTCCGCCCGAACGATATGGAACTCCGGGCCCGCGAGGAGATGCTCGCCCTCTGCCGCGCCCGCCCCCCGCTCGACCGCCTCACCGTCTTCAACCGGAAAGATGCCCGGTTGAACCTGATCTTCTGGTACATGCTGGACCTGGCATTCACCTGGTTCCCGAGCGAACCGGAGTTTTACCGGATGGGCATCCTGCGGACGAAGCACGAGGGGGATATCGAGCACCGCCGGCGCCTCCTTGCCCTTGCCACGGAGCGGTTTGCGGACGACCGGGGATTCCTCGCGGAGTCGTTCGCCGTCAACGTGGAGCAGCGCAACGGGAGCGCTGCCGCTGCCGTCGTCAAGCAGATGATGCAGCAGTACCCCGACGACCCCGAGCCGATCTACTTCGGGCTGAAACTTGCTATCCTCGGCTCACAGTCTGCGTCCTACGCGAGTTTCCGGAAACTCGCGATCTTGAAGCAGTTCCCCCGGCACCTGCTCCTGATGCTCGACACCCTGCTCGAGGTCATGTGCAACCACAAGAACGAGAGTTATCTCTGCTTTGAGGAGGCAAAGAAGGTCTATGCCGGGAGGGAGTACTACATCACGGCACTCGAGTATATCCTCCGGGACTTCATCGAGGGCGACGACGAGCGGTCAAAGCGGGCGAGATCCGTCTTCTTCTCAACCGTCGACCAGTACTGCATGTATGTCTTAAAGATCCGGGAGGCCTGACCGGACCTGAATTCTCTCCGTATCGGGTGCTTACTCCATGAAATGCTCAGGATATTGCTCAAAAAGGGCAGATCTCAATGATTGGGGCCGGGTGCAGAACGATGGGTATATGTATACAGACGGGCCAAACTCTCTACAGGCGGCGCTTACGGCCCGAATAAACGAATACACCGTGGTGGGGTTACGATGACGGAAAACAATACCTTTCAAGGCACCGGGACGGAACAATCCGGGACCGGCGGCGTCAGGAGGCCGGAGGAGCCGCCGCGCCCCGGAGAGGAGTTTTATCTCTCGATCCTCCGTGAAGTGCCGGACGGTCTCGTTCTGCTGAACAGCGAGGGTGTCTGCCGGTATCTCAACGAGGCGTTCACCCGGATCACCGGGTATATCCGGGAGGATGTGCCGACCCTCACCGCATGGTTCGAGCGAGCCCACCCGAACCCTGCATACCGGGAGAAAGTGCAGGCCCTGGGGCATGAACTCCTGCGGGGCGTCCGGAACGCCCTGGTCGCAAGCGTGGTCTGCGGCGACGGAAAGGTGCGCGATCTCGAACTCCGGTGGGCGCCGGTCGATGGCGGTTACAGCCTGCTTGCCGTTCGCGACGTCACCGAGCACGCTCTCGTCGAGGAGCATCTCCGGCAGGCGACATCCGAACTGACCGCGGTGATCGAGGCCTTCCCGGACCTCTTCCTCCGCCTGAACACCGACGGTACGATCCTCGACTCCCGGGCCGGAAGGCTCTCGGAGGTTCCGCTCATCCCCCGGACGCTGCTCGGCCGGCGGCTGCAGGACCTGCTCCCCCCGGAAGCGGGGAAGGCGTTCGTTGGGGCTCTCCAGGAGGCCGTCAGGACGAACGCGCCTGCGACACCGTTTGAGCTCACCTGCACGGATGCCGTGGGAGTCCGGCACTACGAGGCGCGCGTCGTGCCGCTATACGATACGCACCTGATGGTCGTTGTCAGGGATATCACGGAGAAGATGGAGGCGGAGCAGGAACTGCACCGCCACCGCGAACACCTTGAGGAACTCGTCGCGGAACGGACGAGGGATCTCGAGCGTGCGAACCGGCAGCTCGAGCGCCTCCTCTACTATATCGAGATGACCGAGCGGAAGGCCGTGGAGGAGTGGCTGGACTCGTCGATCGACCTCGGCGGCCTGGAGGAGGCGGGACCCGGAGAGGCGAAGATCACCACCGACCACACCGGGGCGATCGTCGTCGTCAACGTGGCGGCCGAGCACCTGACCGGCTACGCCGCGGAAGCCCTCGCCGGCCTTCCGGTCTGGTCGCTCCTCTCCGGCGGCGATGCCGCGGGGCTCCTTGCCTCGGAGGTGCTCGCGCAGGGCCGGCCGGCAGAGTGCGCGGGCGAGACGGTGCTCATTAAATGCGACGGGTCACGGCTCCCTGTCTGCGTGGCGGCCGAGCCGATCGTCGACGACGAGGGCGCCGTGACCGGCATGATCTGCACGTTCCGGCAGGCGTGAGGTCAGAGCCGGAGGCCGCAGCACTCCGGGTGCAGGGCGCCCGGGTCCTGTGGCGCCACGGTGACGGCGACCTGATCGGAGTAGAAGCCGAGCCCTTCGAGCGCGGTATCAAGGGCTTTGTCGTGGGTGTTGTTGATCTCGCTTAAGTGAGCAAGCATCGCCATGTGGACCCTGCCGGCGAGCGCCTGGAGGCAGCGGGCGGCGTCGGGGTTCGAGAGGTGCCCGTGCTTTGAGCGAATTCTACTTTTGAGGTAGGCGGGATACGGGCCTTCTTCAAGCATCTTCGGGCAGTGGTTGCTCTCGAGCAGGACGGCGTCGCAGGAGGCGAGGCGGTCGAAGATGGTCGTGGTGATGGTGCCGGTGTCGGTGCAGCAGCCGATCCGGAGGTCGCCTTCGGTGATAGAGAACCCGCAGGGCTCGCGGGCGTCGTGGGAGGCGGCGAAGGCCTCGACCGAGAAGTCGCCGACGGAGAAGGGCTCGCCGCACCTGCATCGGCACGTCTCGGCCTGTGTCGTCCCGCACTTTGTTGAGAATCCCGCAAGCGTGCCGCCGGTCGCGTAGACGGGGACCCGGAGCCTCCGTGCCAGGACGTCGGCGCCCCGGATGTGGTCGATGTGCTCGTGGGTGACCAGGATCCCTTCGATGAGAGATGCGTCGGCGCCGGCGTTTTCGAGACGGCGAAGGATCTCGCGTGCGGAGAGCCCCGCGTCGATGAGCAGCGCACCACGCTCTCCCTTCAGGTAGGCGCAGTTTCCTTTGCTCCCGCTCGCAAGGACCGTCAGTTCCATTGTAGAAATGGTGGTCGGTGCGGGTATTTAAGACCAGGGAAGGGAGGTCTGCACAAAGCCCTTGGGGTCCGGGATACCATCATCTGGTGAGAGGGGATGAGCGGAACGGAGGGCTCCTGGCAGGGGCAGGTTCACCGGATCGTCGCGGGTGTCGGGGAGGGCCGGGCACGCATCGAGCGGGAGGCGGTGCGGGACCTGGTCAACACCTACCTCGTCCGGTCGCTCGATACGACGGCGCTCCGGTTCAGCATCCCTCTCCTCCTCCGGGCACCGCCGGGCGCGTCGGGTCCGGGCGCCGACGGGGCCGCCGGGGTGCTGATCGAGGCGATCAAGGCGGCGGTCCCCGCCGAGCGGGCTCTCGGCCCGATAGCGGGGGCCGGGACGGAGCACCCCCGTCACTGCCTCCCGAACGTGGAGCCGGTCACGCTGATCGCATCACGGAGCGCCGTCGGGACCGACCTCTGGCGGCCGGACGACGGGAACCGGATCGACGATGCCGGGCTCCACCTTGTCGTCCGGGGCGCCCTCCCCTACCCCGGTCCCCCGACCCCCGGCACGGTTGGGGAGATAATGGATCGCTTTAACGCACTCCTCGAAGCCCTCGACCGCGTCGTGCGCCGGGCGCCGGACCGGGCCCTTGCGGCGGCGCGTGCCCTCTCGGTCGACCAGAAAGCCCTCCGGCGCGCTCTCCCCGGGATGGGGCTCGTCGCGTTCATCGCCGACGGCACCCGGCCGGCGCGCGCGTTCACTCCTCTCCGGTGCCACCCCCGGATCGCGGGGCCGAAGGGGGGCGTCCATATCCCCTTCCGCTGCCCGGCCGCCCTCGACCCCGTCGAGGTGGAGCTTGCCGGGAGCGGGAGGGTCGTGACCGGCCTCGGCCTCCGGCGGCGGGAGGCCTTCGCGGTCGCGGGCTCGAACGCCGAGGGGAAGAGCACCTTCCTCCACGCGGTCGTCGCGGGGCAGGACGACCACGCCGCCGGGGACGGGCGGGAACTCCTCGTCAGCGTCGGCGGGGTTGCCCGGGCCGAGGCGGGCGAGCGGGACCTCGCCGGGGCGGACGTCAGCCTCTTCTTTAAGGGTCTCCCGCCGGGGCTTTCAGGCACCCCCCGGGCGGCCTTCGGCCGGGGAAGCGGTTCGCTCGTGATGGCGGAGGAATTCCAGACCGCGGTCCGGACGGCTGCCCCGCTCCTCATCCTCGACGAGGACCGGGCCGCGACGAACCTCCTGGTGCCGGGCTGCCTCCAGAGCGGGGAGGTGACGCCGCTTGCGACGCTGCTTGCGACCCGGCGTGAGGCGCTCGGCGAGACGGCGCTGCTCTTTGCCGCGTCGTCGCTCGATATCCTGATCGCGCAGGCCGACCGGATCCTGCAGCTTGAGGGCCACGAGGCGCGGGCGCTCGATCGCCGGGAGTTCCGGCGGCGGCTGGATGCGCACCTTGCTGAGGTAAGGGAGCACCTTGTGGAGGAAGACGCGCTTCCCTGAAGGTGACGCGGCACGGCGCCGGTATCCCGCATGACTTGGAGGAAGATTCCCTGGATGGCCGGTTTAGTTCGATTATACTTCGATGAAAACAGGTATTTATGCCGGGGTATATTCCAACGAAATCATAGGCCCCGGTCCTCGACCTTCTGACCCCCGTCTCGTTCCGGCTCTCAGAACGCGGCTGCCTGGAAGCGGGTTGGACGGGCGGAAGTGGGGTTCGTCCACAAAAAGTGTCGTCCTGGCGGGCCGGGGTCCGGGCGCTGGAGGGCCGCCCCCATCACTCCCGCCGGACGGCGTGGACCGACTCCGGCGCGAACGAGACCGTGACGCTGCTCCCCTCCCGGAGATCGAGGTCGTCCACCCTCTTCCAGGAGATGACGGACGAGAGCGCAAAGCCGCAGTCGACCGTCACCCTGCTGAACGGGCCGCGGGGGACGATCGAGGCCACGGTGCCGGGGAGGGCGTTCCTGCCGGGGGGGGCTTTCGCGGCATCCGCCGGGGCGATCCGCAGGTCCTCCGACCGGATGCAGAGGCTGACCCTCTTCCCCGGTGCGAGCGGCGCAGCAACCCTCACCCGGACGCCGCCGGCATCGACCGCGGTGGCGCCGTTCTCCCCGACGACGACACCGTCGACGATGTTCTCGATCCCCACGAACCGGGCGACCTCGCGGCTTGCCGGAAGGGTGAAGACCTCCCGCGGGGTTCCCACCTGCGCGAAGACCCCGTTCATCAGCACGCCGAGCCGGTGGGCGAGCCGCTGGCCCTGGTACATATCGTGGGTGCTGATGAGAACAGTCGTGCCGAGGTCGCGGTTGATCCGGACGACCAGGTCCTCGATCGTCGCCACCGAGACCGGGTCGAGGTTTGCGGTCGGCTCGTCCATGAGGAGGATCTCGGGCTCGATCACCATCGCCCGGGCAAGGGCCACCCGCTGCATCTCCCCGCCCGAGAGCGTCCGGGCCCGCCGCTCCCCGTAGCCGGAAAGACCGACCATCTCGAGGGACTCCTCGACCTTCTCGCGGATCGCCGCCTCCCTCGCCCCCCTGAACCGGAGCCCGACGGCGATGTTCTCCGCGACCGTCGTGTTGAAGACGGCGGGCTTCTGGAAGACCATCCCCATCATCCGGCGGATGGAGAGGCTCTTCCCGGCATGGATGTCGGTGCCGCCCACCCGGATCGTTCCTCCCGTCGGGGTGTCGAGGAGGTCGATGAGGCGGAGCAGGGTCGATTTCCCCGACCCGGAGGGGCCGATGACGGCGAAGATCTCCCCCCGCTCGATCCGTCCCGCAACACCGTCAAGGACGATCTTCTCATCGAACTGTTTTCTCACGCCTGCAAGTTCAATCATGGGTTTTACCTGTGCTGGATCGTGGTGATGACGAGGTTGACGGCGAGGGCGATGGCGAGGAGAATGATACCGAGCGCGATCGACTCAGAGATGTTGCCCATCGAGGTCTCGAGGGAGATCGCGGTCGTCAGAACCCGGGTCGAGCTCGCGAACGACGACGCCATGATGTTGCCGCCGACAAGAATCGCCGCCCCGACCTCGGATATCGCCCGGCCAAAGCCGATCGCGACGGTCGCGAGGAGTGCAAATTTCGCCTCCTTCATGATGTTCACGAGGAACTGGAGACGGGTCGCGCCGAGCGAGCGGAGGGTGTCCCTGATGACCGGGTCGACCCCGGAGAGCGCCGAGATCGTGAGCCCGGTCATGATCGGGAGGACGAGGATCGTCTGTGCGATGATCATGGCGGTCGGGGTGAAGAGCAGTCGCATGAAGCCGAACGGCCCGACCCGGGATATGAGCAGGAAGATGAGGAGCCCGACGACGACCGTCGGCAGTGAGTAGAGCGTCTGGATCAGGTTGATCAGGCTCTTCCTGCCCGGGAAGGTGCCGAAGTAGATTGCGGCGCCGAGCGGAACGGCGACGAGACTGGCGAGCACGGTCGCGGTGAGCGAGATGATGATGCTCCGCACGGAGATGGCTATCACGTCGGGGTCGAGCGTGACGATGAGCCGTGCCGCCTCCAGGAATCCCTCGATGATCTCGTACATGCTCTACACCTACTGTGGTTCGCCGGAGGCAAAAAAGGGGTGTGAGTTCCGGCCCGTTCAGGCGATCGGGTCCTTCACTTCAGCCTCGGTCACGCCGATCTTCTCCCAGTCGTCCTGGGCCGCGTAGAAGAGGGGCTGGCCGTACTTGTCGACGCCGAAGGAGGCGATCTCCTGCTGGATCTTGTCGGAGATCAGGAAGTTGACCCAGTCCTTCGCGACGGTGCTGTTGATGTCGGGGAACTTCTCCTGGTTGATCTGCATCGCCGAGTAGACGTTGAGCAGGATGTCGCCCTCGTCCACGATCGTCACGAGGTCGAGGTCGCCCTTATAGGCGAGGTAGGTCCCGATGTCGGAGAGCGTGTAGGCCTCCTTCTCGTTTGCCATCTCGAGGGTCGCGCCCATGCCCGTCCCGGCCTCCTGGTACCAGTCGCCGGAGCCCTTCACCTCAGTCGTGTAGTTGAATCCGGCGGCCTTCCAGATGGCCTGCTCTTTGGAGTGCGTGCCCGATGCGTCGCCGCGGGAGACGAAGATCACGTTTGCGTCGCCGGCCGTTCCCTTCTCGTGGATGGCGGTGAAGGCTGCTTCAGGGGTCATGTTCGCGACACCCGCCGGGTCGGACTCCGGTCCGACGAGGACGAAGTAGTTGTAGGCGAATACGCGCCGGTTGGTTCCGTAGCCGTCGGCGAGGAAGGTGTCCTCACGCGCGCGGTCGTGGACCATCATGACATCCACGTCGCCCCGCTGCCCGTACTCGAGTGCCTTGCCGGTCCCGGCGGAGACGACCAGCACCTCGGCGTTGTACTGCTCCTCGAAGATCGGGGTGATGTGGTCGAGGAGCTTGGTGTCGTAGAGGCTCGTCGTCGTGGCGATACGGAGTTGCTGCTTCTCTACGGGGGTCGGGTCGGTTGTCGTCCCGGTACAGCCGCAGATGAACATAAGGGCGACCATGACGGCCGCAACGGCAAAAAGGGTTCGTTTAACCATAAATATCAAACAAACTATCGGAATACTCATAATTAAATATAATGGATTTACTTTGAAGATCAGTTTATTAAATTTACCAAATTTACAAAGTGGTCTGGTAAACTAAAATCGGTAAATCGGGGGGGCATGGCCACCCTGTCCGGTTACTGTCACCCGACCACGATATCATGGTAGGCGTCGCCGTCAGGCTCGACGAAGAGGACGGCATTCCCGCCGATGAAGGCGGGTTTCGGGAATTTCCGGAGGGTGACGGTGCCTTCGCCGACCGCAGCGCCGTCGCGGGTCGAGACACGGTCGACGCCTGAGGCGAGGATCGCGGCGACCGTCTGGATGCCCCGGAGGTCCCGGATCGTTCCCTTCTGGACGAACCTGCCGTCGTTCCCCGATGCCGCGAGCCCGACGCCGGCAAGCGCACCGATCACGCCGTCCTCGGTGCCGCCGAGCCCCTCGAGAAGGATTCCTGCCCCGCGGGCGAGCGCGCGTGCCTGGTCCTGCGTCACGAGGCTCGTCTTTGCCGAGAGCCCGAAACGGGAGAGCTCGTTCCCGACAGCAGAGCCGGCCGCGACACAGATGCCGGGGTCGCTCCCCTCGATGAAGTCGGCGAGCATCAGTTCCTTTGCCGTCGCAAAGACGTCGGCTGCAGCCCCGTTCCCTGTCTCCTGGATGTGGATGACCGCGGAGCTGTTGTGAGAGGTGTAGGGGACGGCGGGGTGGACGAAGAGCTGGTGCCGGGTCACCCCCGTCACGGTGTATCTCCTGGCGAGTTCTGCTGCAATCGTGCGGGCGAGCCGCCCGGTTCCCCGGGACTCGCGGGTGTCGGTGTCGTCAATGCCAAGATAGAGGGTCATGGGATCGCTCGTATGCTGTACTGATCCTCCTGCAAGGCTAAATAAGACTTCTCTCCGGTTAATGAAAAGTATTTGACTCCGGGGTCGTCAGGCCCGGATGATGGTGCCGACCCGTTCCCCGTTGACGGCCTTGGTGATATTGCCGGGGATGTGGGCGTTCACCACCTTGATCTCTCTGACGTGGACGGCGTCCCGGAGGAGCTCGACCGCCATCGGTTCGAGCACCATATCCTCCATCTCCATCTCCAGGAGTTCCTGGGCCGTGATATCGGCGATGAACTCGGCGTCAGGGTTCACGAACGGGTTCTCGGTATAGAGGCCGTCCACGTTCTTCCCGAGGATGCAGTTCTTCCCGCCGACCACCTCGGCCATCAGGAATGCGCCGGTATCGGTCCGGTGCGGTGGAATGCTCCCCAGTTTCGGGGGATGCTCGTAGAGGCCGTAGGGCGGCGTGCCCTGGACGACCGGCAGCATACCGAGCGACAGGATCGAGGGGAGGTTCAAGAGGTCGTCGGTGTGGATTCGGGTGCCGTTGTACTTCGAGAAGAGGATGGACATCATGATCGCGTTCTGCTCGCTGACCTTGCCCGCCAGTTCCGCAAGCACCCCCGTCGGCATGCCGAGGTCGATCCCGACGTCGAGGATGTGCCGCACCCGGACACCGCCGCCGGTGGCGACCAGGATCTTGTTCTTCCGGGAGAGTTCTCCGATCTCGTCGATAAGCGGGAACATCACCTCCTTTCCGTAGTCGATGACCCCGTGGCCGCCGATCTTGACGACGTTCAACTCCGGCATGATCCTGAGCTGCCGTTCGCTCCTGGTCTCGCGAAGCAGGCCCCGCCGGACGAGGCTCTCGCCACGAAATCTTGAATCCATCTCAAATCGTTCTGCCATAGAAACCACTTAACTCTGGTATGGAGGAAAACATTAAGTATCTTTGTGGCCTACCAGCAGGTATACCAACTGGTATGAGGTGAAGAGAAGCATGAAGATCTATGCACGAGAACGCCAGAAGGTCGGCACCGGCGTGAAGCAGCCCCGGTTCCGCGTCGTCGCCGTCGTCGAAGAGAAGGGCGAGGACAAGCACCTGAAGGTGGAGAGCACCCACTTCCGCAAAACCGAACTCGAACAGATCGCCAAAGATATCGGAGCGGAGATCGTCTACCTCGAGGAGATGCCCGAAGAAGAGCGGGGCGAGATGAAGGCGGAAGCGGCAGCGTAACCAGACCGACTTCCTTTTTTCTCACAACAACCAAGCTTTTGCGATCGGATGTCCACACACGAGCATGACGATATCTTCGAGGCGGCAGCACGGATCCTCCTCAAAGAGGATCGGTGCGTAACCATCAGTTTTTATCCGGGGGGCATCACCATACGCTTCCCCACGACCCGGAAGCTTGCCGAGCATCTCGGGATCCCCCACTACTACGTCCTCCCCCGGTTCGGGGCGATGGAACGGGACGGCCTGATCCGCCGGACGGAGCGGGTCGGCATCTCCACCACGGCCGCGGGGACGGAATGCCTCCTTGCGATCATGGCGGGCCGGTATCGGGAGCGTGCCGAAGAGGTTCTCGATGCAGAGATCCTGTCGGCGCTCCGGGCCCGTGCGGCCTCACCGGGCGGCGATAGGTCCGGGTAGCAGCAGGAGGAGTTAACTCCCACGCTCACCCACCCCTCTCTACATGCAGTCGAGCGATCCGGTCCTCATCGGCGGGGTACCTCTTAACGCGTTCTTTGCGTTCGTCCTCACTCTTATCGGGCTCCTCTTCCTCGGCAACCTTGCCTACATGCTTCTCCGGCGCGTGCTCGACGGGCGGATTCCCCCCGGAGCGGCCAAGTGGGCGGCGGCTATCCTGCAGTATGCCGTCATCATCGGCGGCGGCTACGCGAGCGCACGGTATCTCCTCGCCTTCGACCTGAGGGCTGTCGTCGCATCGCTCGGCATCCTCGGTATCGTCGTGGCCGTCTCGTCGACCCAGATCATCCAGAACGTCCTTGCAGGGGTTCTCATCACGATCAACCGCCCGGTCCAGCTCGAGGAGTGGATCGTCGTCGGGGAGATGCCGTCGACAGGGCTCTGCAAGGTGCACGACATCTCCTTCACGACGACGATCCTCCAGGGGCTCGACGGCGGCCTCGTCCTCATGCCGAACTCGAGCATCATCGCCTCGAAGGTCATCAACTACTCCCGGGGCGGGCTGATGGAGATCCGGGTCTCGATCTCCGTCCCGGTCGGCGTGGACCTCGCGCGGGTGAAGGAGATCGCGCTCGCGGCAGCGCGTGACGACCCCCGGATCATCCAGGACCCCGGTGCGGCCGAACACTCCGTCATCCAGGACCTCTTCGACCTCCCCTACAACCGGCGCCTCCACGCCGACCGCCCCGACCTTGCCTACCTCAAGCCCGCCGTCCGCACCACGTCGGTGACCGACGGCTGGATCAAACTGACCGTCGGGGCCTGGACCCGCAAGATCCCCCAGAAGGACGATATCGTCTCCCGGTACCTGAAGGAGGTTCTTGAGCGTCTCTCGGCCGAGGAGATCCCGGTCAAGGCCGAAGCGTCATGACGGAAGGGATTAGTCATCTCCTCTCCCACTTCTCTTGACATGCAGTCGAGCGGTTCGGTCCTCATCGGCGAGGTCTCCCTTGATGCGTTCCTCGCCTTTCTCTTCACCTTCATCGGGTTCCTCTTCCTCGGCAACCTCGCCTACCTGCTCCTCCGCCGGGCTCTGGACGGGCGGGTCTCCCGCGGGACGGCCAAGTGGACGGCGGCCGTCCTGCAGTACGGCATCATCCTCGGCGGAATCTATGCGAGCGCCCGGCACTTCCTCGCCTTCGACCCGACGGCCTTCGCCGCATCGCTCGGTGTCCTCGGTATCGTCATAGCGTTCTCGTCACGCCAGATCATCCAGAACGCCATCGCCGGTGTCCTGATCACGATCAACCGTCCGGTCCAGCTCGAGGAGTGGGTGACCGTCAGCGGGAGGCCGGAGACCGGGCCCGGCAAGGTGCAGGACATCTCGTTCACGACGACGACCCTCAAGGGGCTCGACGGCGGCCTGGTCCTCACGCCGAATTCGAGCATCATCACCTCAAAGGTCATCAACTACTCTCGTGTGGGGCTTTTTGAGGTCTCGATCCCGCTCGCCGTCCCGGTCACCGCAGACCTCGCGAGGGCGGAGGCGCTCGCACTTGCCGCCGCGCACGACCATCCCCTGATCCTGCCCCACGTCGGGCCGGCCGAGCGGTCCGCCCTCCAGAGCCTCTTCGATCTCCCGTATATCGGGCGCCTCTCCTCCGACCGCCCCGGCCCCGATCATGCGTTGTTCGAGCCGAAGGTGCAGGTCTCGTCGATCAAGGAGGACTGGGTCCGGCTGACGGTGCGGGTCTGGATCCGGCAGATCCACGAAAGGGACAGGATCGTCTCGGAATACCTGGACGCGGCCATCGAACGGCTGAAGGCAGAAGACCTCCTTGACGAGAAGAAGCGGGAGGATGAGCCCGGCCCCGGACCCTCGTCATCTTCCCCGGAAGATGCGGTCCGCGACAGGGGCACGGCGCCCGGACAGGCTGCGTGAGAACAGGGTGTCAGGCCCCTTCCGGAGAGCCGGAAGGGTAGACATGGGCTGCCGAATGCTGGAACGCGAGGTGAACGGTGTCGCCGGGGACGATATCGGCCTCCTCGTACCCCTGCCGGGTCAGCGTCACCCGGAACGGAACTCCCGCGTCGATGGAGACGCGGACCAGCCCGCCGTTCTGCCGCACCGTCTCCACGCGGCCGGCGAGGACGTTCCTCCCGTTCTCCCGCGGGGCACTCTTTGAGAGGAGGATCTCCTCCGGCCGGATTGCGACGGAGACCGGTCCGGGCATACTGTTTTCCGTGCGTATCCGGAGGTTCCCCACCGTGACGGTCCCATCGGGTAACCCCTCCCCGCGGAAGAGGTTCTCCACCCCGACAAAGCCCGCGACGAAGTCGGAGTTCGGTCTCCGGAAGATCTCCTCCGGTGTTCCCACCTGGACCACCTCGCCGCCGCGCATGATCGCCACCCGGTCGGCGAGATCGAAGACCTCCTCGAAGTTATGGGTGATGTGGATGATCGTCGTCCCGGTAGCCTCGTGGATCCGGGCGAGTTCCGCCCGCAGGTTCTCGCGCGTCTTCACGTCGAGCGCGGAGAGCGGTTCGTCCAGCAGCAGCGCGTCGGGCTCCATGACGAGTGCCCGGGCGATCGCCGCCCGCTGCTGCTCCCCGCCCGAGAGGGTGCCCGGGTAGCGGTGGAGGAGATGGCCGATGTTCAGGAGGTCGGCACTCTCCTGGACCTTCCGGCGGATATGATCGGGATCGGCGTGGCGGGATTTCAGCCCGAACCCGATGTTTGCCTCGACCGTCAGGTGCGGAAAGAGCATGTAGTCCTGGTAGACCATGCCGATGTTCCTCTCCCGTGCGGGGACATCCGTGATGTCCTGACCGTCGAGGAGGATCCTGCCCGCATCGGGGCTGTAAATCCCGGCTATCGTCTCAAGGAGGATCGTCTTTCCCGCACCGGTGGGGCCGAGGACGATGAAGTACTCTCCGTCCGCGACCGAGAGCGAGACATCGGAGAGCCTGAATTCCCCGAGGCTCTTTGAAACAGAGTCAATGGTAAGCATGAATATTCCTCCTCAATAGACGTGTGTGGCTCCGCTGTAACGCTCAAAGACGTAGAGCGATATGATCGAGATCACGATGAGAATCGTCGCCGCGGAGATAGCGTACTCGAGTTTTCCCGTGGACATGTTCAGGAAGAGCGAGAGCGGAAGCGTCTCGGTCTTCATCCGGGTTGCGCCGGCAAGCATCAGCGCGGCGCCGAACTCCCCGATCCCCTTGGACCAGGTAATCACCGTTCCGGCAAGGAGGCCGTTTGCGGACATCGGGAGCGTGACCCGCCAGAAGGCCTGGGCGTCGGTGCAGCCAAGCGTCTTTGCCACGTGCTCGTAACGGGGGTTGACGCTCTGGAACGTCGACCGGGCCACCCGGAGCATGTAGGGCAGGTTCACAAAGAACTGGGCCACTATGATCCCGAGCGGCGTAAAGACGAACGCGAGCCCCGCGGCAGCAAGCGACTTTCCTATCGGGGATACTCCGAAGAAGAGGAGGAGGCCCACGCCGGCCACGAGCGGCGGGAGCGCCATCGGGATATCCATCATCATGTTCACCAGGGATTTGCCCGGGAACGTGTAGCGGGCAAGCGCGTAGGCCACCGGCATGGCGACCAGAACGCAGAGGAGCGTTGAGATGACGGACGTGATGATCGAGAGCCTGATGGCGAACTGGATCTCTTCGGAGAGCAGGGATTCGATGAGGACGGCCGGCGGGGAGTGCGTGACCACACCGATGAGGACCAGCACGATAAAGGCGGTGATGAGGAGGGCTGCCACCACGGTCGCCGTACGGAAAAGAGAGGAGTCCCGATGGATCATGAGGACTCCTCATACTCCCTGAGATCCTTTGGCGAGTAACTCTTGAGCCTCACCTCATCGATGTGCCGCGCGTCGACCCAGCCGCTCCTGACCTCGTCGCGGTGGTCGAACTGGCGGACGTAGGGCTTGATGTCGAGGAGCGGCGTGTCGTCCAGCACGTCGATCCCGCGGACCCGGACGGTGTTGCCCTCGACGGCAACGACCTCAACCAGGGAGATCCCGATCGGGTTCGGGCGGCTGAAATGCCGTATGGCAAATATGCCCCGTTCCTTGCTGCCGTCGACGAAGGGGCGCTGGCGCAGGTTGTATCCCTTCACCCGGTGGAAGTGGTAGAGGAGGTGGATGTGGGAGAACCCCTCGACCCCATCGAGCCCCTCTGCATACTCCGGGAAGAGCTCGATGGTTCCCTCCGCTTCGGAGAAGATGCTCTGGATGGGTGTGGTGTCCTGGTCGGTGAACGGGGAGTGAATGGTTCCGATGATCTGGTAGGTGACTTCCATGCTACTTCTCCTCCTTCCGGGCCCTCAGGGCTTGACGTCCGCGTAGGTCTGGTTCGGGTAGGTGATGAAGCCGTGCCGGGTGAAGATCTCCTTTCCTTCCTCGGAGATGACGAACACGGTGAACTGCTCCGCCTCATCGGGGTGCTCGGAAGAGGTCAGCACGCCGATAGGGACGATC
>JAEWMO010000178.1 GCA_023457135.1 Methanobacteriota archaeon | reverse complement strand
TCGTCTTCCGGTCGTCGGATAAGGGTATCACCGTCAACAGCGTCCCGCTTGTCGAGACCGACGCGTTCTGCACGAACGGCATCTGCCACGCGATAGCGTCGGCGCTCGTCCCGCCGACGATCGAGGTTGTCACGCCCTGACCGGCTCTTGTGCTCTCACGGCCGGCGGAACCGCCTATCCTGGCGGGCAATCCCGACGGCCGTGAGAGCGCTCTTCTCTTTATCCTTGATCTCGAGCATGATGTCCATATCTGCAGGTGTCGTCCGGCCGAGGAACTCCGCGAAGTCGGCGGTATCGATGCTCTCCGTGTGCCGGCCCCGCCGTCCGCCGGGCATCGCGGTGCTGTAGTCGACCATCAGGATGCCGTCGTGCGGCCGCCAGGTCGCGCCGGAGAGTTCGACCGCCTCTGCTATCCCTTTCCCGGAGGGGTTGACGGTATGGTGGAAGCTGTCGAAGAGTATGGGAATACCGGTCTCGGCGTGGATGCGGAGGCAGTCGGCAAGGGTGTAGCGGGAGTCGTCGTTCTCAACGACGAGGCGGCGGAGGATGCTCTCGTCGAGACGGGCGTATTCGCGGCAGAACCGCTTCATCGCGGCCTCTTTATCGCCGTAGACCCCGCCGACGTGGATCTGGATCTTCGCAGTCCGGTCAAGGTGCAGGGCGTCAAGGACTCTCGCGTGATAGCGGAGCTCCGCGACGCTCCTCTGGATGATATCGGGGTCTTTTGCGTTGATGATGACGAACTGGTCGGGGTGCATCGAGATCCGCATCCCGTGGTCGGTGATGAACCGGCCGAGCGCCGCAAACTCCTCAGCGAAGGTCTCCTCCCACGGGGCGGTGCAGACCGGGTGCGACCCGAACGGGACGAGGTCGGAGGTGATCCGGAAGAAGAGGAGGTCCGATGCGAGGTTGAAGCGGAGGATCGCCTCAAGGCAGCGGAGGTTCTCCCGGACGGTCGTTATCAGCCGCTCGTCGGAGTAGGAGGCGAGCCGGAACGTGCGGCCGCTGGAGCAGCCGATGCTCCGGTTGATGCACGGGTAGCCGATCTTCATCCCGCCCCGGGTGGCGCCCGCCCGGCATCAACCTTACCGGCAGGTGTAGGTGCCGTCGCTCTCGGCGACGAACCCTTCCCGGGCGAGGTCGGCGAGGATCCGCTTCACCCGGTTGGAATCCTCGCCGGTCCGGGCGGCGGCCTCCGCCTCCGTGACCGAACCCGCCTCGAGGACGAGGGCGAGGAGCTTTCCGCGCACCTGCCGGTCGGAGCCCTCGAACCTGCTCTGCCGGGAGTACGACGCGCTCCGCCGGTTGGGATTCGCCGTCCGCTTCTTCAAGACCGTGCCGTAGTCCATCAATGCGCTATACCACTCCCGCGGGTTCTCGCGGTAAAGAGCCCGCTCGACGAGCGGGAGGATCTCGTCGTCCCTGACCCCCTCGCGGTCCTGGAAGAAGAAGTGGATGAAGACCCGGCGGATGTTCGTCTCGATGTAGACGACCGGCATATTGAAGGCGTAGGCGGCAATGGCCGCCGCGGTCGCCTTTCCGATGCCGGGAAAGGTCGCGAGCGTCTCGACGTCGGCGGGGAGCCTGCCGCCGTGCTCCTCGACGACCCGCTGTGCGGTCCTCTGGAGCGCGAGCGCCCGGCGGTTGTAGCCCATCCCCTGCCAGGCGAGGAGGACCTCGCTCTGCGGTGCGGCGGCGAGGCTCGCGAAGTCGGGGAACCGCTCGAGAAACTCAACGAACCTCACGGCGACCCGCTCGACCTGCGTCTGCTGGAGCATGATCTCGGAGACCAGGATCCGGTAGGGGTCGGTGGTGCGCCGCCAGGGGAGGTCGCGGCCGTGGGCGCGGAAGTGCGAGAGGATGAGGTCGCGAAAGAGGCGGACGGCCTCCGGGGTGGGCCCGTGCTCGCGGGTCTCCGCGAGGATCCGCCGTTCGAGGTCGTTCTGGTCGGGGTCGAGGCTGCCGATCACACCATCTGGTTTGGCCGGGCGGGGGGAAATAGGTTGGGCGGGGGGAAATAGGTTGGGCGGGGGGTGAGGACCCCTACATGAGATGTTCTCGCATGATGGGAGCAACTGGGGGTGCGAACATCGTGGGCGTGAGATGATCGAGATTTAATGGGTTGGCCTTTTTCTATCGTCATTGTAGAAGAGCATGAGCGTGATGAAGGCCCCATACGCTGGATCGTGGGGATATCGCCATTGGGGGAGGGGCTGACGGGGAGGGGGTCTCCCCCTCCCCTGTCTCAACTCCCCAAGATCTGCGCTTCTCGTCAACCCCCACCCCGCCCGGCCTTCGGCCTCCTCCCCCGCCCCAAGGGGGCGGGGGCAGTGCGTGGCGATACCCCCACAGTCCACTATATCGGGACATGTGGGGAGAGATTCTGCCGGAGATCACTGTTACGGGATCTCTTCACTATATCCGAGCCCGCATCACCGTGAGCCGGACCCCCTCCGCCTCCCCGTCGAGGTCAAACGTCTGCATCTCCCCGTGCGCCCGGCAGAACTCCTGGAGGTCGAGCATGTGTTCGAGCCCCGCCGCAGCCGTCTCGTCTCCGACGACGTCGAGCGGGGGCTCGAGCAGCGGCCGGGGGAGGAAGACGACGCACTTCGCCCGGCTCCGGGTCAGCGAGACGTTCAGGCGGTTCCTGCTGTAGATGAACTCCGCCTCCGCGAGGGCGGTCTCGACGTCGCTCACGCCGTAGCTGACGATGACCGCCTCCGCCTCCTGGCCCTGCATCTTATCCACGGTGTCGACGAACGGCCGGGATTCCCAGGCCCGCTCGTGGGCGAGGCTCTCCTGGACGGCGCCGATCTGGGCGTGGTGCGGGCTGACGATGAAGAGGCCGTGCTGCCAGAAACGGGCGTCGCCGTCAGCCCCCGCAGGATAGGGCCGGCCCGTATCGGAGTCGATCAGCCGCTCCCGGAGGGTGCAGGCGAGCCGGGCGGCGAGCCCCGCCTCGATGCGGTTCTCCACCGTCGTCCGGACGTTCTCGAGGACGCAGAGGACCAGGGGATAGGCCGGGTCGAGGACCCACTCTATGTACTCCTCCGCCGTCCCCTCCGCGAGGGCGATATGCCGGCCCCCGACCGCGTCGGTCGCCGGGGCGTATCCGGGCCCGTAGAGGGTCCCGGCCGCGAACCGCGAGAGGGTCCGGTTCATCCGCCAGTTCTCCTGGAGCTGGCAGGTGTAGGCCGGGCGGTCGGGATCGTCGCGGTGCCTGAGGTAGGCGAAGATCGAGTCCTCGAGGCCGGGGAGGCCGTCCTCCGGCGGCGGGTAGGCCCCCTGGACGACCGGGGGGAGCTGGAGGTCGTCGCCGGCAAGGACGAGCCTCCCCTCCCGGCCGAGGACGGAGAGGACCATCGCGAGTTCCGCCGGCCGCATCTGCGACGCCTCGTCGACGATCAGGAGGTCGAGGGAGGGGAGGGACTTCTCGAGTTTGCCGAAACTGTGGACCGTCCCCCCAAGAAGGAGCGACGGGCACCCGACGACGGTCTCGGCCCGCTCGTGGGGGAGGGTCTCGAGGCTCCGCTCGCCCCTCGCGGTCCGGGTGCCCTTCAACTTGTAGATCGCAAGGTCCGCGTCCAGCCCGAACTCGCCGACGGACTCCTGGACCTTGACGAGCAGGTTCTCGATGGCGGCGTGGGTGAACGCCGTCACCCCGATCCGGACCCGCTCGTTGTGCACCCGGCGGGCCCTGACGAGCGAGAGGAGGGCGTTTGCCAGGAAATGCGTCTTCCCGGTCCCCGGCGGTCCCCAGACCAGCGTGAGCCGGTTTTCCAGCATCTGCCGGAACGCACGCTCCTGACTCTTCGTGAACCCGGAGTCACGGGCGAGCCGCTCCGCATCGCAGACGACCTCCTCGCGCTCCCTGACCGGGACGGCAAACGCCCGCGGGTCGCGGAGGAGGCGGATGAACGCGTTCCCCGGCTGAGCGTCCAGATCGAGGAGGCGCTCGACGGCGCGCTCCACCGTGAAGTCCGTGAACCGGGGATGCAGCACCGCGAGGTTGCCCTCCTCAAAGGGCGGGAACCCCTGGCCGTAGGTCACCTCGAGGACGAGCCCCCTGACCAGCCCGGCCTTCCGGTCGACGATGCTGTCGCGGACCATCGCAAAGCAGGCCCCGCTCCTGCCGGGGTTCATGCTCGCCCGGTAGCGGGTGTCGTCAAAGGAGAGCTGCGCCTCCCTCCCGGCATCGTCGTCCCTGACGAGGAGGTAGCTGAAGACCTGCGACTGCTCGAAGAGCGCGAGGTCGAGGGGGGCGAGGACCTTCCAGAAGTTCCCCTCGCTCTTTTTGAGGGGGATGCTGATCCCGTCCCGGACCCGGGCGTCCAGCGGCCTGCTCCGCATCTCCTGTACCTTCTGCGCACCCACGGCCGACTCGTACTCCGCGATGAAGAGGAGCCGGGATATCTCCGGCGTTTCGGCATCCCACGGCCGCGGGAACCGGAACTTCTCCGCCCACCGGACGAGGTTGCCCTTCACCCGCTCGCGGAGCCCGTCGAGGACGCTCCCCGCCGCAATCAGCCTCCGCGAGACCTCCTGTGCGATCCAGTCCGTGGCCTCCGGCCGGGTGCCGCTCCAGGCCATGATGACGGCGTCGCTTTTCATGGCGTTGCTCTGCTCGTTCCAGAAGAGGTCGCCTGCGTTGAGCCGGTAGGAGAAGCGGGAGGAGGGGATGGCCGCAAGGACCTCCGGCATCCGGAGGGTGAACGGGACCGGGAGCGCGAGGAGCCGCCGAAGCTCGCGGGTCAGGACGACGAGCGGAAACGGGACCGATCCCGACGGGTGGGCGGAGCCCGCGGCGATGCCGGGGTCCTGGTAGTAGAACCGGAGCCGGAGGGCGTCTTCAGCGGTCTCGGGGTCCTCGATCGCCTCGACGATCAGCCGGGTGAAGAGGTCTGCCTCGTAGGTGTCGTAGACGTAGGTCTGGACCGACTTCCGGTCGGCCCACTCCCTGCCCCGGTTGTAGCCATCGACGGCACTGAGTTCCGCGGCGAGCGCACGGACGAACTCCCGCCGTATGCGGTCGCAGTCGCCCTCGTCCGCCGCGATGAAGATTTCCTCGTGGGAGGGGGTCCTGTAGACCGCTTCTCCTTTGAACCGCCGGAAGCCGAGGGCGTAGACCCGGCCGGAGACGGGGTCCTTCTGGAGCGTGAGGACAAGCCCGATGTCCTCGAAGACCGGGAGGGCGAGCGATGTCGCGGCGAGCGGGACGACCTCGCCCGTCCGGAGCGCCCGGACCGTCTCCCGCAGGCGGTCGCGCCGGCCGGCGAGCGACCCGCAGCCGTCGAGGCAGCGGTCGCTCCCGGGATCCGAGAGGAACCCCGCGAGGTCGTCGAGCGTGTTGATGGGACGGCCGCCGTTCCACGCGGCCTCGCGGAGGTAACGCCGCCCGACGGAGGAGAGGCCGGGGATCTGCGAGACCGAACCGGTCGCCTCCGCCTCGTGCCGGCAATGAGGGTAGAACTCGCAGGACTCGCACCGCGAGGTGATGTGCCAGGGGACGTCCGCCGCCGGGCCGGAGAGGATTGCCGGGAGCCGGTGGCGGAAGAAGTCCTCGATCACCCGGATGTTCAGGTGCAGGCGAAACGACTCCGGTTCGTCCTCGCCGTAGAGCCATATCCCCGCCCGGTCGAGGTCCACCGGGAGATCGATCCCGACGAGGTTGAGGGCGTGGCCGAGTATGAGGGCGTACAGCGTCGCCTGGACCCGGTGGCTGATGCTGAGGTCCTCGCTTGCCTTGATATCGATGATCTCAAGGACCTGCCGCTCCTTGCCGAGCCGGACGAGGTCGGGGCGGCAGGGGGAGAAGCGATGCAGGTCCGGATCGAGGCCGTAGTTGCGGAGGAAGTGGACCGAGACCGGGATGGTCGGCTGGTAGACCGCCTCCCCCGGCGAGAGGCGGGCGAGGACCTCAAAACTCTCCTCGATCGAGAACGACCGGCCGGTGAGGGGGCCTGCCCCCTCCGGGATGCGCACCCCCCCGGCAAGCCTGGTCCGGACGACCTCCTCCTCCCACCGGACTCCCGCCTCGAGGAGGGCCTTCGTCACCGGGCTCCTGTCCGGCGGGACCGCCGGGATCCCGGCCGCCTCGCGCTCCTGCTCCGGGGTCGCGTGGTAACGGAGATAGCGTTCGCAGTCGTGGTAGAAGTACCAGCCGATGAGCGAGGGGCTGAGGTTGAAGCGGGGCATGGGAGAATACCATCGGGTTTGTAACTCATGGTGTGCGGGATCGCAAGAAAACCCTTGCCTTTCGGTATCCGGCAGAAAAACGTGGAGGGTGCCGCCCCTCATCCGGTAGCGTTCTCCGCCGGCTCCTGCGGCAGGGTCACGTCCGGCGGGACCATAACCCCATCGATGACGTGAATGACGCCGTTTGCGGCCGGGATGTCGGCCCTGATCACCGCCGCACCGCCCACCGCCACCTCGCCGCCGCTGGCGTCGACCGAAGCCGGGCTGCCCTGCACGGTCGCGACGGTCGTATTCGCGGCGAGATCGGAGACCGTGTACCTGCCCGGCACCATATGGTAGAGGGCGATCTCGGCGAGGGCACCCCTCGGGTCGTTGAAGAGGCCCTCCATCATGGCATCCGGGACCTGCTCGAAGGCCTCGTCGGTGGGTGCAAAAACGGTATACGGGCCCGGGCCGTCGACCGTTCGGGTCAGTCCGGCGGCCTCAAAGGCCTGGAGGAATGTCGAGAAGTTGCCGTCCCGGGCGAGCACCTCCGCGATCGAGAGGTTCTCGACGGCCGGGGTCTCGTTCGTCGTGTTTCCGGCCGGTTCCTCCGCCGGGCTCGTGCAGCCGCAGGCGAGAACCGCTGCGAGAGCCAGAGCCGTTATCATGAGTGTGCGCGTTGCCTGCATGGTCCCCCGGACCGTATACTCCCCCTGCGCCTAGATAAAGTCTCGGTTTCTCCTCACCTCCAGAGGTTCAGGGTCGAGACCGCGTGACGGTCCGGGTCGTAGACCCTGACCAGGTGGTTGCCGGTATCGGCGATATACCATAGCCCGCCCATCTGGACGAGGTCGTGCGGCTCGTTCAGCCTCGCGTCCCCCGAAAGCCCGTCCCGGTAGCCGCGGTTGCCGTTCCCGACCCGGGTGAGGACCCAGCCCGTTGCGGGGTCGAACTCCTTGACCTTGTGGTTCTCCGTGTCGGCGAGATAGAGGAGTCCCTGGTGGTAGGCTACCCCCGCCGCGTGGTGGATGCGGGCCATCCCGGCGATGGTGTCGAGGTCGCCGAAGTCGTCCGGCGAGTGCCCGATGAAGGTCTCGACCATCCCGCGCTTGATCCGCCGGACGGCCGACGCCTCGCGGTCGGCCACGAAGAGCGCCTCGCCGTCGGTGACGATCCCGGACGGCCCGGCGAAGGCGGCCGATGCGAGCGGGCCGTCGACGAGAGCCTCCCGGCCCGAACCGGCGTAGGGCTCCACCTCGTGGGTGGCGAGATCCATCCGCCAGATCTGGTTTGCCCCCGCCATCGCGATATAGAGGTGGCCGCCCATCAGGGCGAGGTCCTGCGGCGTGTTCAGCGCCGTATCGGGACCCGGTCCGGCGACGCCTGCCGCGGGCGCCTGGAGCCCGGTCCCGGCAACCGTCACGACGCTCCGGTCGGCCCAGGAGACCTGCCGGATGGTGTGGTTCCCGGCGTCCGCGACGTAGAGGATGCCGGCCGCTTCATCGAAGGCGAGCCCCTCCGGCCGGTAGAACGCGGCCTCTGCAAACGATCCGTCGGCATCTCCCGGGATTCCGGACCCGATCGTCTCGAGGATCCGGCCGCCGGGATCGGCGACGACGATCCGGTGATGGCCGGAGTCGCTGACAAAGAGGCGCATCCCGGCGGTATCGGCGGCGACCTTTCCCGGATGGTAGAGGCTTCCTGCCTGCGCCGCGGCCGCGGACGGCAGCGGCTGCTTCACGAGGAGGCCGCGCCGGTCGAACTCTTCCGCAATCCGGCCGATCTTCGGGCTGAGTCTCCTGTAGAGACCTTCTCCCGTCGTCCTCCCGACGACGTTCCCCGCCGGGTCGATCAGGATGAACGTCGGCCATTCCCGCACCCCGAAGGCCCGCCAGGCCTGCCGCTCCCGGTCGATGGCGACGGGATGGTCCATGCCGGCCCGGCGGACCGCCTCCCGGACGTTCACGGTGACCTGGTCCGGTTCGAGGGCCGGCGAGTGGATCTCGATGACCACCAGTTCCGGGTGCTCCTCCTTGAGGCGGTGGAGTTCCGGCACGAGCCGCGTGCAGTTCGAGCAGACGAACGTTCCAAACGAGAGCAGCACCACCCTTCCCGCCAGGTCGCGGAGGGCGAGAGGGTGATCGGTGTTGAGCCACTCAAGCCCCTCGGGGAGATCCGGGGCTGCCATCAGTTGCATGCGGCCTCCTCTGGAACTTCGAGGTTATGAACCTTGGCCCCCGTTACGCCGGCGGGGCTGCATATACCGCCTGCGGTGCGGCGAGCATCTTCTCGCAGAAGCCGATCGCCTCCGCCACCCTGCTCTTCTGGTAGACCACGGGTTTGATGCAGGTCCTCCCCGGAAGACTGCGGACCGCCGAGAAGACCTCCGGCCAGGGTATCGTATCCTCCGCCGTCGGGGGCATGAGGTTGTTGTGGATGTGCAGGCCCCGCAGGGCCTCGGGCGGCACCTCGCCGATCGATGCCGGGAACTCCTCCCGTGCAGCGGCGCGGAGGTGCCAGGGGTCGAGGGCTATCCCGGCAAGCCCGGCGATCTCAGGGTGAAGGCGCTTGAGCGTCTCCCAGAACGCCCGTATCCTCCCTCCCGTCGAGACGTTCTGCTCGCTGTGGTTCTCAAGCAGCACCAGCGGCTCCACGCCGAAGGCGTTCCAGTGGGCGGCGATCAGGGTGTGCATCGCCTCGACGATGTCGGCATGGGTGTTCTTCCGGTCGCCGGGATGGATCTCGATGATCTCAGGGGGGACGCCGAGGTGGTCCTCGATCTCAAGGAGCATGTCCCCGAAGGCGGTCACCCAGTCCCGGTCGCGCCACCGCAGTTCCGCTTTCACCTGACGGCCGTGCTGGTCCCTGCGGGGGATGGCCGGCTCGGTGTGCAGGACGTATGCGAGGGTGCCGGGGAGATCCGTGTCCTGCTCGTAGAGATGCTCGACGGACGACCGGCTGAGCATGGAGCCGATCTCCTGCCCGGTCCGCTCTACCTCCGTCCGGTTCTTGATGAAGTCGGCAGGGACCTCGACGTACGTGCACCCGAGCGGTTCTGCGAGGCCCCAGCGTTCGAGGAGGCCGCCCCGCCGGGCTATCTCGGTGACGTTGGGGTAGATGTAGTCTGCACCTGGCATGGCGTTCATCTGTCTACGCCATGCCCGGGGTGGTACAAAAAGATTGGGGCGGGGCGGCACCTCTTCCCGGGCATGGCCTTTCAGGGCAGGGATTTGATTTTGGAGCTCTCGCTGCGCTCTGAATCGAAAAATTTATTCTCCTGGAGTATGAAATTCGAATATGTCCTCGATCTGGTCTATTCTCCTCATCCTTGTCATCCTCGCAGCCGCCATGCACCTGTTCCGCGAGCGAAAGGCGCTCTCCCGTAGCCGGGTGCTCGAGATCCTTCTCCTCTGGTCGCTCGTCATCGGGTTCGGCGTCGCCGGGGTCGCCGGGTTCCTCGGCCATACCCTCGCCGCGGATGCCATCGCCGCCTCCATCGGCTGGCCGGCAGGCAACCCCTTCCAGCAGGAGGTGGCGGTCGCAAACCTCGCCGTCGCCTCGCTGGGGCTGCTTGCGTTCCGGTTCCGCGACTCGTTCTGGCTTGCGACGGTCGTCGCCGGGAGCGTCTTTTATATAGGCGCCGGAATCGGGCATGTCTACGAGATCGTCGCCAGAGGCAACCTTGCGCCGAACAACGCCGGGATGGTCCTCGTCTACGACCTCGTCTTCCCGGTCGCGGTCGTGCTGATGCACGCGGGGCTCGTCCTGCTGCGGCGAAGGGCCGCGGGTCGTGCGGCCTGAAAACGGGAACCGAAGCCTAACTCCGGTTATCAAGGGTCTGCGGGCAGGCGAAGAGGATTGCTATGGGTGTATGGATGTAGGTGCAGTAGGTGCATTCGGAGTCGTAGTACCTGCACGACGGGCATCCCCACCGCTCCGGCTTCGCCCCGTCCCGCTGCATCACCGCCACGGGGCTGTCGCCCCCGTTCGGTGTCAGGGGCTCGAGGAGATCCGTCTTTTTCTCCCGCGGCAGGTCGATACTCTTCTGTAGACTCATGGCCCTATCTAGGGATCTGCTCTCCAGGATAGACATTAATTGCGTACGTGAATATTCATCGAACCGATGAATCCCGGCAGCATCGGATCGGAGGAGAGATTATTCCGGGGGTATCCGGAGGAGTTCTGCGTCCGCCCGGTAGTGCTCAAAGACCCTCTCACCCCAGGCGACCGCGGCCGGGTCGGTGCTGACGAGGTCCGACGCGGTGTCATAGGTCCCTGTGTCGCGCCGGTACAGGCCGAGCGAGAGGGCGGTGTCGGTTACCGCCATGCCCATGCGGAACGGCGAGGCCGAGATGTATATGCCAAAGCCGGTATACCCGCTTAGCGACTCGAGAACACTCCGGTATGGCTCTTTGAGCAGTTTTCCCGCGAGTTCCGGGGGGACGACGAGTTCGACGGGGTTGTTCCTCCTGACCACCTGTTCGATCAGGCCGGCCTGGACCGGGCTCATGATCGAGGATACGCCGTGGATCCACGAGGCCTTCCTGATGATATCTGCAAATGTCGCATGCACTGCGTAGATATCCTCTTCGACGTCCCGGATAACCATCGCGTTGTAGAGGTCCGGCAGTTCGTCCAGGAACTTTCGGGGTATGCTCTCGATGTCGTGGTCGGCCCAGAACTCCCGGTGGCGGCCGAGCACCCCCATCAGCGTCACCAACCGCTCGATCTCCGGTTCGATCAGCCTCCCGATGGGGGTGAGCGTGTAGTCGCCCCGCACCTGCTCGACATACTGCAGGCCCTCAAGTTGCCTGAGCTTCGGGATGAGTGCCTGCGACGAACTCCCTGTGACGTCGCGGAGAACTGAAAGCGATCTCGCCCCGCTCCCGAGCGCGAGCAGCACCTGCGTTAAGAGCCTCGACCGGAAGACCGTCTGGAGGTCGTCGTGGAACTCATCGTAGATCTCAAGAGTGCCCGTCATTGTTCTTAGCAATTAAGTGATGCCGCCCCGGTGCATATGATCCTTTCCATTCATGCACTCCCGCGTCGTCGCCGGCTCCGTGGTCGCCGGCGTTTTTCCCCGGCGGCGTCATCTCCGACCCGAGCGCACTTATAGCCGGGAGTCCGATACCTCTTGAGGCAGCATGTCGTTCATATCCAGATACCTGTCCTGCATCGCACTCTGTGCCTGCATCATAGCCTGTTTGCTCACTGCCGGCTGCTCCGTCACCGAAGATCAGCCCCAGATCGTCCCGGGAGCGTCCGGGGACCTTGTCGTCCACTTCATCGACGTCGGCCAGGGCGACTCGACCCTTATCGAGTTCCGCGATAAAACGATGCTCATCGATGCCGGTGAACGCGGGATGGGGGAGCGTGTCGTCGCGTACCTCAACGACCGGAAGATTGACCGGCTGGATGTGGTGGTGGCGACCCACGCGCACTCCGACCATATCGGCGGGCTTCGCGACGTCATCTCGGCCTTCCCGGTCGGCGAGTTCGTCGATGCCGCACAGGCCCACCCCACCGCGACCTACGAGAACCTGCTCGCCCAGGTCGAGGAGAAGGGGATACCGTATACGGCCGCCGAACGCGGGCAGACGATCGCGCTCGACCCCGACCTCGAGATCCTGATCCTGAACCCGGCCGCGCAGCCGATCGGCGACGTCAACCAGGACTCGGTCGTCCTGAAGGTCACCTACGGCGAAATCTCGTATCTCTTCGTGGGCGACGCCGAGAAGCCCGCGGAGGAGAGCATGATGGAGGCCGGGCTCGACCTCGACGCCGACGTCCTGAAGGTCGGCCACCACGCGAGCCGTGCCGGCTCATCGGCCGATTTCCTCTCCGCGGTCAGCCCCGCGATCAGCGTGATCCATGTCGGCGAGGGGAACGACTACGGTCACCCGCACGAGGAGACGGTCGGGCGCATCGAGGCGACGGGGTCGAGGATCTACCGGACCGACCTTGACGGGACGGTCGTCGTCGCCACCGACGGGCGGACGCTCTCCGTTACGGCCGGCGGTGCCCCGGCGGCCACCCTGACGCCCGCGGCGGCGACCCCGACTGCGACCCGGACGCCGACGCCGGCAGCGACGTCGACCGCGACCCCGGCACCGACGGCGGCCGCAACCGGCGTCTCCGTCACGGCGCTTGACCTCCAGGAGGAATGGGTCACCGTCACGAACAGCGCGTCAGATCCGGTCGACCTCACGGACTGGACGATCAGTGACGAAGGGGCGCGGAACACCTACACCTTCCCCGCCTTCGTCCTTGATCCGGGCGCCGACGTCACCGTCCATACCGGCCCCGGCGACGATACCGCGACCGACCTCTACTGGGGCCGGGAGACGCCGGTCTGGAACAACGACGGCGATACCGCCACGCTCGCCGACGCGACCGGCGCGGTCGTCAGCACCCTGGAGGGATGAGCCGTGCAGGACGAGTCGGCGTTCAGGGTGAGCCTCGACCGCGTCGAGGAGGACCTGGCCGTCCTCCTCGTCCGCGAGGACGAGTCGGTCCGCATCACGCTCCCCCGCTCCCTCCTGCCGGAGGCCGCCCGCGAGGGTGATATTCTGGAGATAGCGGTCCGCCGGGACGTCGAGGGGACCGAGGAGGCGAGGCACCGGGTGGCGGACCGGATAGCGCGGCTTCGGGCGCGGCGTGCAGAGTAGCGCCACCATCCACTCTTTTTATACCCTATCCCTGCCTACGGGAGCACCGATGAAGAACCGGTGTGACGTGCTCGTCGTCGGCGCAGGCCCCGCCGGCAGCACTGCCGCCCGTTACGCGGCGGAGGCGGGGCTCGATGTTCTCCTCATCGATAAACGGAAGGAGGTCGGCCTGCCTGTCTGCTGCGGGGAGTTCAATGCGTCGACAGCGGTCCTCGCAGAGGCCCTCCCCGGTGCTCTGGGGCTCGACGACCTCTTCCCGATCGATCCTTCGGTCGTCCGGCGGGAGATCCGGGGCGCCGTCGCCGTCTCCCCGAAGGGCCGGGAGTACGAATTCGATCTCCCCGGCTACACCCTCGACCGGGACGCGCTCGACCGGAACCTCGCGGACGCGGCCGTCCGTGCGGGCGCCGTCCTTGCGCTCGAGACGACCTTCCTCTCCCTCGACGGCCACCTCGTCCGGACCCGGCGGGGCGACGTCGAGAGCCGTGTCGTCGTCGCCGCGGACGGCCCGCTCTCCCCCGTCTGCCGGTCTGCCGGGATGGAGCGAAACGCCGTCCTCGCCCCCGCCATCACCTGCCGGGTCGACGGGGAGTTCGGCGACCGTCTCCGATTCTACTTCGGCAACAGCGTCGCCCCGGGCGGCTACGCCTGGGTCTTCCCGAAGGAGGGGTGCGCGAACGTCGGGCTCGGCGTCCAGGATCGGCAGACCCCGCTCCCGGTCCTCCTCAAGGCCTTCCTCGAACGGATGGGGTTTGCCGGCCGGGATGCCATGGCCGGGTTCGTGCCCGTATCGGGGCCGATCCCGGAGACGGTCCGCGGGAACGTCATCGCGGTCGGGGACGCCGCCGGTCACGTCGTTGCCTCCAACGGCGGCGGGATCGCGACCGCGATGATCTGCGGGAGGCTTGCGGGGCTTGCCGTGGCCCGCCACCTTCTCGATGGGGAGCCGCTCGATGCCTACGAGCGGGAGTGGCGCTCGGCGCTCGGCCGTGAACTTGAGACCGCCGCGAAGACGAAGCGGATGGCCGACCGGTTCCTCGGCTCCGACTTCCTGGTGGAGCGGACGATGGGGATGCTCGGCGGCGGCGGGATCCGGAACCTCATCGTCTTTGGCGGCCTTTCGGGCCGTTGACGGAGGGGGGCCGGGATGCACCGCTCGCCCGGCTCTGCGACCGCTGGGGGCTCTACGAGCACCGGATCCACTTCGACCCCGACACCTCAAGGAGCCAGCGGAAGGTCGACCGCGTCAGGGGAACGCTGGTCGAATCGGTCTTCGGGCTCCTCTTCCTCAGGGAGGGGCTCAAGGGGGTTGCATCCGCGGCGAACCTGCTCGACCCGCCGCGGGGACCGGAAAGGTTATGATTCTCCGGTCCTCCCGGTCCCCCGGAGGCGATTGAGCTGGTCGATGTTGTCAAGGCCGACGGCAGGAGAGAACCGTTCGTGCGGGAGAAGGTGACCGTGAGCGCACTGAAGGCGGGAGCGCCGCCGGAGGAGGCCCGGGCGATCGGGGAGGCGGTCGAACGGGTCGCCTACGACGGCATCCCTGCCGCCGAGATCCGGCGGCGGGTGCTCGAGCAGCTCCGTGACCGGAACCCCGAGTGGGAGGAGAACTGGCTCGTCTACGACCGGGCCGTGAAGAGGCGCGGGGCGGCGGCGGTCGCGGTGCCGCCGGCCCGCTGATCCCCGCATTCTTCACCCGGCCGTGGAGCGGCGTCCCCCCTCCCGGTACTTTAAGGATTACGTTTTTCACTCTCGCGCAGCGGAAGCAATATCTACTGATCCGCGCCCATATCTGTCCTGGATACTTCTATGCCGCCCGGAAATACCAGATTGAGAACGGCTGCCGTAAGGCCGCTTTCCGTTCCGACTTCTATACCGGGCATATCCGGCAATAGGTACCCACAGACCGGCACAATGCCCCGCGCTGCCTCTATAACCCGCCCGATCTGGACGGGGGACAGCGGCACGGGCGCGCCAGCAGGCGATATGTATGCCAACCAGCGATACAGAAGACAGCACACCTATACCCGGTAACCAGATAGATACAGAAGGAACAAAGATACTCCTCGCCGATCCAAAGACCGCGATCCTCCGGCTCTCGTTGCCGATGATGGTCGCGATGACCCTCATGACCCTCTACAACGTCGTCGACGCGTTCTGGGTCGCGGGTCTCGGTGCAGATGCTCTTGCCGCCGTCGGATTCTCATTCCCGCTCTTCATCATCACCATCGGCTTAGCGAGCGGCCTCGGCACCGGGGGGGAGGCGGCCCTCGCCCGGATGATCGGCGCCCGCGACCGGGCCGGCGCAAGCAGCGTTGCGATGCACACCATCCTCCTGATGACCGTCCTCGCCGTCGCCCTCACCATCCCGCTCGCCCTCTTCGCTGAGGATATCTTCGTCCTCATGGGGGCGGGCGACGCCGTCGGCCTCGCCACGGCGTATGCACGGATCCTCTTCATGGGAACGTTTGCGCTCCTCTTCGGGGAGGTCGCCTACGCGCTCATGCACGGTGAGGGCGATGCCAAACGGACGATGTACGCGATGGCCGCAGGGGCGGTGGCAAACATCGTCCTCGACCCGATCCTGATCTACACGTTCAACATGGGGATCGCGGGAGCCGCATGGGCGACCATCATCGCGGAGATCATCTCCGCCGTCCCGATGGTCTACTGGCTCTTCATCAAGAGGGACACCTACGTCTCCCTCCACCTCCGTGAATTCGTCCCCGACCCTGCGATCGCGCGGGAGATCCTGCACGTCGGCCTTCCGGCCGCCGCCGAACAGCTCTCGCTCGCCATGATGGCGCTCGTCTTAAACGGCATCATCGTCCTCATCTCGAGCACGGACGGGGTCGCCATCTACTCGACCGGGTGGCGGGTCGTGAGCATCGGGCTGACGCCGATCCTCGCCATAGCGACGGCGGTGGTCGCGGTCACCGGCGCCTCCTACGGGGCGCGGGCATATGCCCGGATGGAGTCCGCCCTCGTCTACGCCATCAGGCTCGGCACCGGGATCGGTATCGGGCTTGCGGCGGCCACGTTCGTCTTTGCCCCCCGGATTGCCGCGCTCTTTGCGGCTCCGGGCGACGCCGCCGGGATCACCCCCGAACTGACGGTCTTCCTCCAGGTGATGAGCCTGGTCTACCCGATGGTCGGGTTCGGCCTCTTTTCGGCGTCGTTCTTCCAGGGGACGGGGCTCGGGGTGCGGTCGCTCACGATCACCATCATGCAGAACGTCGTCCTCTCGACCCTGCTTGCCTGGGTCTTCGCGATAGAACTCGGGTTCGGGCTCTCCGGGGTCTGGTGGGGCGTTGCCGCCGGGAACGCCATCGGTGCGATCCTCGGCTACGCCTGGGCACGCCGCTACACGGCGGGGCTCAGGGTCCGGCAGCCCGTGGCGGCAGCAGCGTGAAAATTGGGGGTTCTTACCCTCAATCCATCTCTTCTTCGTCGTCGGTCGCGGTATGGACGACCTCGCGCAGAAGGAAGCGGAACGATGCGCCGAGGTCCGGCCTCCCGGAGACCCGGTCCTCGACCCAGATCCGGCCGCCGTAGCGGGCGACCAGCAGCCCGACAATGTAGAGGCCGAGCCCTTCCCCGCAGCCCCGGCGCCGTTCAAAGAGCCCTTCTTTCATCTCGTCCGGGATGCCGGGACCGGTATCCTCCACGCTCACCATCACGGTGTGGTCCTCCTCGGGGTAGTCTTCTACGCGGATTGCAACCCGGACGTCCGGGCCGCCGCAGGTGACGGCGTTTCCGACGAGGTTAGCAAAGATCTCAGGCAGGAGATCGTCCGCCCAGACCTCCGCCGTGGCGCCGTCGAACGTGACCGGCGCGTCGGGGATACGCTCGACCTCCGCACGGATCACGCTGCCGAGGTGGACCGGCGCGAGATCGGGGGATGCCTGGTGGATACGCCGGATCGTCGAGACGTTCTGGAGGATGCCCGTGCTCTTCCGGACGCTTCCCCGGATCTTCTTTGCGTACTCGAGCGCGTCGCCCTCCAGCATCTCGAGCAGGAGATCGCAGTAGAGGCTCGCGACGTTCTCCGCGTTCTTGATGTCGTGGGTCATGACGTCGAGGTAGAGGTTCGTCTCGTGATGGGCCGCCTCCAGCCGTTTGTGGAGCATGCTCCGGAGGACGCCCGAGCCGATCTCCCGGCCGATTGCTTCGAGGAGGTGCCGCTCGTCGTCCCTGATCCCGTCCTTTGACCTGCTGCCGAGGAAGAGCGCCCCGACCACAACCGATTCCGCGAGGATCGGGATGCAGGCGAGCGACGAGACGCCGAGCGACGCGAGGATCTCCTCCCCGGCCGGCCCCGGATCGCTGCTCTCTTCGAGATACCGCGGCTGTCCGGCGACGAAGACAAAGTTCCAGGGCCAGTGATGGACCTTGATGACCCGGTTGCGTGCGAGGAATTTTCCCGGGACCGCGTGGTGGTAGCGTGTCCGTGCCGCCGTCCGTTCCGGGTTTAAGAGGTAGGTCAGCCCCACGTCGAAGTCGAGCAGGTCGAGCGCCTTTGCGAGCGACGCCTCGAGCAGTTCGTCGAGCGAGAGGGAGGATGCGGAGACTCCCATGATCTGGTTGAGGACCAGGAGCTGCCGGTTCGAGGAGACCAGCCGTTCGCCTGCGGTCTTCTGGTCGGTGACGTCGTGAATGGTCCCCTGGATGAGGACGGGCGTACCGTCGTCGCCGCAGACGTTCTGGACGAACTCACGGACCCACCGCAGCGTTCCGTCCCTGTGGTGGATCCGATACACCCGGTCGGTGGAGAAGCCGGCGACGGTCTGCAGCCGTCCGCTGCTCTCCTGAAGGAGGGGAAGGTCGTCCGGGTGCACGATCGCTTCCCAGGATACGGTCCCGGCGAGGAACTCGTCGGCGGCATACCCGGTGATCCCCTCCACCGCACCCTGGAGGAAGATGGAGTCTGAGTCGGCCGTCTTCTGGTAGGCGATGCCCTGGAAGTCGCGGACGAACGAGCGGTACCGTTCCTCCTCGTTCATTCTCCGGAGAGCCCGGCCGAGCATATCCGCGGCGACCTCGATGAGGCACTCCTCGTCGGCGGAGAAGGCGGTCTCCGGCGATGGTGCCCGGCTCCCGGGATAGACCGCCTCCACACTTCCGGCCTGTTCTCCCCCTACCTGTATCGTGGCGGCAATCTTTTGCGATGAGTTGCGGTAGCGGTGGGTGCAGACCGCGTCGCCGTGGGTGATCCGGATGCCTACCCGTTCGGGATGGCGGAACCCGGACGGGAGAAGCCGGGCGACCTCGCGGAAGAGGTCGTCCGTGGACGAGATCCCGGCGTCGACCAGCCGCGAGAGCCCATGAAGGGTTCGCAGTCCCCGCACCCGCTCCGTCCCCTCGTCCGTTCCCGGGCGCGGCGGGGTGTTGTGCCGCAGGCGAACGACCCACATCCCCGCAAACGGCTCGTGTTGCATCTTCCTGCTCGAGCAGGCGATCCGCTCCTCTCTCCCCCGGATGGGAAGATCGAGATCCGAAACCTCGTCGCCGGCGTTCAGCGCATCAAAGAGCCTCCCTGCTTCCCCATTATCTCGGAGGCGCGGAAAGAGGTGCTTCTTGAGCACCCGGCGGGCGTCGTGCCCCAGGATCTCCTCTTTTCGGGCGTCGAGGAGACCCATGATCTGGGCGTTCGCCCAGGCCACCTTCATCTCCCGGTCGAGCACGAGGATCCCTACGCCGGGCTCGTCGATGAGCTGGAATGCCTGTCCTGATTGAGTAGTTAGAGAATCCACTATGCTCATGTGAGTGTCTCGCCCCCCTGGCGGTTAGTATTTTGTCTGGATTATATTAATAAAATGATATGCGTGGGGGTAGGAGATCTCCGCTATTCAACCCCCAGGAGCCGGATCTCTGCCGGGTGCCGGGAGACCCTTTTCGCCCTCCGCGACGCCTGAGGTTCCGGTGCGGTTCCGGGAGCCGCCTACCGGAGCCCGATCCGGCCGAGCGCCGGTGAGAGCGATGTCAGGTGGCCCTGGACATAGACCGTCTCCCGGGGATCGGCGCCCATCGCGAGCGCGAGAAGTTCGGTGACGTGGAGCACCGGGATGCCCATGTGGTCGTATACGAGCTCGCACCCCGGGCAGTCGACGACCATGACGTCAAGATCGTTCTCCGCAAAGTCCCGGTAGGCGAGCCGGTTCAGCCGGGAGAGATCGTTGGCATGACCGCTTAAGTGCCGGTCGAAAAGGTTCTTGACCCCGCCGCAGCAGTAGTGCTCCATCCTGCTCCTGACGACCTGCGCCCCCGTGATCGCCGCGAGGCTCTGCAGCCCCGGCGGAACGGCGAGGCTGCCGTTCATCTTCCGGTAGTGGCAGCTGACATGCACCCCGACGCGCAGCCCCGAGAGCCGCGTCTCGATAAGCCCCCGGAGTTCGTCGAGGTAGAGCGGATAGAGGTCCAGGATGTTTGCCACCGAGAAGATCCCCGGACTGCCGACCTCGCGCCCGACCCCGGCGAGCGCCTCGTTTGCCGCAGCCCGGTTGGCGCTTCCGGAGAGGAGTTCCAGCGCGGCGGCATACGAATCGCTGCATGTCGGGCAGATCCCGGTGATGGCGATCTCGTCGTCCGCACCCCATGCGTCCTGGATGACGCTGAGGTTCCGGGCGGTCAGGAGCAGGCGATCTGCAAACCCGGCGCCGCCCATGTAGTGCGGAGCACCCCCGCAGCAGGTCTGCGACCTTGAGGTCACATACCGGACGCCGAGCGCGTCGAAGATCCTGCGCTGGGAGGCGTCGGCACCGGGGTAGTTGAAGGCGCAGCAGGACCTGAGGTGGAAGACCTGGTCGGGAGCGGTGAGCCGGCGTGCCGGCTCCGTCCCTTTCGGCGGGGAGAAGGCCGATGCCCCGACCGGGTTTTCGAGCAGATTCCTGACCTCGTCGGCGGCCCGCCCGTCCACCCGGTACGGGTACCGGACGACCTTCGCGACGAAGTTTCCAAGCCTGCCCTTGCTCGCGTAGACCGGGAAGAAGGCGTGAGGAGGGAGGCACCCCCGGTCAAGGAGCATCTGCCGGAAGATCGGGTGAATATGCTCCGCCTCGTATACGGCATTGATGATCCCGCCGATGCTGACCGACCGCGGGCAGACCGTCTCGCAGGAGTAGCACTGGACGCAGTCGGCGAGGTTGACCTCCGGCCGCCGCGCCGCCTGGAGGGCTGCGGTCACCCGCCGGGCAAGGTACCCGGGATCCCCGTTCGCCCCGGGATCGTTGATCCGTGCGGGACAGTAGGGTGTGCAGGAGCCGCATGCGTTGCAGAGCCGGAAGTTCCGGAGCCGCGGGTCACCCGAACCGAGCAGGCAGCGGACGGTCCCCTCCGTGATTGCGTCATAGACCATCTGCCGGTCCGGCCACGGGAGGGCTCTACCGAGCATGGTGCAACCCGGGGCCCGTCCCCGCGGCCTCTGTGCTGCATATCCGAAGACCGGCTGCCGACCATTCTCCCGGCGAGCGTGCAGGCCCGTCGAACGGCCTGCATCGCTTCCAGTATCGATTCATCGCTCCCCCCGTGTTCATAACGTCGTCGGGATACGATCCTGCGAGGATCACTTAATGGTTTGGATCGGGATCCCCCGCACCGTGCCGGTGAGAAGCCCACGGAAGCATTGGCTTCCCGTCATCGCCGTACGGCCTGAAAAACCATGGGAGAGGCGGTGGCCGGCGTATCGGGGCGGAAGGAGGACAGAAAAAGAGGGAGAATTAGAGGTTCCCGAGACGCTTGTTCACGGTATCCCAGTTCACGACGTTCCAGAACGCCTCGATGAACCCGGCCCGGTTGTTCCGGTGATCGACGTAATATGCGTGCTCCCAGACATCGAGCACCATCAGGATCTCAAACGTCGGGTAGACATGGTTGTTGTGCTTCTCGATCTGCATGATCATGAGCCGGTCGGTCAGGGCATCGTGTGCCAGCGCTGCCCAGCCCGACCCTTCGGCGCTTGCGGCCGCCTTCGTGAACTCGGCCTTGAACCGGTCAAAGGACCCCCACTCCCGGTCGATCCGGTCGGCAAGGGCGCCGCCCGGCTTCCCGCCGCCGCCTTTCCCGGCCGGGGCCATGGTCGGCCAGAAGAGGGTATGCAGGACATGCCCGCCGATGTTGAACGAGAGTTCTTTCAAGAGCGCTTTCATGTCCACTTCAGCGCCTTCCTGGCGCGCTTTCTCGAGTTTCTCGAGATTGGCGTTCGCGCCGGTGACGTAGGCCTGGTGGTGCTTATCGTGGTGCAGGGTGAGCTGCTCCTTCGAGATATGCGGCTCGAGGGCGTCCGATGCATAGGGGAGGGGCGGCAGCTCGTATTTCTTCAGGGCCGTTGCCATCTTCTGTTCAGCCATAGGTATCATTCGCCCTGTTAGAGAGCGATCTATTTTATCGTGTCGGTGGGGTCCCCGGGGTCCTGCCGTCTGCGAAGAGCCCGATCCGGTGTCTGTCCGGCCTGCACCCATAACCTTTAAATATGCCGATACGATGGGTGGTATCCGAGTCCTCTCGCACGTTCCGGCGCACGGGACCCTGCGGGCTTCCGAGCCCTCGTGAGACTCTCCGGAGATCGGTGGGACCCTTTATGAAGACGACAGCACGCATCTCGCTCTTTACCGTCATGCTCCTGGTGTTGATAGCGCTCGTCTTCCTGCACGATCTCCACCTGATACTCACCGGAGCCGGCTGGAGCCTCCCGGCAAGAGCGATCACCCTCATCCTCGTCGGGGTCACGGCGTTCGGGGTCATCCAGTTCATAAGCTACGCCGACCATCTCCTGCGGTCGCTCTATGCCTACCGGGGGAATCCCGGAGTTCCGGCAGGGGACGGTCCCGCCCGTTCCGGCGTTGCCGTCTTCATTCCCGTCTACAACGAGGAGCCCCGTATCGTCGAGGCCTGTATCCGGGCATGCACGGCGATCGCCTACCACGACTTCCGGGTCTTCCTCCTCGACGACTCCACCGATGAGGGGAAACGGGCGGCGATGCAGGAGTTTGCCCGGAGATACAACGTCCGTTACGTCCATCGAGACCACCGGAGAGGTTTTAAAGCCGGGGCGATCAACCACGCCCTCTCCCTCCTCGACGGCAGGACTCCTTACCTCCTCGTGCTCGACGCCGACCAGCAGGTGAAACCGGCGATCCTCGCCGATCTCATTCCGGTCCTCGAGGCCGACCCCGGCGCCTCCTTCGTCCAGACCCCGCAGTTCTTCCGGTCGGAGAAGAACGATGCGATCAGCGTCACGTTCTCCTACCAGCAGCACATCTACAACAAGCATGTCTGCAGGGGGCTCTGCGTCAACCGGACCGCCATGCTGACCGGCTCAAACTGCATCTTCCGGGTGAGCCATCTTGCCGCCATCGGGGGCATGGACGAGACGTGCATCGCCGAGGATATCGCCACCGCTTTTGCGTTCCACCTCCGGGGACGCCGGGGGATCTTCATCGACGCGGTCTACGCCGAAGGGATCGCGCCGCCGAACCTTGCCGCCTACTTCACCCAGCAGCTCCGCTGGGCATACGGGAACACCCGGCTCCTGCTGACCATCTTCCGGAGCCTCGCGACAGCCCCCCGGAGCATGCCCTCGCTCCAGTGGATCGAGTTCGTCGTGATCGTCTCCATGTACCTGCTCGGCGGGGTGAACGTGGCACTCTTCCTCCTTCCCGTCGCGACACTGCTCTTCGCCATCCCGATCCTGCCGGTATGGCTCCCGTCGGTCTTTGCCGTGGTGCTCGTGGTGGTGATCGGCATCCAGGTCGTCATCAGCATCCGCGAGCGGCAGTACTCCCTCCGCGACCTTGCGTTCTCGCAGGCGATCTTCAACACGCTCGCGTTCGTCTACGCCCGGGCGATCCTCTACGCCGTCTCCGGCAAAGACCTGCCGTTCGTCGTGACGCCGAAGGTGGCGCCGGGGCAGGGCGGTCCGCCCCGCGTCAGGATCATGCCGGTCCTCCTGGTGATCGCTGCCATTCTGGTCTCCATGGCTGTCGGTATCCTGCGGCTCGCCGCCGGGGAAGCGGGTGGTAGCGCACCGGTGATCCCGTTCTTCTGGGCCGGGTATACGCTGCTCGTCCTCTCGTCGTTCCTGGCCGTCTGGCGGCGGGAGGGAAGACAGGTGCCGGGGGAGAGTCCGGAGGAGCCGGTCAAAAAAAGGTCGTATGGGTGAGAGGTGTTACCTGAATCTCTGCCAGAGGATCCTGCCCATCACCCGGAAGGTGAAGTCGAGCTCCTCGAAGCTCGGGATCCCGTTCTCCCTGAGGACCTTGCGGCCCCGGTCCATGGATTCGCCGCCGAGCAGCGTCCCGACGATCATGTTCTCGGTCTTCTCCGAGAACCGGGTGATCTGGTTTGCGAGCTGCTCTGAGCCGATGACCAGGTTCGGGAACCCGACGACGAAGGCGATATCCCAGCAGTCCTGGTGCTTGGCGAGGACGCTGAACGTCTGCTCGAACCGCTTCTCATTGGCGTCGCCGAGAAGGTCGATCGGGTTGCCCTTGTTCCAGAACTCGGGCAGGAGCTCGTTGAGTTCCTGCAGGACTTTCTGCGGCAGGGTGATGATGTCGATGCCGTAGCGTTCGGCGTAGTCGGAGGAGAGCACAGCAAACCCGCCGGCGTTCGTGATCACGACCGCCCGCTTGCCCCGGGGGTAGCCCTTCGGGAGCGCGAGCATCTCCGCGACCTGGAATGCCCCGGTCAGGGTGTGGACGGGGATGACGCCGGCCTCGCGGAAGGCTTCCATGTAGACGTCATACGACCCGGAGAGCGAACCCGTGTGGGACGAAGCCGCCGCCTGGCCTTTCGCGGAGGAGCCGGACTTGATCGCCACGACGGGCTTGGTCTTCGCGACCTCGCTGACCACCTTCATGAAGGTCTTGCCGTCCTGGATCTCCTCGATGTAGAGGATGATGCCCTTGGTCTTGGGGTCGCGCTCCACGAACCGGAGGTAGTCGATGAAGTTGAGGTCCGCCTGGTTGCCCACCGAGACGACGGCCGAAAAGCCGATGTCCTGCTTGATGCTCCAGTCGACCACCGTGTTGACGATGGCGCCGCTCTGGGAGATGAAGGCGATGTTGCCGGGTTTCGGGGACTGGTGGACGTAGGTGGTGTCGATGCCCTTCGGGGGGACGATCAGGCCGAGGCAGTTCGGGCCGATGATCCGCGTGCCGTAACGCTTGGCGATCTCAAGGACCCGGTCCTCGAGCGCCTTTCCGCCCTCGCCCATCTCCTTGAACCCGGCGGTGATGATGATCGCCATCGAGACCCCCTTCTGCCCGCACTCCTCGATGACGCTCGGCACATGCTTTGCGGGGACGGTGATGACCGCCATGTCGACGGGGTTCGGGATGTCGAGGATGGAGGGATAGGCTTTGAGCCCCTGGACCTCACCACGTTTGTTGTTGACGGGGTAGAGCTGTCCGGGGAAGTGAAGCAGGTTGTGCATCACGGCGTACCCCATCTTCTTCGGCTCCGAGGAGGCGCCGATGACGGCGATCGAGCGGGGGGTGAAGTACTCGATTGGCACGAACGGCCGCTCTTTTGCCACTTTCTCGACTGCCTCGTCGTCGACGAAGATACGGGCGTCGACGATGCAGGCTCCGGACTCGTACAGCCTGATGGGGTTGATGTCGAACTCCACGACGTGGGTGTTCTCGGCGAAGAAGCAGTTGATCGCCCACATGACCTGGACGAGCGTCTCCTCGTCCCGGGGCTTCGTCCCGCGGTAGCCCTGGATCATCGGGTAGCCGTGGATCTCCCTGACCATCTGCCGGATGGTCTCCTCGGTGATCGGGAGGATCCGGAGGGTGACATCCTTCATCAGCTCGACGAGGGTGCCGCCCATACCGAAGGTGAGCACCTTCCCGAACGCCGGGTCGGTCTTCCCGCCGATGATCAGTTCGAGCCCCGGCGCCGCCTGCTGCTCGACGATGATGCCCTTGATCTCGGCTTCCGGATTGTATGCCTTGGCGTTCGCGACGATCTTCGTGAATGCCTCCTCAGCAGCCTGTTTGGAGGATATACTGACGATAACGCCGCCGGCATCGCTCTTGTGGATGATCTGGGGCGAATAGATCTTCATGACGACCGGGAAGCCGATCTTCTCTGCCGCCTTACTTGCTTCGGCAGGGGTCTGGACGATTGCATGCTCCGGTACCGGCACACCGTACTGTTTCAGGAGATCGTACGATTCGAACTCGCTCAGCATTCTCTTTGCCATGTTGTCGCCTCAAGTTGTGGGTGTCTAATGAGCATCTGTTACTGCGGTCCATGTTTCTGGCAGATGGACCGTTCTTCGGAAAACCGAACCCGCAGGTCGGAATGAACCTTACAGCGTGGTCTCATATCTGCTTTATAGGTTTTGTAATGATTCAACATGATAAATTCGTCCCGGAACCCCTGATGGGTTCCGGATTTCGGCAATTTCTTCCCTGAATGCCGCGAACGCGAAGAAGGGGGCTTATTTGCAACTGCGGGAGGAAGGCCTCCCGGCGGGTGCGGGGCCGGGCCTTCGCCGGAGAGCACTCTTCCGGGGATGCCGTGGGGTACAGGTGCCTGCCGGTGGAGGTTGTCCGGGCCGTGGCATACGGATAATGTTTAACCCGGCCGGGGCACAACCAGAATGCAGAGTTGACCAGAAACGGCCTGCCGTGTCTGCTGTCCGGAGAGCGTTCCGGAACGGAGGCCTCCCGGACCCGCGTGACGGTCGTCGCCCGGCGCACCTGTTCCTTCCGTCACGCAGCGTCGGCCGGGCTGTGCCTGGTGCAGCACGGTACCCCGGCCGTAAGGAATGCACAGAGATAGCCATGCGACGGTTCCTGCCACACGAGATCGAATACCTCTCGGACCCCGACCGGTTCACCTTCGACTCTTTCAAGAAAAGCGTCCTCGACCCGCTTCCGCCAGCCGCCGCGCTCGGGGTGGCGGACGAAGAGCTCCTGAACTACTACGAGAACGCTCTCCGCCAGGACGGCCGTTTCGTCCTCCGGCTGGACCCGAACGGCGATCACTATGAGCGGCTCGAGCGTTACGTCGCAGAGACCGCTCTCCTCCTCTTCTCCGGCCGGCCGGGAGCTGCCGGCATTCCGACGGAAGCGCTCGCGGAGTTCACCCGCTTCCGCCACCTCTGCTACCGGACACTCCACCCGTTCCCGGAGAGCCAGAAGGTCGCGGTCTTGAAGAAGATCGGCCTTGAGACCGGACTTCGTCCGGAGATCATCGACGAGGTCTCGACGATCTTTGCGGTCGGGAGCGGCCTCTTTGCAATGGAACTCCTCTCCCGGCTCACGGAGACGGAGAGTGCCGGTGCGTTTTCTGCACGGCTCGAGGAGGCCGGGACACTTGCCGACCTCGCCGCCCGGCCCACCCTCCTCTGCCCGCTCTGGCCACACCAGCGCCGGGCGCTCGAGGCCTGGCTCCGTGCCGGCGGGAGGGGGATCCTTGAGATGGCGACGGCGAGCGGGAAGACCCTCGTCGGGCTTGCCGCCGCCCTGAAGCTCTACGAGGTCCACGGGCGGCTGGAGGTCCTGGTGCTCGCCCACTCCCGCGCCCTCCTCAACCAGTGGCGGCGGGAGGCGATGGAGAAGCTCGGCCTTGCCGGGAACCCCGGCGCCGACTATACGGTGCCGCTCGAGTACGGCGGCCGGTTCGTCATCCGGTTCGAGACGCTCCAGAAAGTCTACCGCTCCCCGGACCGCTACCGGCCCGACCTCCTGGTCGTCGACGAGGTGCACCACGGGGCGGGGTTGCAGTTCAGGAAAGCCCTCGCCGTCGCCGCGAAGTGGAAGATGGGGCTCTCCGCGACAGTCGAGGGGGAGGAGCGCCGAGGGCCGCTCGACCGGGCACTCGGCCCGACGGTCTACACCTACACCCTGAAGGACGCCCGCGAGGACGCGGTCGTCCCGTCGTTCTCCCTCCACCTCCACACGACCTACCTCGACGTGCGGGAGAACGAGGAGTTCCGCGAGATCTCCGACGCGATCGTCCGCGACCTCGCCGTCATCAACGGCCGGCACCGGGACATCATCCGGCGGCTCTCCGGCTCGCGGTTCGACCGGTTTGCGAGCATCGCGGAGTTCGTCGGCCTGATGCGCCACCTCCGCTACCGGACGGCCGAGGTGCCGGAGGCGTGGTACCGGCTGATCGGCCTCGTCTACCGGCGCCGGATGATCA
>JAEWMO010000177.1 GCA_023457135.1 Methanobacteriota archaeon | reverse complement strand
ACCGGCGAAGGCGGGGAGTTTGAGACGTTCGTCGTCGACGCGCCCTTCTTCTCCCGGCGGATCGCGTTCGAGGAGGTATCACGGGTCTACCGGAACTATAACGGCGTCCTCCGGGTCGAGCGGGCGGGGCTGGTGGCGAGATGATCCTGGTCGTCGACCTCTGCTACCGGGGGAATTCGCTCTCGCGGGACGAGTTTGTCCGGCCGGTCGAACAGCTCCTCGGGAAGGCCGGGGCGCCGTTTGTGGTCCGCCACTACGCCGCCGTCACCGCACGGGATATCGAGGGCGCGGATGCGGCCATCCTCTGCGGGACGGCGCTCAGAGATACCGGGTTTGCTGAGCACCCGGAGAGGTTCCGGTGGCTTACCGCGTTCGAACGCCCGGTCCTCGGCATATCCTCCGGGATGCGGGCTCTCGCCGCGGCCTTTGGCGGCGGCACCGAACCGTGCTGCACGATCGGCATGACCGACGTCCGGGTGCTCGCACCCGATCCCCTCTTTGCCGGGGCGGAGGCCTTTCCGGCGTATGGGGTGCATGAGTGCACCGTGCAGGTGCCCGACGGGTTCGTGGCGCTCGCCGCCTCCGATGCGTGCGTCCAGGCGATCCGGCACCGTTCGCTCTCCATCTACGGCCTTCTCTTTCATCCTGAGGTCCGGAACGAGTGGATCCTCGAGCGGTTCATCGAACTCTCCGGGGCGGCCTTGCAGTAACACTTATCCCCGCACCCCCTGTTCATGGGTGGAGGTGCACCGGTGACAGGTGGCGCCCCGTGCACCTCACACGGGGATGAATTCGATATCAGGTACCCTTGCTCCGGGGGGGTGTGAAGAGGTGCCCGACCCCCTCAGGCTGCTCGTCATCACCGGGAGGCCGGGCGATGTCAGCCGGGTCGATCGGGCGCTCCGGGACGCGGGGCTCCCCGCGGAGGTGGTCGGATGCGGCCGGCTTGCCGAAGGTCTCGATGCTCTCCGGCGCCGGTCGTTCGACCTCATCCTGCTCGATCCCGGCGACCAGGGCGTCGCGGCGGTGAGGCAGGTGGAGAGCGCAGCCCCGGCCGCGCCGGTTATCCTCCTTGTCCCGGCCGACGGCCTCGATTTGGCTATCAGAGCTCTGCGACGGGGTGCCGACGACTACCTGGTCCGTGAGAGCCTCACTCCCGAGCGCCTGCTCTGCGCTCTCCGCCACGCCCTCACGGTGAAGCGTGGAGAGGCTGCGCTCGCCCGGCTGGAGCACCTGGGGCGGGAGATCGGCGAGAGCCTGCACGAGGGGGTCCTGCTGGTCGACCGGCGAGGGGTTGCGATCTTTGCCAGCGCCCGGATGGCAGAGATCCTCGGCTCCCCCGCGGCCGGGGTTCAGGGCGCCTCCTTCCTCTCTTTTGTCGATCCGGCCGACGTCCCGCGGGCGGAAATGCTGATCGCGCAGGGCCGGGACGGGCGGGCGGAGGCCGGGTTACGTCTCCGGCGTTCCGACGGAGGGGTGATCGATGCACGGCTCACCGCCTCGCCGGTCACCGGCGGGGGCGGGGAGTGCCGCGGCCTGGCCATCGGCGTCGCGGACATCACCGTACAGAGGCGTGCGGAGGAGGAGCTCCGGCGCAGGAATGTCCAGCTCAACGTCATCAACCAGCTTGTCAGGACCGCTACTTCTGCGGCGGGAACGGAGGAGTTGTTTGCAGGCACGCTCGATCGGGCCCTGACGCTCCTGGGTTTTGAGGGGGGAGCCATCTACCTTATCGGCCATGAGGGTGGAAGAGCCGAACTGGTCGCCGAGGCCGGGCTGCCGGAAGGGTTCTCGTTCAGGCGACAGATCGCCGACCTGAACCTTCCGCCCTATGACGGGGTTATCGGCCGGGGCGTCCCGCGCTTCGTTGAGGATTACCCGCGCGCATATCCCGCCGATGCCGGCGCAGGCATCCGGGTGCTTGCGAGCATCCCCATCATCGCCGGGAAGCGGGTCATCGGTGTCGTCAACCTGGTCAGCCGGAGTGCGCATGCCTTCTCCCCCGGCGAGCAGGAGGTGCTTGCCTCCATCGGCAGGGAGATCGGAAGCGCTGTCGGGTTAAGAAGGCTCCACGAGACGGCAAACTTCTACCTGGACCTCATGACGCACGACATCAACAACGCAAACACCGCCGCGCTCGGCTACGCAGCACTCCTTACAGAAGAGCTCCGGGGGCCGGAGCAGGAACTCGCCAAACGAGTTGCGGCGGCCGTGATGCAGAGCGCCGAGATCGTCGCAAACGTCTCGACGCTCCGCCGGCTCGCGGAAGAGGCGCCGGCACCCGGGCCGGTGAACCTCGATCCTGCCATACAGAGCGCTGTCGGCATGTTTCTGGACGCGGATATCCGCTACACGCCAGAGGGCCGGTGGGTCGCCGCCGACGACCTGCTTGTAGCGGTCTTTGCAAACCTCATCGGCAACGCCGTCAAGTTCGGGGGACCGGGCGTCTCGGTCTGGATCACCGCCCGCGAGGAGGACGGGACCGTTGCGGTCTCGGTCGAGGATACCGGGCCGGGGATACCTGATACCGAGAAGCCCCTGGTCTTTGAGAAGTTCAGGAGAGGCGGAAAGAAGAGCGGCAAAGGGCTCGGCCTCTACATCGTCCGCACCCTGGTCGAGCGCTATGGGGGCCGGATATGGGTCGAGGACCGCATACCGGGGAGGCCGGAGGAAGGGGCAGCGTTCCGCCTGGTGCTCCGGGCATGCCCGCCCGTCACCGGCCGTGAAGGTTGATCGTGTTGATCAGGGCCAAGAACCCTTCCATCTCCTTCTGGAGGACCTCGTTTCGGGTCATCCCCATGCTCGTCTCCGCATCGGCCGTCAGCATATCGGGACCGCGGACGATCTCGCGGTCGACGCCGTCGGCGGAGAGGATCTTTCGGGCCTCGGTGTCGTGGACGAACGCCCGGCCGGGGAGGATAACGACGTTCTCGAGCCTGTTGAGGTTCACCCCGGCGAGGTCGTCGGCGGTGATGAGGCAGGCGATCTCCTTTCTGACCCGGACGACTCTTGAGGTGGAGCCCCGGATCGAGAGGACCCGCTGGATGAAGGGGGCGGCGACGCTCCCGGTGATCACCGTCGCGCGCTTCCGGACGCGGGGAAGTTTCTTCAGGAGGTCGGGTTCGTGGAGGATTGCGAACGGCGAGCCGATCGAGGGGTCGCCGAGCGGGGTCCCGCTGATCTTCATCGAGAACCGGTCGTTGAGGTCGGTAACCATTTCGTGGAACTCGTCGACGGAATGAACCTGCTGCCCCTCGAGGATGGGCGCGTTCCCCAGGATGAGCCCCTGGTCGGTCCTGTTTGCAAACCGCATCAGGATCAGCCCTTTTGCGCCCCGCTCCTCAAGCCACGCGCAGGTCTCTTCGAGGACCTCGCCGTCGTTGACGCCGGGGATGACGACTGCTGCCGCGTAGACGTCGATTGCGCCGCAGAGCCGGTCGAGGACCGCGAGCGAGGCCTCCGGGGTCGGGTCGTGCATCCACTGCCGCCGGAGTTCCGGGTCGGCGGCAAAGACGGTGTAGGAGACCTCGGCAAGGCCGTTCTCGATGAGGTGGTCGGCGATGGCCGGGTCGTCAAACCCTTTGCCGCTCGTGTAGCCGATGTGGAGGGGGACCTCCATGCTGCCGAGGAGCTCGACGAGGTCGCGGAACTCCGGGTAGCAGCTCGGGTCCCCGCCGCCGCTGATGGTGATCCGGTCGATGTCGTCGCCGGTGATCTGGAGATTTGCGAGCGTCTCGTCGGCGACGCTGCGGAGGTCCTTGAACCCGGTGTAGCCCTCGCGCACGCCCCGGGTGCAGTAGTCGCAGCCCTTCTGGAAGGGGAGGCAGTATTTGCAGCCAAACGACGTCGTTCCCTGGACGTGTTTGAAGTAGCAGTACGAACAGAATCCCCGGCAGTCGAGGCCGGGCCGGCCCCCGAGATCGACGTTGAGATGCGACATCCTTCTGGTACACTCTTGCGTTCCTCTGTTATGAACGTTGCAGACTCGTCCCTGTCGCTCCGCGGTTCGCTCCGGCAGGCCGGCCGGCGGCGCATCCCGCACCTTTATGGTCCGGCGGGGCGAGGGGGTCATGGTATGCGGACGAGCCACCGGCTGCTGCTCCGGCTCTATCACGATCCGGGCTACGACTTCTCGCGGGTCGAGGTCGAGTATGTCGACAGGGGAGCCCCCGGCGACCGCTCGAGGGTGCAGGGCGAGCGGGTCCTCGCGCTCGATGCGCAGTACCTGGAGGTGGACGCCGGGACGCATGTGGCCTGTATTCCGTATCATCGGGTCCGGCGGATCCTGTATGACGGCGAGGTTGTGTGGGCGATTGGGTCTGAGATGCCCGGGGATACCGGAGAGGCATGAGAATGCGGGCGCCACCTTTTTTACCGCGGACAACCCACAATGTAAGGTATGCCCCAGTGGCTTAGCTGGCAGAGCGGCTGACTTGTAATCAGCAGGTCCCGAGTTCAAATCTCGGCTGGGGCTTAAGAACGACAAGTTCAAATCCTCTCCTGTTCTCAGGTTTTTCCTGTCTCACCCGGTTCTAAATCTCTTTGTCGGGCACCGGCTGTACCTACTCCGTTGCGGCTTAGCGGTCGGACTCCTGCTCCGTTCATCTGATGTATCGATCGAGGTGCCCGGAAAAGGGCTATCGTAATGACTGCCCTCCTCGCAGAACCAGGAGGTACTCCCACCGGTCGATGAACTCAAGGGAGAGATAGAATTCGCCGCGCCGCACCAGGTGCTCATTCTATATACTCTAATTGTGAATCTCGGGATACGGGTGTCCCCGGCGTTCCTTCACGCTTGCGGTCGGGTGACCGAGATTATTCAACACAACATCATAAAGTGAAAATGAGGTCGTTGATTGGCAGCTATCTCAATCCGTAATGAAATGGGGAGGGGAAAGGAACGGCTGCTGTACCTCGACAACCTGAGACTGATGGTGATCGTGTTTGTCGTCATGCATCACCTGGCGGTGACGTATAGCGGATTTGGCAGCTGGTACTACATTGCAGACACACACCTGGACACGGTATCCACCATCTGGTTCGGACTCTACCTTTCGTTCCAGCAGGGATACTTCATGGGGCTCCTTTTCCTGATCTCCGGCTATTTCGTCGCAGGGAGCTACGACCGGAAAGGATTCGGCCGCTTCGCCGGAGAGAGATTTCGGCGCCTGATCATCCCTACGCTGATCTACATGGTAGCAATAACGCCGTTCATCGAATACGTTGAGCTCGGCAATACGTTGACCGACTTTGATGTTATCGGCTTTCTTTCAAGCACCGGGGTGATGTGGTTCGCGGTGGCCCTCTTCGGCTTTTCTCTGATCTACGGGCTGGTGCGCCTGATCTCCTGCCGGTCAGCCCCGGCAACGGCTCGAAAGCATCTCGAACCGTCATTTGCCGGGGCAGTGCTCCTTATCCTGATCATTGCCGTCTCCGCCTTTCTGATCAGGATCGTCCAGCCGATCGGGACGAGCGTCCTGAACATGCAACTCAGCTATTTCGCTTCGTACATCGCCCTTTTCGCCGTGGGCATCATCGCGTACCGAAACAGCCTCTTCGCCGCCATCAGTTACCGGACCGGGAGACGATGGCTTATCGGCGGCATCGCCCTGGGCACATTCGCCTGGCTGGCGCTGGTAATACCGGTCACGGTAAGCGGAAACATGGCTGCCCTTCAGGGGGGGCTGACCTGGCAGAGCGCAGTATTTTCGGTATGGGAATCCTTTGTAGCGGTTGCCATGAGCATCGGGCTGATCGGCGTCTTCAGGGAGAAATTCAATCGACAAACGGAATTGATCAAAACAATGTCGGACAATTCGTTTGCCGTCTATATGTTCCATCCTCCGATCCTCGTCGCGGTCGCTCTGCTGCTCAGCCCGGTTGTGCTGTACCCGGTTGTTCAATGGCTCCTTCTCTGCGTCATCTGCGTCCCACTCTGCTTTGCAGCGACACACTTTGTCTTCCGCAAAATCCCGGTATTGAAGGAGGTTCTGTAACCTCCGCATGCCGGTTGTTCTGGGAACAGAACCGGATGATCAACATTATAGGCAAATCCGTCGGAGAGACGGCGGCGCAAAGGTCATTATTGTCGTGGATAGAGTCACCCATCCGGCCGGAGTAACATGTATCCGAATGCATGCCAGGAGGGGATGAAAGCCCCCGGCAGTCCACAAGCGCAATGAGGTGGAGGAAGTAGATGACCGGAAGAGAAGAAGGGCCTTCAGACCCGAAGGGACAAAATTTGATGGGATCCTGTCCGGGTGCGGCAGGAAAAACAACCGTTATATACGGGACGCGTAAAATAAGATCGGGACAATCACCGATGGCATATCCTCACGTGAACCCCTATTGCACCGACGTGCAGAACGCATTCGCCTTTTTCTTTAGCTTTAGATAGGGAACCGGCACGACGCTGCGTTCCCGTGGATTGAACCGGTAATCCGTTACCGGGAGGACTGTTTATGTTCGGCATTACCGATCCCTCTATCTGGGTTGCATACGCGCTTGCGATTGGTCTTACGCTTGCGTGTATCCTGTATGGCCTTCTGAACTGGAATAAAGGGCTGGATGATAGTTATGGCAGTTGACACCCTCACGTTCGCCCTGGTGACCGTCGTATATCTTCTGCTGGTCATCGGCCTCGGATACCTCGGCTACCGGAGAACCCGGGAGTCCGACGACTACATGGTCGCCGGAAGAAGAATTCATCCGGTCGTCCTCGCGCTCTCCTACGGCGCCACCTTCATCTCAACCTCGGCGATCATCGGCTTCGGCGGTGCGGCGGCACAGCTCGGCATGGGGCTGATGTGGCTGACCGTCCTCTGCATCGGCGTCGGCGTCCTCATCGCCTTCTTGGTCTTCGGAAAGAGGACCCGGCGGATTGGGCAGCGCGTCGGCGCAGTCACCTTCCCGGACCTGATAGGGAAATGCTACGGTTCGCCCTTCTTGCAAACCTTCACGGCCATCCTGATTGTCGTCGGGATGCCGCTCTATACCGCTGCAATCCTGATTGGCGGAGCGCAGTTTATCACCAGTACGCTCCAGATCCCGTATGATACGGCGCTGCTCGCTTTCGCCGCCGTCGTCGCCCTTTACGTCGTGGTCGGCGGCCTCATCGCCGTCATGTACACCGACGCCTTCCAGGGTGCGATCATGCTGGTGGGCATGACCCTTCTGCTTGTGCTCACCTACACACTCCTCGGCGGCGTTGTAAATGCCCACGCGGCACTTGACGCGCTATCGGGTCAGGTGCCCGCAGCGCTTGCGGCCACCGGAATGACCGGGTGGGCGTCGATGCCCGAGCTCGGGTCGCCTCTCTGGTATACCCTGATCACGACGCTCGTTCTCGGAGTCGGCATCGGTGTCCTCGCCCAGCCGCAGCTCGTCGTCAGGTTCATGACCGTCAAGGACAGCCGCGCTCTCAACCGGGCGGTACTGGTCGGCGGACCGTTCATCCTGATGATGACCGGCGTCGCCTTCACCGTCGGGCCGCTGACCAACGTCTACTTCTATCAGACCGATGGCGTCATCGCCGTGCAGGCTGCGACGAACGGGAACATCGACACGATCATCCCGAACTACATCAACGCGGCGATGCCGGACCTCTTCATCGTCGTCTTTATGCTGGCGCTCCTCGCCGCCGCCATGTCGACGTTAAGCTCGCTCTTCCACACCATGGGGACGAGTCTCGGGTACGACATCTGGCAACATACCCGGCGTGAGAAGCCGTCGATGCGGACGATCCAGCTCGCCACCATAGCCATGATCGTCGTCTCCGTCCTGCTTGCCTATGTCATGCCAGGCAGCATCATCGCCCGGGCGACGGCGATGTTCATGGGTCTTGGCGCAGCCGCGTTCCTGCCGGCATATGTCCTGGCGCTCTTCTCCGAGCGGCCGTCACTCCGGGGCGCGAAGTACAGCCTGGTAACGGGTGCGGTTACCTGGTTTGCCTGGACAGCCTTCGTCCACGTAAAAGAATCTGCGGTGCTCGGCCTTTCCCAGTTCCTCTTCGGCGTGGAGAGTCTCCTTCCAATGCCCTGGCCGGTCGTCGATCCACTGGTCATCGCGCTGCCGCTCTCGACCGCGGCGCTTGCAGTGGGCTGGCTGATCGATCGGAGCCTTGCCACGGCTCCGGAAGGCGTCAGCACGCCCTGACCTTTTTTTGAAAGTTTTTTCCGATGCCTCAGGCATCAGAGCGATGCGGACGGTCGGTCCATTGCACCCCGGTGATCCTGCTGACCCGCTGACCGTTTGCAAAAAAAATGAATTTTAAGCTCTTCGATATCCAGAAAATTGCCGCAACCTCTCCGGTCTCATCGGCGTTGCACTTCCCGGACGAAGCCCTTCCCGTATACCCGGCAGCCGGTTCTTTGACCGTTGGAGTTACTATTCGGCACGGACCGCAGCATCTGGTGTTGAGTCGCTACTACCTCCTCGCCGCTCTCTTCTTTGACCCGCATTCCTGTGCGTGAGTATTTACTATCGGATCTTCGGGGGCACTTGCAAGCCCCTCCCGGACCCTCTCCCCAACTACACACCCCACCCCAGCGGAGTACTTTTCTCCCGATCCCACCCATATTTATACATGGCCTCTCACGTCCACCGGATAGAGGTACACTATTCCCGCGATCCACGGCTACAGACGCGTACCGAGAGGTTCCGCTCGCCGGGCGTCCCCCTGCGCGAGCTGCACCTCGTCGACGTCTATACCATAGCGACCTCGCAGAGGGACTTCTCCCCCGACGAGCTCTCGCAGATCGGTGCGCAGCTCAGCAACCCCGTTGTCCAGCGGTACTCCGTAGACCGGCCGACGATCGAGGCCGCCTTCGATCACGCGATCGAGGTCGGGTTCCTGCCCGGCGTCACCGACAACGCCGGGACGACGGCAAAGCAGACCATCGAGGATTACTTCGGGTTCCGGTTCGGCGAAGGGGAGGCGGTCTTCTCGTCGCAGCTCTACCTCGTCGCCGGCGACCTGACCCCCGACTCGCTCCAGAGGCTCGCCGCCGCCCTCGCAAACCCGCTCGTCAACCGCGTTCATATGAAGAGCCGCGACGAGTACGGTGAGACGGGGATGGACACGATCACGCCCTTCGTCCGCCTCGACGAACTCCAGGCGGCCGGGACCGTGGACCTCGACCTTCCCGACCCGGACCTCGCACGCATCGGAAAAGAGGGTATCATCGACCCTGAGACCGGTGAGCGGCGCGGGCCGCTCGCCCTCGACCTCGCCCAGCTCCACGCAATACGGGACTACTTCCGGGGCCTTGGGCGGCGGCCGACGGACGTCGAGCTCGAGTCGCTCGCCCAGACCTGGAGCGAGCACTGCAAGCACACCATCTTTGCCTCGGCGATGGACGACGATCTGCCGAGAGGGCTCTACAAGACCTGCATCCAGGCCGCCACCAACACCATCCGCAAGGCAAAGGGCGAGAACGACATCTGCGTCTCGGTCTTCACCGACAACTCCGGCGCCATCGTCTTCGACGACGAGCACCTCGTGACCTGCAAGGTCGAGACCCACAACTCCCCCTCGGCCCTTGACCCCTTCGGCGGCGCCCTCACCGGCATCGTCGGGGTGAACCGCGACACGATCGGATTCGGCCTCGGGGCAAAGCCCTGCATCAACATCTACGGCTACTGCGTCGGCGACCCCGAGACCGATCCGGCCCTCTTCCGCGGGAAGAACCGGACAACCCCCATCCTCTCCCCGAAGAGGATCTTTGATGGCGTCATCAGCGGCGTCGGCGTCGGGGGCAACTGCTCCGGCATCCCGACACCGCAGGGGTGGTGCTACTTCCACGACCGCTACGTGGGCAAACCCCTCGTCTTTGCCGGCACCGTCGGCGTGATGCCCCGCGCCCACGGCACGAGGCAGCTCCACGAGAAGCAGGCCCTGCCCGGCGACCTCATCGTCATGGTCGGCGGCCGGGTCGGCAAGGACGGCATCCACGGGGCCACCTTCTCCTCGGAGGCCCTCGACCCGGCAAGCCCCGTGACCGCGGTCCAGATCGGCGACCCGATCACCCAGAAGAAGTTCTCCGACGTCATCGTCAAGGAGGCCCGCGACCTCGACCTCTACCGGAGCATCACCGACAACGGGGCGGGAGGGCTCTCCTGCTCCGTCGCGGAGATGGCAAAGGAGTCAGGCGGGTGCCACGTCCTCCTCGACCGCGTGCCGCTGAAGTACCCCGGCATGGCGCCGTGGGAGATCTGGATCTCCGAGTCGCAGGAGCGGATGACGCTCGCCGTCCCGGAGGAGAAGGTCGGGGCGTTCATGGACCTTATGAAGAAGAGGGAGGTCGAGGCGACCGTCATAGGGACGTTCACCGGTACCGGCAGGTGCGTCGTGGAATACGACGGCAAGACCGTTATGGACGTCGACCTCGACTTCCTCCACGACGGCCTCCCGAAGAAGCACCTCATAACGAGGCCTCCGGCGGCGATCCCGTCCGATCCTATGCCTGCATGCCCCGACCGGCTCGACGACCTCCTCCTTGCCATGCTCGGGCGGAAGAACATCTGCTCGAAGGAGTTCATCTCGACGCAGTACGACCATACCGTCCAGGGCGGGCACGTCCTCGGGCCGGTCCAGGGGAGCGGGCGGGTCCAGGCCGTTGCCACGCTGACGAAGGTCGTCCCCGGCTCGATGAAGGGTGTGGGGCTCTCGCAGGGCCTCTTCCCGCTGTATACGGAGCTCGACCCCTACCGCATGGCCGTCGCTGCGATCGATGCGGCGATCCGGGGGCTGATCGCGACAGGCGTCCCGCTGGACGCCATCGCGCTCCTCGACAACTTCTGCTGGTGCTCCTCCGACGAGCCCGAGAGGCTCTGGCAGCTCAAGCGCGCTGCGCTCGGCTGCCGTGACGGCGCAGTCGGGTTCGGGACGCCGTATATCTCCGGCAAGGACAGCATGTATAACGACTTCTCCGGGTTCGACACGGACTCTAACCCCGTCAAGGTCTCCGTCCTCCCGACCCTCCTCATCTCCTCGATAGGGGTCCACCCCGATGTCGCCACCGCGGTATCGATGGACGCGAAGTTCGATGGCGACCTCGTCTACGTCGTCGGGGAGACCGGGGAGGAACTCGGCGGGTCGGAGTACCTCGCGCACCTCAATGTTGAGGGAGGTGCGGTCCCGGCCCTTGAGATCGAGGAGGCAAAGGCGCGCTACGGGAGGATGACCGACGCGATCGAGA
>JAEWMO010000176.1 GCA_023457135.1 Methanobacteriota archaeon | reverse complement strand
TGGATCCGGATTGCACACTCCTCTCCGGGCTGCAGAGGCATACTGCCGTCGCCGTTGCGGGGCAGTGCCGCCGTCCATGTTCCCGGCCCGGAGAGGGAACCCACGGATCGGGTAAGAATCTCAAGGTAGTCCCCTGCCATCACCGTCACGGTGGCCCGGGAGAGGTCAATGTCCTCCTCTCCAGTATTGACGATGACGAAGGTCAGGGTGTCGGTGTAGACTCCGGAGAGTCCGGGAGCCGACGAATACCCCGTGATCTCCCCGACCGGTGCAAGGCACGGCTCGCCTGCGGCCAGGACCGGGTATGCACCTGTGCCGGTCGGGCTCTCGCCTCCCATAGCGCTTGCCCCGATCGAGACAAACGAAAACAGAGTTGTTACGGCAACAAAGACCACGAAAATTGCCGCCAGCTCTAGCTGTGTAGATACCTCACTCCCCCCCATGGTTGTAACGCCAGTGGTAAGAACTGGAATCAGGTATTTAAATCTATCCTGAATGGTGGGGATATGCGCGGACGGTCCGGGGGCCGTCGTCAAAGCCCGCAGCGCGGGGTGGCGGAGGGAGGGGTTGGGCGGGTACCCGTACTGATTTATATTCTTTGGGCCAAATATTATATGGGAGAGGGAGAGTGCGGCCGACGGTGGCACATGCCTTGTGCTGCTGAGGAAAGTCCTCCCACCGGCCAGACACGCAGCCGCATGCAAGTGCGGGTGGCGAGAGTCACGGCAATGACACAGAAACGACACGGCCCGCCGTCAGTGATGAAACGACCGAGTCCCCCGTCCGGGGGACGAGTCGCGCGGGTTTCCGCGCACCTCGTTGAACGTAGCGGCGGGATACGATGAAACGGTGAATCCCTGCGGGTGCAAGCCAGAATAGGGCAGATGGATAGTCTGGTATCCGCCCAGGTATGGCGCTCAGCTGAATGCCGCACAGAACAGAAGGAGGCTTACTCCTCCCACTCCTGCTATCGCGAAACTCTTCTCTCTATCAGCCTTCCGCCCGCGGTTTAAGTTCGATCTCTTCAAACGTCACGACGTGGGAGTCAAAGACGTCGCCCCGGTCGTTTACGAAGAGCTGGACGAAGACCTCCGCAGGCCCGTTCTCCATGGAGACGACATCCCCATGCTCTGCCCGGACCTCGAAACCGAGGGATTCCAGCTCGCCCTGGACGGCATCGCGGGTGTAATAGGTCGAGAGGATGTCCCTGATCTTGGCGAGAACCCTCTGCTGCTCATCACTGTTCACGGCCATACCCCCCGATGCAACCCGCGCCATATTAACCTCTCCGGGGGAGGGTGCAGGCAAACGTATAAGTGAAAAAATTACCTATGGTAATAATATGGAGATCCCCACCCCGGCCGAACTGCGGGAGAAACGGATTCGTATGGGCCTAAAACAGGCAGATGTAGCCCGTATGGCTGGAATCAGTCAATCTATGGTCGCGCGGATCGAGGCAGGCAGTGTGGACCCGAGGGTGAGTACGCTCGCGAAGATCGTGGAGGTCCTTCAGGCCGCGGAGCAATCGGGGATCACGGCGGCCGATGTGATGAGCGCTCCGGTGCTCTCCGTCGCCCCTGACGAGCCCGTAAGCCGCGCCGTCGAGATCATGGGCCAGAACGGCATATCCCAGCTGCCGGTGCTCGAGAATGAGGTTCCTGTCGGATGCATCTCCGAATCTGCAATCATGAGCGCAATGGAAGACGGGGGATTTCACCAGACGCACCGGAGACTGGTGAGAGACTATATGGAGCCGGGTTTCCCGACGGTTCCCCCGACGGCACCTGTCGATACGGTCGTCCACCTCCTGCACCACAACCACGCCATCATCGTGCTCGAGAAGGGGAAGGTGCAGGGTGTCATCACCAAGCACGACCTGATATCGCTGATCAACTAGATTTTAGAGCAGGGAGACGAGATCCCGGAGGACGGCTTCAGGATCGTCGGCCTTGACGACGCTTGAGGCGAGGAGGACGCCGCAGGTCCCGAGATCGACGGCAATCTTCACGCATTCGCCCGACTGGATGCCCGCCCCGGTCAGGACCTTCACGTCCGGGTTCACCGCCCTGACGGCGTTGACGGACCTCTCGATGATCCCCGGATCGGCCTTCGAGACCGAGACCCCGCTCCCGATCAGTTCCGGGGGCTCGATTGCGACGTAATCGGGTTTGAGGGCCGCGGCGGCGGCGCTGGTGGCATCGTTGTTCGTGCAGACGACCGTCTCGAGATGGAGCCTCCGCGCGCTCTCGACGCAGGCGTCGATATCGGCGAGGGTGAGGCGGCGTTCGGAGTGGTTGATCAGGGTGCCGCGGGCGCCCGCCGACCTGACTGCTTCGGGAAGGATATAGCCGGTATGGGCGCCGGGGGTGATCGCGTCGATGTGCTGGGCGTAGACCGGTATCGCATAGTGGTGGCTCATCGGGTGGAGCTCGGTGAAGGCCGGGGCGATGCCGATGACGGCGCCGGTCTCTCTTGCCACGGTCTCGGCCGCAGCGGCGATCCGGTGGGCGTTGCTGCCCATACCTTCCTTGTAGGTCTTGAGGTTGACCAGAATAAAGGGTGAAACCATATTCCTCACGTCTGCCAGATAGGTTGCTCCCCCTGATATTAACTCTGATGCCGGGCGCGGGGAATCGGTTGCACCGGCCGGGGTTAATGCCGGCTACGGCTTACTCCTCAAGTCCCCTGACGAAATGCCCGCCGGTGATGCCGCCGAGGGCCCGCTGTTTTATCCCGTCCTTCAGCGCGGCGAGGGTGCGGGAGTCTCCCCGGCCCGCGGCATCGATTCCCTCCCGGTAGAACCTGGCCATCTCGCCAGCGTAGCGGGCCCCCCGTCCCCGTGCGTCGACGGCGACGGCGTCGATGCCCATCCCGACAAGCCGGGGCAGGCGGTCGACCAGGCAGGTCTCGACGGCGTTCGCGACGTAGGTCCGCCCTTCGGTGTCGTGCCTGAGGGGGAAGGCGCGGTTGCGCTGGTCTACGAGTGCGAGGAACCCCTCACCGGGTTCCCTGCCGGAGACCACCGCCACGAGCCTATCCTCGGTCACGAGCGCCTCGATGTTCCCCTGGACCAGGACCTCGAGTTCGGGGGCTTCCCCGGCCGCCTCCGCGAGCCTGGCGAGATCCGCGGCCGGGAGCTCGGGGGAGGCCGTGCACCGCCGGAAGATGGGGGCCAGCGCCCGGGCGGTGCGGTGGTTCCAGAGGTTCAGCCCGGCGGCGCCGTAGAGCGCCATGCGGGGCTCGGCCTGCCGGACCGCGTCCGCGGCTCCCATCCCGCTCACCATGACGCCGCGGACCCCCGCGTCGTAGAGCGATGGGAGAAGGGCTCTCGCCGCATCGAGGAACCCGCGCCGGGTTATCGACGGCCACTTCCAGACGAGGGCGGCATCCCTCTCCCTGCAGGCGGCGGCGGCCTCCGCGAGGGTATCGGGCGTGGCGGATTCGAGGTAGACGGTCGTTGCCCCTTCCCTGACGGCAGCCGCCACCTCATCGAGGGTATCGACATAGACCGAGACTGAGAGAGGCCGGGGTGCCCGACGCGGTCCTGTGGAATGCGCCATCCCGGCGATCGCCGCCTCGACCCTCTCCCGGGCGGCATCTACCGCATCCGGCGCCGGCCGCCGGGCGGCGAGGACGGCCTCACTGACCCGCTCCAGGAATGTCCGCCGGACCCGGTTCAGTTCGCTTGCCGGTGCAAAGAGCCCGCCCGGGTACCTGAGATCCATGCTCCGAACCGTAAACGGCGTTCCCCCGGTCTTCCCGAACTGCTCCGCGATCTGCTCCGCGGCGAGCGGCCGGCTCCGCGCCGGCTCCATCACGAGATCGGAACGATGACGCACCTGGATCGGTTCTCTGCCGTCCGCCGGGACCGCCGCCTCCAGGCAGGGCGTCCCCTCCTCCCAGGTGACCGTCACATCGATGGGGCGTTGCGGCAGGGGTCTTGCCATGATCCGTTTCGCCCGCTCCTCGAGATCCGCGCTCTTCGTCAGGAAGACCCGGGCGCCCGCCCCGACGGGCGCGGGGACGGAGAGGCGCACCATCCCACTCCGGACGGCGGGGTTGCCGCGGACGACCGCGCCCGTATCCTCCTCGTTTGTGCAGAACGCCAGTCCGTCGCCGGAGCGGGGCGCAAGATCGCCGGCGAGGCGGACTGTCGCCTCCTGCCTCCGGGCATCGTAACCGGTGACCGTGCCGAGCAGGACCCCACGGTTTCCGGGCCGGTCGCGGGCCATGATATCGCGGGCGCCGAGGATATACCCCTCCGTGAATTCACGGTTGAACGCAAGGGCGAGGTCCCGCATCTCCTCCTTCGAGGGCGACCAGGGGTTCCCGGCGCCGATCGTGTCGAGGGCATGCCGGTAGATGCTCGTCACCGTGGCGACGTACTCCGGCGAACGCATCCTCCCCTCGATCTTGAGCGACGCCACCGGCGCACGTGCGAGCCTATCAAGGTGCGGGTATACCGCAAGATCCCGTGTCGAGAGGAGGTAGTGGTCCTCTGCGGGCACCTCGCGGAGATTCTTCGGGCGCCCGTAGTCGTCCGTCTCCGCGGTCACCAGCCGGTAAGGTTTCCTGCACGGCTGGGCGCACATCCCCCGGTTTCCGCTCCGCCCCCCGATGACCGAGGAGAGGAGGCACTGTCCCGAGTAGCAGTAGCAGAGCGCCCCGTGGGCGAAGACCTCGATGCCGATCCCCCGTGGCGCTGCATCCTCCGCGATCCCCTCGATCTCGGCGAGCGTGAGTTCCCGTGCCAGCACCACGCGGGAGAACCCCTCCTGTGCTGCCTGAGCCACGCCCTCGCGGTTGTGGACCGTCATCTGGGTCGAGGCATGGAGGGGGAGGTCCGGGACGACCTCCCGGGCGAGCGAGGCCACTCCGGCATCCTGCACAAGGACGGCGTCGGCCCCCGTCTCGTAGAGCCAGAGGAGGTAGCGGGCCACGTCGGGGAGCTCGTCTTCGCGGACGAGGACGTTCACGGTGACATAGACCCTGACGCCGTGGAGGTGCGCGTAATCGACGGCGGCGCGGAGTTCCTCGTCGGAGAAGTTCGCCGCGTAGTGCCGGGCCCCGAAGCGCCTCCCGGCAAGGTAGACGGCGTCCGCACCGGCGGCGACCGCTGCGGCCAGGGCCTCCGGCGACCCGGCCGGTGCAA
>JAEWMO010000175.1 GCA_023457135.1 Methanobacteriota archaeon | reverse complement strand
CGGTGTAGAAGATATCGCCGTCGTCTCCCCCGATGCGGGGCCTCGTGTGCCGGGATTTTACGGGAGCCTGTTCCTCCTTTGCGGCAGTCGCCCCGGGCTCCCGGCGGTCGGGCGCCGGAGTCCCGTCACCCTTCTTCTTCCTCGCTCCCTCCACGCCGCTCCCGGAGGGGAGATCTCCGTCGTTGATCCGCACGCTCGGCATACATGAGGATCGTCGGGCCCGGTATTTGACACCTTGGATCGGTCCGGCAGCCTCCCGGGGGATTTCTCCACAAAAAACGAGCAGATCTTCTCCGCACAGGACAGAAAACCGGAATGCATTTGTCTTTGGCGGTAGAACCTCCAGCTATCGGCGAAACAGCAGTATTCCGGGTGGAGGAGGGCGGCGACACGGCGGGCCGGAGCGGTACGGAGGATTACCCGCTCTCCGCCGTCCCGCACGAGGCCCGGCAGGGGTTCTGGCCGATCACCCTGGTGCTGCTCGGCTTCACCTTCTTCTCCGCCACAATCTGGGGCGGTGCGAAGATCGGGGTTGCATTCCCGTTCTGGCCCGACCTCGCCGGGATCATCCTCTGCGGGAACGCGATCCTCGCCGCATACGTCGCCGGTCTCGGCTACGTCGGCTATAAAAGCGGTCTCTCCACTGTCCTCTCCGCCCGGTTCGCCTTCGGGGATATCGGGAGCAGGTGGTCCGACGCCGTGCTCGGCCTCACCCAGATCGGCTGGTACGCCTGGGGCGCCGCGACGATCACGATCGTCCTCGTCCGCCTCCTCGGCCTCGACCCGGGACTGCAGGCGCCCCTGATGGTGGTCTTCGGGCTCGGCTTCTGCCTGACGGCGTATATCGGCTACCGCGGGCTTGCGGCCCTCTCGTGGATCGCTGTCCCGGCCATGCTCCTTCTCATCACCGCGAGCATGGCGGTCGCCTTCCGGGATGCCGGGAGCGCCGCCGGTCCCCTCGCGGCAGGCACCCTCACGGTCACCGAGGCCCTCACCATCGTCGTCGGGACGTTTGTCTCCGGGGGTACCCAGGTCGCCAACTGGACGCGCTTTGCCGGGTCCGGCCGGGCCGCGGTCGGCTCATCGGTCCTTGCATTCTTCTTCGGGAACACCCTGATGCTCGGTGTCGGCGCCGTCGGCGCAGCCGTCTACGGCCTCGACGACATCGTCGAGGTCCTGGCGGTCCAGGGCCTTCTTGCCGGCGGCGTCCTCCTCCTCTTCCTGAATATCTGGACGACCCAGGACAACACCATCTACAACTTCTCGGTCGCCGGGTGCCACTTCTTCCGGACCGAACGCCGCAGGCTCGTCACCTTTGCCGGCGCCGCCGCAGGGACCCTGCTCGCCCTGCTCGGCATGTACGACTGGCTGATCCCCTACATGGTCATGATGGGGGTGCTCATCCCCCCGCTCGGCGGGGTGATCATGGCCGACTTCTTCATCGGCCACCGGGGCCGCTACCCGCCGCTCGAGGACGCGGCCGTCCCCCGGTTCAACCGGCGGGGGCTTGCCGCCTACGCCGCAGGCTCCCTTGCGGCCCTCCTTGCCCCCGGCATCCCGCCCTTAAACGGGATCGTCGCCGCGTTCGCCGTCTACGCCTGCCTCGTCCGGTTCAGATGAACCGTTCGAACCGGTCGCGCGGGACCCGGCAGATCGGGCAGATCTCGGGCGGTTCATTGCGCGCGCAGAGGTAGCCGCAGACCCGGCACCGCCAGACCGGGTACTTCAGGCCGCCCGGGACCGCGGCCCGCTCCTCCTTCTGCCGCTGCCGCTCCGCCGGGCCCGGCCGGCGTTCCGGGACGGGCCCCGCGGCCCGGGCCCCGGCCTCCACGTCGGCGGCGACGTAGAGGGCGCAGTAGCAGGCCCCGTACTCGGAGAGATCGGGGTCCCGGTAGTCGCAGGGGCAGATGATATCGAGGTCGTCCTCCCGGTCCCCGGAGGCAAGGCGGCACGGGCAGGAGATGTAGCCGTAACGCTCCCGGTTCGCGAGCAGGCCGCGGACGAGGGACCGGGTGAACTCCTCATCGGGGTTGAGGTGGTAGCCGCCGGCCTCCGCCTCGCGGGCGAGATCGCGCACAAAACGGCCCACCTCACCCTCGTCTGCCGTATCAGGCACCGACTGCCTCCCGGATCTCATCCTCGCGGAACCCGACGATCACCTTCGTCTCGTTGACGACCAGCGTCGGGAACGAGAGCTGCGGGTTCCAGCGTTCGACCTCTCTGACCATCCGTTCCCGCTCCTCGCCCGCAAGGAGGTCCACGTAGACGTACGAGAACCCGACGCCGAGGTCGGTGAGGAGCTGCTTCGTCTTCGCGCACCAGCCGCAGGTGCTCAGGGCATAGAGGAACACCCGGCCGCGGTCAGTGCCGGGCACATTCTGCATCGCCATACGAACATCCGGTTTCGGGGGTCAGGGATAAGAAACTTGCCTCCCGGGAGGCCCGGGTCAGGGGGCGGCCGGCCGGAGGACGAGGAGAAGGCCGGTACCGTCCCGCGATATCGCAAGCGACGCCCCGGCGAGACCGAACTTCCGCCGGTAGAACCGGAGCCTCCGTGCCGAGAGGACGTCGGGGCCCTGGACCAGGAGCCCGACGGCATCGCCCTCCCGCCGGAGGGAGAGCCGGACCTCCACGGCGCCGGCGGCCACCAGGTCCTCGAGCACGCCGACGACCTCGTCGGAGAACCGTTCCCGGTCGACCAGGACAGGCGGGAGGGAGGGGCTGCCGGTGTCAAGAGAGAGTGCGACGTCCTCAAAGAGGGGAAGGTACGCCAGCCGGGAGACGAGCTCCGCCCGGTATGCCGCCGGATCGTCCGCCGCCTCGATGAACGCTTCGTCCGAGAACGGGCACGTCGAGACCCCGGCGACCGTGTCGCGGAGCACCGACGGGAGGTCCGCGGCGGCGAGATGGGCCGTGTCCTGGTAGCCCATGATCGTGTTCATGAAGTCGGTGAGGAGGCGGCCGGTCCTGCGGAGGAGCGACGCATCGACGACGTGGTTGAGCCGGTCGCCTGCGAAATGCGCCTCGATCCGCTGGATGACCTGGACTGCCTTGAGGACGAGCTGGACCTCGATCTTAGTCCCTGCCTGGAACTCGTCGGCGAACTGCGAGAACTCCACCAGGAACTCATCGATCCGGTCGGACCTGAAGAGCTCCAGGTAGCGCCGGGCCTCTTCGGCCTCGCCGAGATCTTCGAGGCGGTAGGCGAGGGCGTCGAGGCGTCCCGCGATAACCGTAAAGACCCGGTTGGCCTCCTGGAGCAGGTCGACGGTGTGCTCCAGGGAGTCGTCGAGCCGATGCCGGTCGAAGGTGCCGATATCCGAAAGCCTCGCGGCGTCCCCGGCGAGCCGGTCGAGGAGTGCCGGCATCGCCGGGGCCGGGATACACCTGCCGTGGCCGGGACAGCAGAGGCCCACCGGTTCGCGGTCAAGGATCCACCGGACCCTATCGATCGATTCAAGCAGCGCCGGCTGGTCCCAGCCGGCAATCCCTGCAACCCCGGGACTCGTCGCGAAGAGGAGATCGCCGATGAAGAGGAGGCCGCCGAGGCGGATGCAGATGCTGTCGGGTGAATGTCCCGGGGTATGGTAGACCACGAGGGCGTCCCCGGAGGGGAGCGGGATCTCCTGCCGGTAAAGGGCGATTCCCCCGTCCGTCTCCAGGACCTCGCGGTCGCGCCCGGCAAGAAGCGGGAGCCTGACCGGGAGCGGCTCGATCTCCCATCCCATGATCTCCGTGGCCGTCCGGGCCGGATCGGCGGACTCGAGCGCCCTGGCACCCTCCGCCTCCACCGCGATGGTGAGGTCCGGGAGGGACCGGAACCGCCGGTCCCGGATAGCCTGGTAGCAGTGGTCGGCGTGGCAGTGGGTGATGAAGAGGATGACCGGCCGCGGGGCCTCCCTGAGGCTCTCCTCCACGAGCGCGAGGATCCGGTCCATCTGCCCGGCGTCCGCTCCCGTATCGACGATCAGGATCTCGCCGGGCGTCCGGATGAGGTAGGCGTTCGAGCAGGTGACGTCCGGCTTCCGGAGGAAGGGGTAGATCTCGGCGCCGGCGGTCTCCGGCACCGGCTGCCATCGCTGGTCTTCGAGCATTCTGCACCACACTGGCTGATGAAGCAGTATTGGCACGGGAAGAAGAAATACCAGGTGGATATCGCTCACGGTGCCGGGCCGGGATAACGCTTATCCCGCCGTGCGGGAAGGGGGAGGTGTGGTGAAGAAGGGTATGGACGCCGGAAGATATTCACGGATCCTGGCCGTGCTCGTGCTCGCCGCGTGGATCTGCGGCACCGCGGCCGCCCAGGGGACGACCATCGACGAGATCGGCACCGTCGCCGCCGGGGAGACGGTCACCATCAGCGGGACGACGAACCTCGCTCCCGGCAACCGGTTGCTCGTTGAGGTGACGCCGGTCGCGTTCGGGGCGGGCGGAGCGGGGGGCACGTCGGGGACGGCCGTCGTCCAGGCAGGCAACGGCACCGCGAACACCTGGTCGTTTGAGGCGAACACGGCCGGGTTTGAACCCGGTGAGTATACCGTGACCGTGGACTGGATCGAGGGCGACGCCACGACGAGCTCCAGATTCACCGTCACGGAGGCGGGGGCGGCCACCTCCATGGCGACAACCCCTGCCACGACCGCCACCACGCCCCCGGCGACGACGACGGAGCCGGGCCCCACCCCGACCGCGGCGGGACCCGTGGTGCCGGCGGCAGCGATGATCGCGGCGGCAGCGGCCGGACTGCTGGTGCGGCAGCGGTAGGGGCCTCACCGGCGGTCGACGATCCGCTTCGGCCGGCCGGGCACCCGGTGGAGTTCGAGCCCGCCCGGCGGCGTGAGGGTGCAGACGATCCGGAGGGATCCGTCCTCGTAGGCATCTACAAGGGCCGGGACCGACCGAAAGAGGGCGGAGAGGAATGACTCTTCGATGGCCGCCGGATCGCCGCTGGCCGGGTCGAGAGACTCCATGCTCACCCGGAGAACGGTCTCCCCCGCCTCGTCGCCGCCGTAGATGAACGCCTCGTACTCGCCGTTCAGGACGGCAATATGCTCGGGGGCAAAGACCGCCGCCTCCACGTCCACCCGGTTCAGCGGGACTCCGGCGACCAGGACCGTCTCCGCCTCGCGCCGGGGGTTATCGATCCGCATATGCGTCCGCCCGCACCCGCACCGCTCCCGGGAGACGACCCGGCAGGTATCCTCCGTGTCGTAGTTGAGCAGAAGCGTCCCTGTCCTCCTGCCGGGCTCAAGGAGCGTCGTATAGACCAGCCGGCCGGTCTCGCCGTCGCGGACGAACCGCTCCAGCCGGGGATCGTAGAGGTCGAAGTGGACCAGGTCCTCGGGAACGTGGAGCCCGGCCTGGCGGGTGCACTCGCCGCACATCGTCCCCTCGGTGCTCCCGTAGTTGTTGTAGACCGGGCAGCCCCAGACCTCCTCCAGGTAGCGCTTCGATGCCGGGGCGAAACTCTCGCCGCCGACGATGAGGCGTTTCACGCCCGCCTCCTGCGGGGGCAGCCCTTCCGCCTCCATCCGGCGGGCGAGCCGGAGGAGCTTGAAGACGCTCCCGATCACCGCCGTCGGATGGTACTGCGCCATCACCCTGACCGGGAAGGTGCACTTCCCCTCCGGGATGACCGTCACCCCGAGATCCCGGGCGGCGAGCGTCATGGTGTTCGCCCCGACATTCATCCCGTAGGAGGCGCAGACCACCATCCGGTCGCCGGGAAGAAAGCCCTGCGAGACGAAGAACCGGGCGTACTTCCCGGCATACCGCTCCCAGTCCTCCCAGGTGAGGAAGAAGGCCTTCGGGACACCGCTCGTCCCGGAGGTCTCGTTGACCGTGAAGACCGCATCCCAGGGGACGCTCTTAAAACAGAACTCGGTGACGTTCGGTGGCTGGTACCGCCGGATCGTCGCCCCGGAGATGATGGGGAGGTCGCGGAGGCCCTCATGGTCCCGGATCGCCTCCGGACGGATCTCGTGCCGCTCAAACCACCGACGGTAGAAGGGTGAATGCTCCGCCGCGTACCGGACGGTGGCACGGATCCGCTCGTCGACGAGCGCGTCGAGGTCCGCTCGCGGGAGGGTCTCCACCCCCGGGTTGTAGTACCGGTCGTCTGCCATCCGGCCGGGATAGATGCCCGGGATAAAATAGGTGCCGGGGGGTCAGAGCGCCCAGGCAGGGATCTCGAGGGGGACCCCGGTCGCCCAGAGGACGACCGTGAAGAGGAAGGCCGTCCAGAGCACGACACCGATAAGGTCAAGCGCCCAGCCCGATTTGAGGAGGTCTTTTGTGCTGATGTAGCCGCTCCCGTAGGCGACGGCGTTCGGCGGGGTCGCGACCGGGAGCATGAACGCCATCGAGGCGCAGACCGCGGCGGTCAGCATCAGGATAACCGGATTGACCCCCACGCTGATCGCCGTGACCGCCATGATCGGCATCAGGACGGCGGCCATCGCGGTGTTCGAGGAGACCTCCGTCGCAAGCGAGACCCCGAGCGCGACGATGAAGAGCAGGAGGACGATCGGGAGGCCGTGGATGAGGGCAAGGGACTCGACGATCGTCGCGGCAAGCCCGCTCTGGATGAACCCGTTCGAGAGGGCGATGCCGCCGCCGAAAAGGAGGAGGATGCCCCAGGGGATCTTCACCGCCCACTCCCAGTTCATGGTGAAGACGCCTTTCTTCGCGTCGATCGGGAGGAGGAAGAGGAGGAGCGCCCCGAATATCGCGATGGTCGAATCCTTGATGCCGGGGAAGATCATGTCGAGGCCGGGGATGACGACCCCGCCGATCTCCTTGGTCTGCTCAAATATCCACGCGAGGGCAGTCAGTGTGAAGACGATCAGCGTCCACCGCTCGCCTTTCG
>JAEWMO010000174.1 GCA_023457135.1 Methanobacteriota archaeon | reverse complement strand
TCGGCTGGGGGAGCTACATCATCGCCCTCATCGTCCTCTGGATCGTCGGGATTGTCTTCTCCGTCATCACGACCATCCTGAGCGCGATCCCGATCATCGGCTGGCTGATCATGCTCTTCCTGTACCCCGTCTGGACCATCTTCGCGGCACGGTACATGACCCTGATCTACGAGAGCGCTCCTGCACCGGCGTAAATCCCAATTCTTCCCTTTTTACAACCGGCATTGCCTTCAAAGGATCCTCAGGGTACACCGTGCCGGTCTCGCCCGCCCTCGTTGCCGGGACCGGGCGCTGCGGCGGCGCTCCTGATCTGCATCACGCAATTTCCGCGGCGATCTGACAGGGCATACCACCCATATCTGTTTATTTCGAGAAAAATTTGACGAGATCGAACTGATTGCATCAATATGTTTATATCTGGTTTACTCACATCTACTCGTAGGTGATACACCTATGGACTACGGTACTGTAATTTCCAGGTCATTTGAGTATACCAAGGATGCCCTGGTAGGAAAATGGATGCAGTGGGTCATCCTGGCCGTCCTGTCACTCATACAGGCGTTTACACTCTCGCTGATCCCGCTCCTCAACGGCTACATCGTGCGGGTGCTCGCGGGGAAGACCCCGGCTCCCGAGATCGATGACTGGGCCGGGCTCTTCGTTGACGGGTGGAAGATGAACATCATCACGCTGGTCTACATGCTCCCGGCAATCATCGTATTCCTGATCTTCGGTGGGCTCGGGGCAATCAGCATGTTCGCAAGCGAAGCAGCAGGCGGCGACCCGGCGGCAGCAGGCGCTGCAGCGCTGAGCCTCATCGGGGGCTTCCTGATTGCAGGGATCGTCGCGATCATCCTCGCGTTCATCGCCCTGCTCGCCATACTGCGCTTCGCCCACACGGGCAGCCTCGGTGAGGCGTTCAACTTCAGCGCGATCCTCGAACACATCGGCAGGATCGGCTGGGGGGCCTGGATCATCGCGGTCATCGTCCTCATCGTCATTGCGGTCGTCTACGGCTTCGTGGTCGGCATCATCAGCTCGGTACCGATCCTCGGCTGGATCATCGCTGCCTTCCTTAACGTGGCGTTCAGCATCTTCTACGCCCGCTACTTCGCCCTGGCCTACGAGGAAGCACCCGCTCCCGCGTAATACCGGGAATAACCCCTCACTTTTTCAGCCGTTCCCGCGGCAAACCGCCGCCAGGCTGCCTCGAAAGCAGATCAGCGCATTTATCCCCGGAACAAACGATTTCTTTGCGTAACATACGGTGACACCCATGGATTACATCCGCTACCTCAACGAGTCCTTCGACTACACAAAAGAGGCCCTCTGGGGCAGGTGGGTCCGCTGGCTCCTCCTGCTCATCGCCTCGATCCTCTTCCCGTTCATCTACGGCTACAGCGTCCGGGTCATGAGCGGCGAAAAGCCCGCCCCCGAACCCGAGGGCTGGATCGGCCTCTTCATCGACGGCATCAAACTGATCGTCATCTCGCTCGTCTACACGATCCCGCTCTACCTCCTCGCGGCCGTCTCCCTCCTCGCGTACCTCGTCCCGGTCTCGTCGACGACGACCACGGGAACGGGCCCTGCGCCGGGCCTCGGTCCCGAGCTCGGCTTCGTCGTGGTCCTCGCCATCCTGGTCCTCTTCATCGTCGCCACTATCGTCTGCGGCATCCTCGCGACCTTCGGGGTGGCACGGTTCGCCCGGACAGGGAGAATGGGCGACGCGTTCAGGATCGGGGTCCTCCGCGACCATATCGGCAGGGTCGGGTGGCTCGACGTCTTCATCGCCCTCGTCGTGCTGACGGTCGTCATCGCGATCGTGCAGTTCGTCCTGATGTTCATCCCGATCATCGGCTGGTTCCTCGTCTTCCTCCTCTCGCCGGCGTTCATCATCTTCGCCTCCCGCTACATCGCCCTCGTCTACGAGAGCGCCCCGGCGCCGGCGTAAAACACCCCTTTTTCTTTGTCCTGCACCAGATTCCCCGGTTGCCCAACCTTTAAGTAACGCCGCCGCCAATTCTCTGACGGTGAATTGCACTATGTGTGATTGTTTTATTTGGCGAATCGACACGCTTTTTTGACACCACGTTACGGGACGGCGAACAGACACCGGGTGTCTGCCTGACGCCGGCCGAGAAACTTGAGATTGCAACGCACCTCGCCGATGTAGGCGTCCACGTCATCGAAGCAGGCTCCGCCGCCGCATCCACGGGAGAGCGCGAATCCATCCGCGTCATCGCCGAGGCCGGGCTTGCCGCCGAGTGCTGTACCTACGTCCGGGCCCTTGCAGGGGACATCGACCTCGCCGCCGACGCCGGCGCCGACTCCGTCCACCTCGTCATCCCGGTGAGTGACCTCCATATCGGAGCGAAGCTCAGAAAGACCCGCGAGCAGGTCTGCGAGATGGCCTGGAGCGCCGTCGAGTACGCGAAGAGCCGCGGGCTTATCGTGGAGTTATCCGGCGAAGACGCATCCCGCGCCGACCAGGCGTTCCTCGCGGAGGTCTTCCGGGAGGGAGTGGAGCGGGGAGCCGACCGGCTCTGCTTCTGCGACACCGTCGGGCTCCTCACGCCCGAGCGGGCGGCCGAGATCATACCGCCGCTCCTCTTTGCCCCGCTCTCGATCCACTGCCACGACGACCTGGGATTCGCGCTCGCAAACACCGTCGCCGCCCTCCGGGCGGGGGCCTCATGCGCCCACGTCACCGTCAACGGCCTCGGCGAGCGGGCGGGGAACACCGGGCTTGAGGAGCTCGTGATGGCGCTCGAGGTCCTCTACGGGAAGAAGACCGGGATTGTGACCGAGGAGCTCTACCACCTCTCGACCCACGTCGCCCGGCTGACCGGGGTGCCGCTCGCGACCAACAAACCGATCGTCGGCGAGATGGCCTTCACCCACGAGAGCGGGATCCACGCCCACGGGGTGATGCGGGACGCGAGCACCTACGAACCTCTCCGGCCCGAGCGGGTCGGCCGGAAGCGCCGGATCGTCCTCGGGAAGCACTCCGGGTCGGCGGCGGTCGAGGCCGCCCTCCGCGATATGGGCTACGGCCCCAACCCGGCGCAGCTCGCGGAGATCGTCGCCCGGATCAAGCAGATCGGGGACGCCGGGATGCGGATCACCGACGCCGACATCATGGCGATCGCCGATACCGTGATGGAACTCGAATTCGCTCCCTGCCTCGAACTCCGCCAGTTCACCATCGTATCGGGGAGCAACGCGATGCCGACCGCCTCGGTGACGATGCTCGTCAACGGCGAGGAGGTCACCGGCGCCGCGGTCGGGACCGGGCCGGTGGATGCCGCGATCCGCGCGCTCCAGCGATCGGTCGCGGACGTCGGGAGCGTACGGCTCGATGAATACAGCGTCGATGCGATAACCGGCGGCACGGACGCCGTGGTCGACGTATCGGTGAAACTCAGCAAGGACGGAAAGACAGTGACATCGCGGGGCGCCCGGACCGACATCATCATGGCCAGCGTCGAAGCAGTTATCGTCGGGATGAACAGACTACTCAGGGAAGAGCATGAAGACCGGAGCCAGGACTCTGATTGAAGCGCTGCAGCGTGAAGGGGTGGATACCATATTCGGCTACCCCGGCGGCGTGGTGTTGCCGATCTACGATGAACTCTACGACTCGTCGATCCGGCACATTCTGGTAAGGCATGAGCAGGCAGCGGCGCACGCGGCCGACGGCTACGCGCGCGCGAGCGGCCGCGTAGGGGTATGCCTTGCCACATCCGGCCCCGGCGCCTGCAACCTGGTCACGGGGATCGCGACGGCCTACATGGACTCGATCCCCGTCGTGGCCCTCACCGGCCAGGTGCCGACCGCGCTCTTGGGGAACGACGCCTTCCAGGAGTCGGACATCACCGGGATCACGATGCCGGTCACGAAGCACAACTACCTGGTCAAGGACGCCGACGACCTCGACCGCACGATCCAGGAGGCGTTCTACGTCGCCCGGACCGGCCGGCCCGGCCCGGTGCTGGTCGACCTCCCCAAAGACGTCAGTACGAGCGTGGTGAAAGGCAACCGGCCCCTGCCGGAGACGGTCTCCCTCCGGGGCTACCAGCCCACCTACGAGGGGCACGTCCGCCAGATCGACAGGGCGATCGACCTGCTTGTGCGGGCGGAGCGGCCGCTCATCTACGCCGGCGGCGGGGTGGTCCTCTCGGAGGCCTCGGCCGAACTCGTGAAGTTTGCAGAGACGGCCGCGGTCCCGGTGACGACGACCCTGATGGGCCTCGGCGCCATCCCCGGCGACCACCCGCTCAACCTCGGGATGCTCGGGATGCACGGCACCCAGTCCGCGAACTACGCGGTGACGGAGTGCGATCTCCTGCTGGCTATCGGGGTCCGGTTCGATGACCGGGTCACCGGAAAGATAGAGACCTTCGCCCCGAACGCCGCGGTCGTCCATATCGACATCGACCCGGCCGAGATCGGGAAGAACAAAAAGGTCGACGTCCCGATCGTAGGGGACGTGAAGGCGGTCCTCCAGGCCATCCTCAAACGGATGGAGAAGCGCGGCGACACGGCGAACTGGGTCGCCCGGATCAATACCTGGAAGACGCAGTATCCCCTCCGCTACCGCGACGACGACCGTCTCCGCCCGCAGTATGTCATCCGCGAGCTCTCCGATATCCTGCAGGGCGAGGGGATCATCACGAGCGAGGTCGGCCAGAACCAGATGTGGACCGCCCTCTATTACCGCTTCACGAAACCCCGGACCTGGATCACGTCGGGGGGCCTCGGCACGATGGGCTACGGGTTCCCGGCGGCCATCGGCGCCCACTTCGCCCGGCCCGACCTCCCGGTCGTCGACGTTGCCGGCGACGGGAGCTTCCAGATGAACATCCAGGAGCTCGGGACGGTGGCGCACTACCGGATCCCGGTCAAGGTCGTGATCTTGAACAACATGTACCTCGGCATGGTCCGGCAGTGGCAGGAACTCTTCTACGACCGCCGCTACTCCTACACGGAGCTCCCGCCGGTGGACTTCGTCAAGATCGCGAACGCCTACGGGGTCGAGGGGATGCGGGTCGAGGAGAAGGCCGGCGTCCGGGAGGCGATCGAGACCGCTCTTGCGACCGACGGGCCGTTCGTCCTCGACTTCCGGGTCGAACGGGAGGAGAACGTCTTCCCCATGGTCCCGGCGGGTGCCGCGATCAACGAGATGATCGGGGTGAGGCAATGAAGTCGCACACCCTGAGCGTCCTCGTTGAGAACCGGGCGGGCGTCTTAAGCCGGGTCGCCGGGATGTTCTCGCGGCGGGGGTTCAACATCGAGAGCCTCGCCGTCGGACCCTGCGAGGAGCCGAACATGAGCCGGATCACGATCGTCGTCAACGGCGACGACGGCGTGGTCGAGCAGGTGATGAAGCAGACCAACAAGCTCATCGACGTCATCAAGGTCTCGGACCTGACGGAGCGGGAGAGCGTGGAGCGGGAGCTCGCCCTCATCAAGGTGGCCGCCGAACCGGGCACCTCTCGCGCCGAGATCCTGCAGATCGCGGAGATCTTCCGCGCCCAGGTCGTGGACGTCGGGTCAAAGACCCTGGTCCTCCAGGTGGCCGGGGATACGGGAAAGATCGATGCGCTGGAGAAACTCCTGCGCCAGTACGGCATCAAAGAGCTCGTCCGCACGGGCAAGGTTGCCCTCCTCCGGGGGGCAAAGACCGTGAAGAGCTCCAAATAACTTTCTTTTAGGTGTGATGCGCCCGTCCTGCCATCGGGCGGCATCTCTGTCTCCCCGGCGATCCCGTTATCACAGAACGGGTCAAACATTTAGACAGCATGTTCTTCGGATTACCAACCCACACGGGCCTCATCGTGGGCGGTGCACTCGTTCTGGTCGTCGTGCTGCTCGCCCTCTGGGGGCTCCGGTTTAAGGAGGCCCCATAATGGCAGACCTCATCACGCTCGCCCTGATCGGGCTCTACTTCGTGGTGCTCATCGGCATCGGGAGCTGGGCATCGAGAAAGATCCACAGCACCGAGGACTATATGCTCGCCGGGAGATCGCTCGGCTTCTGGGTCTTCACGATCCTGATCGTCTGCTCGATCTGCAGCGGCATGACCCTCCTCGGCGTCAGCGGCTTCGGATACACATCGGGCTGGCCGGGGATCTGGGAGCAGATCTTCGTCCCGCTTGCAGCCTCGTTCTGCATCATCTTCTTCGGGGTGAAACTGAACGCCATCGGCAAAACGCGGGGCTACCTGACCGTCCAGGACTACCTCGCCGAGCGGTTCGAGAGCCCGCGAGCGCTCAGGGGCCTTTCCGCTATCGCGGGGATCGTCGTCTCGCTGGTCTACCTGGTCGGGCAGTACGCCGCGATCAGTATCGTCCTCGTCTGGCTCTTCAACATCGCCCACTGGCAGGCCCTCCTCATCGCCGGGGTCATCATCACGGCCTATACGGTCATCGGCGGGCTCTACGCCGTATCCTGGACGACCCTCTTCCACGGCGGCATCCTGATCCTCGGCGTGCTCCTGATGGCCCCGGCCGTCGTCATGAGCGCCGGGGGGCTTGAGCACATCAACACGGTCCTTGCCGGGGTCGACCCGAACTTCGTCGAGCCCTGGTTCCCGAGCCCGGCCTACGCCCCATACGCCTACGCGACGCCGGAGTTCCTGGTCTCGTTCGGGATCCTCCTGATGGTCGGGCTTGCCTGCGCCCCGCACGTCGTCAACAACGTCCTCGCCGCCAAAGAGGCCCGATTCTTCAAGTGGGCGCCCCTCGTCGCGTTCCTCATCTATGCGGTCATCATGTTCCTCGTGAAGTTCACCGGGTTTGCCGTCCGGTCGCTCGTCGAGGAAGGAAAGTTGGTGCTCCCGGACGCCGTGAACGCACAGGACTTCGCCTTCATCGTCGGCGTCGAGCACGCGATGCCGAACGTGGCGTTCTGGGCATTCTTTGCGGTTATCGTCCTTGCGGCGGTGATGTCCACGACCGACCGGCTCATGCTCACCATCGGCACCTCGTTTGCCTGGGACGTCTACAAGAACATCCTCCGGCCCTCGGCATCGGACCGGGAGGTGCTCCTGGTCTCGAAGGTCGCCATCGTCCTCGGCGCCGGCAGCACACTCCTCCTCGCCATCAACCCGCCGGCAATGCTTGCCTGGCTGATCTGGATGGGCATCGGGGTGATGCTCGCGACGTTCGCGGTCCCGCTGCTCGCCGGGCTCTACTGGCGCGGGGCGACCGCGAAGGGGGCGATCGCGAGCATGGCAGTCGGGCTCGTCGCGGCCGTGGGCTTCGGCTACTGGCACCAGTTTGTAGGAGCGCTTCCTGTGCACTTCAGCCTCTACGCCCTCGTCCTCTCGGCCGTCGCGATGGTCGTCGCGAGCCTCATGACCGCCAAAAACTCCGAAGAGATACTCGACAGCACCCGGACCGGCTGGTTCATCCAGCCGCCCGGCCAGCCGTCACGAAAGACCAGCCCGGGCGAGGCCTGGCGGGTCGACCAGGACACACCCCGGCAGCAGTGACGAGCACTCCCGGCCTCCATGCGCCAATTTTTTTCTTCATGGCCGGTGCGGCACCTGAGTGCTCGCCCGCACGTGAAATTGCTCCCGGTGTGGGGAGAAAGCCATGATAGACTCAAAATACCTTTCTTTTGATCTCGCGGGTTCACCCTGTCATCGGGGGATCTCCCGGCCCGGCCGATCGTGTTATATGTTAGCATGCCACATAGTGACACAGCATGTTCATCGCGCTACCTTTCCATACGGGAGTCATCGTGGCCGGGGCAGTCGCCCTGGCCTTCGTCCTGCTCGCCCTCTGGGGACTCCGGTTTAAGGAGGTCTCATAATGGCGGACGCACTGACGCTTGCCCTGATTGTGCTCTACTTCGTGGTGCTTGTCGCCATCGGGAGCTGGGCCTCAAAGAAGATTCACAACACCGAGGACTACATCCTTGCGGGGAGATCGCTTGGATTCTGGGTCTTCACGATCCTGATCGTCTGTTCGATCTGCAGCGGCATGACCCTCCTCGGCGTCAGCGGGTTTGGATACACCTCAGGCTGGCCGGGGATCTGGGAGCAGATCTTCGTCCCGCTCGCGGCCGCGTTCTGTATCATCTTCTTCGGGGTGAAACTGAACGCCATCGGCAAAACGCGGGGGTACCTGACCGTCCAGGACTACCTCGCCGAACGGTTCGAGAGTCCGCGGGCGCTCAGAGGCCTCTCGGCAATCGCGGGCATCGTCGTCTCGCTGATCTACCTGGTCGGGCAGTACGCCGCAATCAGTATCGTCCTCGTCTGGCTCTTTAACATCCCGCACTGGGAAGCGCTCCTCATCTCCGGGGTCATCATCACCGCCTACACGGTCGTCGGCGGGCTCTACGCCGTCTCCTGGACGACCCTCTTCCAGGGCGGGATCCTGATCCTGGGTGTGCTCCTGATGGCGCCGCCGGTCATCATGAGCGCCGGGGGGCTTGACCATATCAACACGGTGATCGCCGGGGTCGACCCGAACTTCGTCGAGCCCTGGTTCCCGAGCCCGGCCTACGCGCCCTACGCCTACGCGACGCCGGAGTTCCTGGTCTCGTTCGGGATCCTCCTGATGGTCGGGCTTGCCTGCGCCCCGCACGTCATCAATAACGTCCTTGCCGCAAAAGAGGCCCGTTACTTCAAGTGGGCACCGCTCGTCGCGTTCGGGATCTACGCGATCGTGATGTTCCTCGTGAAGTTCACCGGGTTTGCCGTCCGGTCGCTCGTCGAGGAGGGGACGCTGGTGCTCCCGCAGGCCGTGAACGCGCAGGACTTCGCCTTCATCGTCGGCGTCGAGCACGCGATGCCGAACGTGGTGTTCTGGGCGTTCTTTGCGGTCATCGTCCTCGCGGCGGTGATGTCGACGACCGACCGGCTCATGCTCACCGTCGGCACCTCGTTCGCGTGGGACGTCTACAAGAACATCCTCCGGCCCTCGGCGTCCGACAAAGAGGTGCTCCTGGTCTCAAAGGTCGCCATCGTTCTTGGCGCCGGCGGGACGCTCCTGCTCGCCATCAACCCGCCGGCAATGCTCGCCTGGCTGATCTGGATGGGTATCGGGGTGATGCTCGCGACGTTTGCGGTCCCGCTGCTCGCCGGGCTCTACTGGCGCGGTGCGACCGGACAGGGTGCGATCGCGAGCATGGCGACCGGGCTCGTCGCGTCCGGCATCTTCGGCTACTACTCCAAGTTCGTGGGATCGCTTCCGGTGCACTTCAGCCTCTACGCGCTCGTCCTCTCAGCCGTCGCGATGGTCGTCGTCAGCCTCATGACCGCCAAAAACTCCACGGAGATACTCGACAACACCCGGACCGGCTGGTTCGTCCAGTCGCCCGGCCAGCCGTCACGGAAGACCAGCCCGGGAGATGCCTGGCGGGTCGACCAGGACACACCCCGGCAGCAGTGACGGGCTCTCCCCGAATACTTTTTTAGCGTCGCTTCCTCGTCGCCATCCCCTGATCGCTTCTCCTGCGCAGTTCCTGATCGTCCGCTCGCAAAGATTATATCTGTATAAGCATACACTTATGCAGTTCACATGGACGACTGTAATAAGTGCGACCCCTGCACCGGGCTCTGCAAGATTGTCCCCGGGATGGCCGCCGCCTTCAAAGCCCTCGGCGACCCGAACAGGCTCCGGATCATCCACCTGCTCGCAACGGACACGACCGGGACGCTGGGCGTCTCCGACCTCGCCGGGATCCTCGGCATCTCGCAGCCGGCAGCCTCGCAGCACCTCAAAACGCTGAAGAGCGAGGGGTTCGTGACGTCCCGGCGGGAGGGGTTCCGGGTCTACTTCTCGTTCAACCGCGAGCGGCTGCTGGAGTTCCGGGAGCACTTCGACCAGATGTCGGCAGCCGTCATGGACCGGTGCGACCGCGAACTCGTCCGGGAGACGACGCAACAGACGTCGCTGAACGCCTGCGTCGTCTTCTACTCATATACCGGCGTGACCCGGGGCGTCGCGGAGCGGATCCGGAACGCCTGCGGGTGCGACCTCGTGGAGGTGAAGACCCTGACCGAATACTCGGCCTTCACGGCATACACGACCGGGGTCCTGCACTCCCGGCGAGGGGCCTGCGACCCGATCCTCCCCGACCGTATCGACGTCTCCCCCTATGACCTCATCGTCATCGGGACGCCGGTCTGGGCCTGGAAGCCCGCGCCGGCCATCAACGCCGCCGTCCGGGCGCTCTCGGGCTGCGAGGGGAAGCGGGCCGTGGTCTTCTGCACGAACTGCGGCCAGCCCGGCGAAGCCCTCCCGCTCCTCGAAGCAGCGCTCACCGCACGGGGGGTAGAGGTCGCGGCGGCGGTCAGCCTGACCCAGGAGGAGATGGCGGCCCGGACAGCGGAGAACGAGCTCATCGAACGGATCGTCGGGGCATACCCGCTTCCGGTCGAGGATCTGATATCATGAAGAGCATCATCTACTATTTCACCGGGACCGGCAACTCGCTTGCAGCCGCAAAGAAGATCGCCGGGGCCCTCGGGGACTGCGATATCGTCCCTGTTGCATCGTTTGCAGATTCCCCGGGACTCATCGCCCCGGATGCCGAACGGGTCGGGCTTGTCTGCCCGGTCTACTTCGCCGGGCTCCCGGCGATGGCGGCATCGTTTGCGGAGCGTCTCGACCTTGCCGCAGCAGACTACGTCTTCTCGGTCGTGACGCACGGGGGCGGCGGGGGTGCCGCGGCCCTCCGGCAGCTCGACAGGATCCTGAGAGATAAGGCCGGAAGAGGGCTCGATGCCGGGTTTGCGGTCAGCATGCCGGGCAACTACATTCTGATGTACGACTCGCCAGCAGGGGAGAAGCGGGACCGGCTGCTTGATGCGGCGGACGCGGAACTCGATCGCATCGTTGGCCGGATCGGAGAGGAGGAGAGGGTGAGCCTCCCGAACTCGCCGGTCGCGCGGATCGTCAGGGCCCTCACGTACCCCTGGTTCCGCTCCCACGTCCACGGGAACGACCGCAAGTTCACGGTCAGCGAAGCGTGCACCTCGTGCGGCACCTGCGCCGCCGTCTGTCCGGCGGGCAACATCGATATGGTCGGCGGAAAGCCGGTCTGGAACCACCGCTGCGAACTCTGCTGCGGGTGCATCCACCTCTGCCCGGCGGAGGCGATCCAGGCGGGAAGCCGAACCGGGGGGAGGCAGCGCTACCGGAACCCCTCGGTCAGCATCGCCGAACTGGAGCGGCAGCGGGAGCCCTGATGATCGTGGACGAGAAGAGCCGGTACCGGGAGACCTTCAACGCCGCGATCAGCGAGACCCTCGCTCAGGCCGTCCGGATCATAGCAGCAGCCCCGGCCCTCGCCATCCCCGGCGCCGCCATCCTCCGCCACCAGAAACGAGCGGCAGCGGTGCGGAAGCGGCACGAACAGGAAGGGCTCCTCGTCCCGCCGGTGATGATCGTGAGCGTCACCTCGCGCTGCAACCTCGCGTGCGCGGGCTGCTACATGCACGGGCGGGGCGGGAACCACCGTGCCGAGATGGAACCGGAGGTCCTTGCATCGGTCGTCAGTGAGGCGGCGGCACTCGGCGTCTCCATCGTCGTCCTCGCCGGCGGCGAACCGCTCGTCCGGATGGAGGAGATCTTCTGCCTGGCCCGCGCCCACCCCCGCATCCTCTTCCCGGTCTTCACGAACGGCCTCCTGATCGATGATGCGGTCGCCGATCTGCTCGCGGGGTGCCGGAACGTGGTGCCGGTCATCAGTTTCGAGGGGTCCCGCGAGCATACCGACCGGCGGCGGGGCGACGGGGTCTACGATCGGCTCCTTGCGGCAACCGCCCGCCTGAGAGACCGCAACATCTTCTTCGGCTGCTCCGTGACGACGACACGCGAGAACGTTACGGACGTGACCGGCGAAGCCTTCATCCGGCAGATGCTCCGGGCCGGTGTGCGGGTCTTCACCTACGTCGAGTACGTCCCGATGACGCCCGGCACGGAGGGCCTGGTCCTCGCCCCCGGACAGAGGGCGGAACTCCAGGCGGCCCTCGCGAGCCACAACCGGCAGTTCCCGGCGCTCTTCATCGGCTTCCCCGGCGACGAGGACGCTTACGGCGGGTGCCTCGCCGCAGGCCGGGGGTTCGTCCACGTCAGCCCTTCGGGCGACCTCGAGCCCTGCCCCGCGGCACCCTGCTCGGACGTGAACCTTGCGGCCGTGCCGCTCCGGGAAGCGCTCCGTTCGAGACTGCTCAACCGGCTCCGCGAGACGCCGGAGGTTCTCACGGAGTCGGAGGGCGGCTGTGCCCTTCGGGCGAACCGGGCGTGGGTGGAAGCGTTGATCGGCCGGGAGGAGGCTCCGGCCGGGGTGTTCGGGAACCGGATGGCTGCCGGCGACCCGGACGGGGGCGGCGTCGCCGACGGTAAGCCGTCCTGAGGGACGGTTCGCTACAGCAGGACGTCGCCGGAGAAGAACAGTTCGTTTTATCGGCTCAAGTAACGTTCTCGATTCTGGAGAACCGTTCGCCGGAACCCCGAAAAGATATCATGCCAGCATAAGGTGGCCACCATGAACAGAGAAAACCCGTCACAACCATTGACACTCTCGCGCCAGACGATCCGGAAGGCGATCCTCGTCGTCTCCTTCCTCCTCATCCCGGTCACGATCTTTTATGTCTCGCCCATCGTCATCATGATGGGGGCGGCCGAAGGCGTCGCCACCGGCAGCCTGCTCCTCTTTGCCGCACTCGCCGTCCTCTCGCTCGGCGTCTCCCGCCTCTGGTGCGGCTGGCTCTGCCCGATGGGGGCATGGCAGGAGATCTGCTCGCCCGTCATGAAGCATAAGGTAGACGGCCAGCGTGACCGGGTCAAGTACGGCGTCACGGTCCTCTGGCTTGGGTTGCTCGCGTACCTCTTCATCGGTGCCGGCGGAATCCGTGCAGTCGATCCCTTCTACGGCACGGTGAACGGCGTCTCGGTCACGTCGTCTGAGACCCTGATCATCGTCGGAGTCATCTTCCTCGCGATCTTCGCTGCCGCATACTTCATGGGCCGGCGCGGTTTCTGCCGTGTCCTCTGCCCGATCGCCCCCCTGATGATCGCCGGCCGGAAGATCCGCAATGCCGTCGGCTGGCCGGCGCTCCGCCTTGCGGCCGACGCCGGCCGCTGCATCGACTGCAAGAGATGCTCAAAGGCGTGCCCGATGGGCCTCGACGTCCACGGCATGGTCCGGGAGGGGCAGATGGAGAGCACCGAGTGCATCCTCTGCGCCGCTTGCGCCGACACCTGCCCGGAGGGGGTCATCGCCTGCGGCGTGAAAGGCCGGTGAGCACCCGCCCCGGCGGAGAACCGTATCATGGCACCAGAGACGACCCGGACTGCACTGCGCCAGAAGATACGGATGGCGCTCTCCATCCTCTCGTTCGTGCTGCTGCCGGTGACCTTCGCCTACATCTCCTGCCCGATCATCACCGAGGGCGCTTCACGGGGTATCGCCACCGGCGGCCTCCTGGTGTTCGCGCTCCTCTTTGTGGGCTCGCTCTTCTTCGGGCGACTCTGGTGCGGCTACCTCTGCCCGGCGGGCGGCCTGCAGGAGATCTACGCCCGGGTGAACG
>JAEWMO010000173.1 GCA_023457135.1 Methanobacteriota archaeon | reverse complement strand
CCGTGTCGTCCAGGGTTACCTGCTCAAGGCTGACCTCACACGAAAGGCCCTCTGCGATCATGCATGCGATCAGACTGCAGATAGAGCAGGGGGAGAGTGTGCAGAACTCCGGAGAGACCTCACGGAGTGAGGCACAACCGGGGAAGAGCAGATAGTTGTGCAGGCTAACAAGGATTGTGTCGCCTTCACGTTTTATATCCACCCGCCCGGCGACCGAGAGAAGGTCCTCGCAGACCTCCCGGATAGCACCCACCAGCAGGCTATACTCTGCGGGCAGAACAAGGGCGTCGTCACGTTTGAGGTCCTCAAGGAGAGGGGCCGCCAGGGGGCGGCTCAAGGTCCCCATACTCCCCTCGTGACAGGCAAATCCACCGCCATCACCAAGGATGGGCCTGCAGGCAGGCTGGGTCGGGGTGAACTGGATAACTTCACCCGCTTTGCCGTCCGGCGGGAGAAAGACTGCAGCCCCCGAACCGCCCAGATCGCGGATTATCCTGCCCAGAGCGGAGATACCCTGCAGGGAGAACCGGCTGGCCACCCGTGCGTCTATGGACTCACCGCCACTGACTGCAAAGAGAAAAACACCCCCGATGAAACTCGCCGCGCTCAGCATAAGGAGCGGGTTTTGCATGTACCGGGGGTCTTTTGCCAGGACTGCAACGAGGAGCAGAATTGCAAAGCCGATGAGGAGATACGAGCCGATCCTGTAATATCTGTATCTTTTCGCTACCATGTCTTTCACCGGGCTACATTCTGGAATAGAGGAGAGACACACCCACACTGCCCGTCAGATGCGCCAGTATTCAACGAGTTCCAGTATACGCAGGCAGATGACCAGGCCAAAGACCGCTGCCCCGGCTATTGCCATACGGTTGATGCTCCGGATGTACCGGGGTCTGGAAAACACCGGATGGATCGCATAGATGACGATGAAAAAGCCCACGAGTACAAGGGCTAGAAACAGTTTCAGATCCCGGACATGAAAGTGGTAGAGCAGACCACTCACCGAGAGCATCCAGGCCGCCAGAACGATCGATGCCGCATCCGTCTTATGCATTGCTGAACCTATCGTGAACTCGTGCATATAATACCTGCGGCGGTCGGGGAGGGCTGCAGGGATGTCCACAGGTGCAAGGACTGTTCTCTGCACGCGCCTGACATCCCCTCCGGTATCGGCCGGCACTCACCAGAGTCATGGCTCCTCCTTTATGCGGCGCTGAACCATCAGCATGAGGAAGTTCAGAATTAATCCCGACGCAACCAGCAGAAGGCCGAGGATAAGGGCAGTCATCCCCAGCGGAAATATGACATAATGAAACTGACCGTTTCTGAAGAACTCGGAGAAGGTGTAGACCTCCAGGCCGAGCCCGAGGAGTGCGATGACGCTGCCGGAGACGCCGAAGACGAGCAGCGGTTGTCGGTAGCCGATAAGTTCCATGATCTTCGCCATCACCCCGATCCCATGGGAGAGCGGGTTCTTCTTGTGCTTGTGGGGGACGTCGTAGGTGACCGAGATCGGGACCTCGGTCATCTTCAGGCCGATGGAGGCAAAGTGGGCGATCATGTCGGATTCAATGTTGTAGCCCTCCGATGGGAAGGTGAGGTTCTCGAGAGCGCGGTGGGAGAGCGCCCGGAAACCGGACTGGGAGTCGGTCGTCGCAAACCCCCCGCCGTCCACCGAGAGGTTCGTGAACCCGGTGAGCACCATCTGGCCGGCCCGGCGGTAGGCAGGGATCTTCGCCCCGGCCTCCAGGAACCGGGAGCCGATGACGAGATCGGCCTCGCCCTCAAAGACCGGGGCAGCTACGGCCGGGATCTCGTCGGGATCGTGCTGGCCGTCGGTGTCGAGCATCACGACGGCGCCGTAGCCGAGCTCGCGAGCCCGGGTAAACCCGGCCATCATCGCCTTCGCCTTGCCCCCATTCTCCGGCATCCTGATGACGTCGGCGCCGGCGAGGCGGGCGATCTCGGCGGTCCGATCGGCCGAGCCGTCATCGACGACAATCACCCGGTCGGTATGCTTCTTTGCGAGAAGGACGATGGAGCCGATGACGAGCCCCTCATTGTATGCAGGAGCAACGACGGCAAACGGGCACGTCCCGGCCCCTCCGGGCACCGGTTCTGCCGCCCCGACGCCGAACCCTCCGGGGATCTCTTCCGTATTCCCGGAGAAGGTCTCCCGGGAGACTTGTTTCTGCAGACCCGGGTCCCCGACAGCCCGCACGGTAGTATCGGTGACCTCACCGGTAGAGGTCGTTACCGGACTGCACGACCGTCTCACCCGGCTGATACCGGAGAGAAGCCTGCGCCGGGGTACTCGTCTCTTATCGATACGACTCTCAATTACAACAGAAAGAACAGACCAGTGCACGTGAACCCCCCATCAAGCAGCACAACAAGATGCCGGATGCTTATTATCCGATTGGTATGGTGCAGGGCGGATCCCGATATGGATCAGAGGAGATGCACACCTCAACCGCACCGCCCGGAACTCTGCCATACCGCTTCAGACATATATACGTTTCCGGCATGCCGATCCACACGAACACGGCATCCGGCCGCACAGCACCACTACCCACCAGAGACTCTCGCACCTGCCGTATGGCAGGCGGGGGGCTTTAAAGTCGTGAGCGGTGTTGCAGGAGAGCCAATACAGAACGCCGGGAACACCCGGGTCAGGACACTCCTGACAATGTAGAGAGCCCTCCTAACAAGGGAAATAAGAACTGGAAGACGCATTCTCGACCACAGGCGTCCCATGAGACGACGGCATCAGTCCCCTGCTTCATCACCGATCAGTGGGGGTAACTTTCATCATCTGCCGCTGAAATGTCCGGTTAAGTAGTTGGTGCGGGAGAAGTTAATTGTTCGGCACCCCTGGCAGCAGTATTACGAGCACCACTTCGCGAACTTCAGGAGCAAAAGCGGTCCGGGAACCGCCGTATGCGCCGGGAGAGGCATACCCGACCTCCATAGCCCGGGCAAAGATATATATTTTCGTACTGCCAGTCTGGAACTCAGCACTTCAGGGGAGGGAAGGCAGTATTTCACGGCATCGATTCGTAACGATGGTCCGCTCAGACGGCAACAGAGGTCCGCTCCCGGCGGACACAGTAGAAACCAGCAGACAGGCAGGCCGGAGGCGCGGATGTTCCGCGGGCAGTAGAGAGGCTGTCGGAGGAGAAGCATGACATCGGTTCGGCTGCGGGCCGTTGGAGACATCCTGCTCTGGACCAGAGAAGGAAAAAAACCGTTTGCCCGGATCGAGCACGAGCTCCGCCAGAAAGACCTGCTCTTCGGGAACCTGGAAACGGTCCTCTCTGAGAGCGGTACCGAGCAGAGGAAACGCTGGGTCAATACGACCCCGCCGGAAGCAGCCCGGCATCTCAAGGATGCCGGGTTCGACGTCCTGAGCCTGGCAAACAACCACACACTTGACCTGGGAGAAGAAGGATTCATAAAGACCCTCAACGTCCTTGAAGGCCACGGCATCGCCTACATCGGGGGGGCACGGGGCGATGATCCGGTTCCCGGACTGGTCGTTGAGCGGAACGGGATCCGACTCGGGTTCCTCGCATACACCCGGGGGATGTTCCGGTCGCCACCGGGCGTCACGGTAGCCAAACTGAAGAAGAAGGCCATCATCGAGGACATCAGGGCACTCAAGGACCGCTGCGACCATGTCGTCGTCTCCCTGCACTGGGGGATCGAGAACGTCTACTACCCCTCCCCGGA
>JAEWMO010000172.1 GCA_023457135.1 Methanobacteriota archaeon | reverse complement strand
TGAAGATGAAGTCGAACCGGAGCTGGTCGTTCCCCTTTCCGGTGCACCCGTGCGCAATCTTTGAGGCGCCTTCTTTCTCTGCGATCTTCACGATCTCTTCAGCGATCAGCGGGCGGGCAAGCGCGGTACCCATCGGGTAGCCCTCGTATGAGCCGTTCGCCTTGATCGAGGGGAAGATGCATTCCGCCACAAACCTCTCCTTTGCATCGATGGTGTAGTGGTTGTCTGCAAGCATCCGGCCCTTCTCAGTTGCCCGGGCAATCTCCTCCTCGGGCTGACCGACATCGACTGCGACGGTGACGACCTCATCAAACCCGTAGTGCTCGCGCAGGAGGGGGATACAGACGGAGGTGTCGAGACCTCCCGAAAACGCTAGGACGACTTTTCCCTTTACCATGGTACTGATCTCCGCATTCCTGATTCCTGTCTGATAATGACAGTCTGGAGTAATCTACATTGATATGACCTCTCACCCAATAAAAGAAATGGTATGGACGGGCGCACAGGCAGGAACCGGATCCTTCTCTGTCATTCTCGCCGCCAGAGCACGCGGTAGTGTCGATGCAGGGGAGGGTATCGGTGCCCATCTGCGTGTCCGGGGGCCGTGCGATCGGTATCCGGGAAAATTGGGCGTTATACAGAGGATAATCGACAGAATGCCCCTGGATCGCGGGATTACAGGCAGAGTAGAATTCTATCCTCGAAAGCATAACAGAGTGTCGGAAAAATTGAAATTCCAGCCAAAATCGAGCATTTCTAAAAATACGAAATTTTAAGGCAGATTACATCAAAATCCTGAAGCTGGAGGGATTCCATCATTTTTGAAAAATTACCAATAGACGACTCAACCCCGATCCAGCCGATCGTGAGTGTGAAGGGCCTGACCCGGGTATTCGGCCCGGACCCGGATAAGGCGCTCGAACTCCACCGGTCCGGCCGCTCCAAACAGGAGATCTACGAAGAGACCGGCGCGACGCTGGCTCTCAATAACGTCTCCCTCGATATCATGCCCGGAGAGATCTTCGTCCTCATGGGCCTCTCCGGGAGCGGGAAATCGACGCTCCTGCGCTGCATCAACCGCCTCATCGAGCCTACCGCGGGTGAGATCCGGATCAACGGCGAAGATATCGTCGGGATGAGCCAGGACGAGCTGCGGGAGACCCGGCGGCGCAGGCTGGGGATGATCTTCCAGAACTTTGCGCTCCTCCCTCACCGGACGGTCCTTGAGAACGTCGCCTTCGGGCTTGAGATCCAGGGCGTTCCGGCAGACGAGCGCTCCCGGAAGGCAGAGGAGGTGCTCCAGATGGTGGGGCTCGGCGGCTACGGGGGGAGCATGCCTTCCGGGCTCTCCGGGGGCATGAAACAGCGGGTCGGGCTTGCCCGGGCGCTCACGAGCGACCCGGATATACTCCTGATGGACGAGGCGTTCAGCGCACTCGACCCCCTTATCCGCAGGGAGATGCAGGACGAACTGCTGGACCTCCAGCAGCGGCTGGCAAAGACGATCATCTTCGTCACCCATGACCTCGATGAGGCCCTGAAACTCGGCGACCGCATTGCCCTGATGAAGGACGGCGCCATCGTCCAGGTCGGAACGCCGGAGGAGATCCTGACGAATCCGGAGAATGCCTATGTCGAGAAGTTCGTTGCCGATGTGGACTTAACAAGGGTGCTCTCGGCAAGCGACGTGATGCGCCTCCCCGAGCCGGTCGCCCAGTGCACCGCAGGACCGAGGGTGGCCCTGCACCTCATGGAGGAGCACGACATCACGCGGATATTCGTCGTCACCCGCCAGCGCCTCCTCCGGGGGCTGGTGACGCTCGAAGACGCGGCCGGAGCCGTCCGGACGGGACGGCAGATGGGGGATGTCCTCATCACCGAAATCCCTGTTGTGGCCCCGGACGCATCCCTCGCGGACATCATCTCGCTGATCGTCGAGAGCCCCTATCCGGTGGCGGTGGCGGACGATACCGGCAGGCTCAGGGGCGTCATATCGCGCGGCGCGATCCTCGCTGCTCTGGCACGGAAAGAGGAGGTGAACCATGCAACCGCCTAAACTTCCCGTAGGAGATGCCGCCGAGGCACTTGTCGACTGGATCGACGACTGCTTCGGCTGGCTGCTCGATTGGGTCAGCGAAGGGCTGCGGTTCCTCGTGGGCGGCATCGAGGATATCCTTCTCCTCATACCGGCACCCGTCCTGATCCTCCTTGCCGGCGTCCTGGTCTGGCTTGTCACCCGGCGCGATATCCGGCTCGCAGCACTCACCATCGTCGGGCTGCTCCTCATCTGGAACCTCAATCTCTGGAGCCTCGCCATGCTCACCCTGGCGCTCGTCGTCGTCTCGACGGTTCTCGCGCTCGTGATATCGATCCCGCTCGGGATCGCTGCAGCAGGGAGCGAGCCGCTGAACGCACTCCTCAGGCCGGTCCTCGACTTCATGCAGACCATGCCCTCGTTCGTCTACCTCATCCCGGCCGTGATCTTCTTTGGCCTCGGGAGCGTTCCGGGCATCATAGCGACGGTCGTCTTTGCGATGCCGCCGGCACTGCGTCTCACGAATCTCGGCATCCGGCAGGTGCCCCGCGAGTTGATCGAGGTTGCGGACGCCTTCGGCTCCACGCCCCGGCAGAAACTCTTCAAGGTGCAGCTCCCGGTCGCGCTCCCCACCATCATGGCAGGAGTGAACCAGTGCATCATGCTCGCCCTCTCCATGACCGTCATCGCATCGATGATCGGGGCTGGGGGGCTCGGCTACCAGGTGCTTGTGGGAATCCAGCGTGTGGATATCGGCATGGGATTTGAGGCAGGGCTTGCCATCGTGATCCTCGCGATCGTCCTGGACCGGATCACGCAGAACCTTGTGCCGCGTTACGGTGACCGGTGACCTGAATCGGGCTATATCCGGGGCACGTTAACCCGGTTCTCCGTCCCGCATTCTC
>JAEWMO010000171.1 GCA_023457135.1 Methanobacteriota archaeon | reverse complement strand
CTACAAGATCTACACAGAGTTCATCCGACCACATCGTCATCTGCGCACCGGCCCCCGCGATGAGGAGCACCGTCTCCCGGTCGGCCGGACCGAAGGTCTCGTAGACGATGGTGATGTTATCCACCTGAACCTGATCCCGGGTGCGGTGGACCCCCGTCATCAGGCTATCGCCGGCGCCATCCGGGCAGGCTGCGGCCACAAGACCGCTGACCGCCACCAGAACCGCCCCGAGTATGATGGCGCCCATGACTCTCGATAACTTCATAATGAGCCTCTGTTGAACTGTGGTGCCGGACGCAGGGATCTCACATAAACGTTCCCCCTTACCGCACTGCAGCCTGGAGAATGCCCCGGGAGACTCCCCTTACCATCAGGTTGCCCGCCGGGTAAGCGCCTGATGACGGCCGATACGCCCGTGATGCCCGGGGAGGCCTCAGGTCTTCGATAACCCCTCCCGGACGCCCCGCATGGTCGCCTCGAAGTCCCGCATCCGTGCAAAGTCCGGCGTGGTAAAGACCAGGCGGTAGCCGTCGGGGTCGTGGACAACGACGTCACGGGTGTTCCAGGGCCGGTCCACCGGGCCGTCGATGGCCGCCCCGGCATCGGCGATCCGTGCGGCGAAGGTGTTGAGTTCGGCGATCTTATCCACTGATTCCGTGGAGAACGCGAGCGTGATGGTGACGCCGGCGCCCGGGCTCTCAAGACTCTCTTGTTGGGGCACGAGGAGGATGTCCTGGTGCTTCAGCCGCCGGAGATGGGCAAGGTGCGTTCGCCCCTCGGGGTCGTGCATGATGTAGACCGGAGAGAATCCGAGGACGCGGGTATACCACTCCACGGACGCCGCGACGTCCCGGACCTCAAACGTCGGAAAGAGCATCATCGGGTAGATCTCGTGCTCGGCTGGTTCCATGTAAATCCTCTCTGCCCTCAGCCGGCATCAGACTATCGGACCGCTCCCGGCACGCCTCTATGGATTTACTTCTGCCACATCGTAGACCATGGTCAGGACGGTGAGAATCCTGAACGGCACCCACGCCCTGTGAGCGGATACGGTGCGAAACCCTGTTCTCTCGTACAATCGCACCGCCGGGGGATTGGGGGCGATGACGTTCAGGGCAATCGTCCCGCCCCCAGCTCGCCGGACGGCGTCCCCGAGCAGGGCCGCGCCGACCCCCCGGCCTCGCTCGGCCGGGGCGACCGCGAGGTTGGAGATGTAGTGTTCGGGCTCCGTGGTCCTCTTCAGGTAGTGCGGCGCAAAGATCAGCGCCTCGACAAGGAAGAACCGGACGGCGGTGACGGGGCCGGCCGCACGGGCGATGGCGAAAGACTCCTCCAGGAATCCGGGGACATCCGGGGCCTGCATGACCAGGAGCCCGGCGACCCTGCCTCCCCGGACGGCGCAGGTGATATTCTCGTGCCCGAAAGTAGTGCCGCCCGCCCGGATCAGGCTCTCAATCCTCAGCAGGGCCTTCCTGCGGTCCCTGCCAAAGACGAGCGGAAAGTATGCCGGCTCGGTGTCGTAGATGAGCCCGGCAACCTCCTCGACGGAATGCCTCTCGGGGTTGAACGGTTCGAGGGACACCGGGGGCGATTCCAGGGCGTGCCGGCGCTCAACGCTCCCCGCCGGGGAGAGGGGCAGGCTTTGGGCATCCCGGCGAGGGGAGGGGTGAGGAGAGGTCGCCGCTCCTCCGGGAGGTTCAGGCGCCTTCCGGTCTTCCCTTCCACTCCCAGAGCCTCGAATGGCTGTTGCCCTCGGCATCGACGGTGTACTCGACTATGACGGCGGTCCCGTTGAGGCGGCTCCACACGGGGGTGGACGAGCGGAAGAAGAGCAGCCCGTGAAAGAGGGTTTCAGGGTCCGATGCGCTTCCTTTTCCCATACCCATCCCCGTGTACATGGCCATCTCACCGTCGTTTGACGTGACCACGCCGACGCCCTCGGCGTGGAAAGTGTCCGGACTGCGCCACACACTCCAGGCGGTCGATAAGTCCCGGGACTCGATGCCCAGCAGTCTTCCGGTCGACTCGTCCGTCGTCTCGATCTTCGGGCTGGTCTCGAGCAGCTCAACGACCCTTGTGCCGATGATCTTGCCCCGCGACTCGCCGATCAGTTCACCCGACATTCAACTCCTCCTGATGCTATATTCGCCGCACCCCCATCGCGACCCCGGCCGTTCCAGGACTGTCTCGTGGGGGGAGCGCCGGCCAACCCTGACCTTTGCAGGATAAAAAAGTATCCGGATCTCCGGCGGTGCGCGCAAAAAGCATCGGCTCTACGGCTCAAGGTCGGCGTAGAGGGCGGCGACGCCCTTGAGGGCCTTATAACCCTTGTCGGTGATGATGTAGTCTCCCCGCTCGTACCGCTGCAGGATCATTCCGGCATCCTGGAGTTTCCTGAGGTGGAAGAGGAGGTTTCCCCCCCGGAGATCGGTCAGGGTCGAGAGGGCCGAGAACGTCTGCGTCCCGGTGGCGAGCGACTGCACGATCCGGAACCGGTGCCGGTTCGCGAGCGGTTCGAGGAGGTTCCGGACCAGGACCTCGTCCGGCAGGTCCGCGACGGATGCAGAGGCCTCCCGGCTCTCCCGGTAGATCCCGAGCGAGCGCATCAGTTCGATCTGCTTCTCAAAGAGGCGGTTCGTCTCGGTAAAACAGGTGGAGCAGGTCTCGAACTTCCCTCCCTTGCGCATCGTCGCGAGCCGGTCGCGGTAGGACCGGACGACCTCCTCGCTCACCTCCCCGTCCCGAATATGCTCCGCGGAGGCCTTGAGGAACTCGTAGAACGCGGCGTAACACCGCTCACGCATCGGGCAGTCCCGGATCATCCGCTCCCGGAGCCTCTGGTCGGCGTCGGAGAGGGTCTGCTCGATGAAGACGTCCGCGTACTCCCGGCGGATCCCGCTGAGGGCCGCATCGACGTGCCGCCGGTTTGCGTGCTCGATGAACCGCCGGAGTTCGGACCTGAGGCCCGCAAGCTCGGATTGGACCTCCCGGATCTCCCTGCTGTAGCTCTCTTCCCTCCGGTCGGCCACGGGTTCTTCCTCGCCGGACCGGTCCGGTCCGGGCCTCGTATGGTCATGGGACTGTAGCACGGGTATCAGGTATAGTTTGGTGACGGGCATCTATATTATTCTAACCATCTAACGGGATGAACGGTGAGAAATGCCTGAATGGCGTTACACCGGAACGTCCGTATCGGACGGGAAGGCCCGGCAGGCGCCTGCTCCGGCTGCAAAGCGCATAGCAGCGACGGCACGCCGGCAGAGGCCGCCGGGGAGATCACCAGAATGACGGAGGAGCAAGAATGAACGTTAAAGAAGAGATCCGTGCACAGATCGTCGGCGCCCTCGCCGGCGCGAAGTTCCCTATCAAGACGCCCGAAGACCTCCTTGCCGCGTTCCCGGCGGGAGCGGCGACCAGATGCAAGGCGGGCGACGTGGAGATGACCGCCGGTGAAGCGGGCACCCTCTTGAAGCCGGAGGACTTCCCCTTCCTGACCCCGGGACAGGTGGCCGAGACCATTCTCTCCCGGGCGGGGATGTAACCTCTTTTTTATCCCTTTCGCCTTCTCCCCACCGAGTCCATGACGGGCCCGGGCTTTCCCCCCACCCTCGTCTCCGACCGGATACGGAGGGTGTCGGCCGATTCCCAGGCGGCCGTGATCGTCTCTTCCACTTCCCCCGGACCGCTCCAGTGCAGTTCCAGGGTATCCGCGTCCTTCCACCTGCCCGTGTGGTCGTGCGTGCTCCCGTCGGAGCCAGCGCCGAACATGTGTACCGTCCCCTTCTCGCGGTCGTAGGTCCAGAGGTCCGTCTCCTCGTAGGACTCCCCGCCGATGGTGTACTTGAGATCGCTCTGGATCCCATACCGGCCGGCAACCTCCCGGACCGTTGCCGTGCCCGTGCCGGTCATCGTGCTGCCATCAGGCATCTGCAGGGTCACGTCGATCTCCCACTCCCCCACGAACCGGTCCCTGAGCCGGTCCAGACCTTTCGGTTCTTGCATGTCGTATCCCCGGCCCCGACTGACGCCGTGATCCCAGATATGTTTGCGTCCCGTACGAGGAGAAAAGTGAACAATCTTAGTAGTGCCCGGGAGAGGGGGGTGGGGGTCCGTCCCCGCTCAGAGGTTGTGCGCCGGAACGAACCGGTCACCCGCATAGTGGATGACCGGTCCCGGCAGCGAGACATCGAGCGTCTCGCGGAGGACGTCCTCGATGGTCCGGACCGGGACGAAGACGAGGTCTGTCCTGACGTCCTCGGGAACGTCCGCGAGGTCCTTCTCGTTCTCCTGCGGCAGGATGACCTTCCGGATCCCTGCCCGGTGAGCGGCAAGGACCTTCTCCTTGATCCCGCCCACGGGGAGGACGGCGCCGGAGAGCGTCACCTCGCCGGTCATCGCGGTCGTCGGGTCGACCGTTCTTCCGGTGATGAGGGAGGCGAGGGCCGTAAAGAGCGTCACGCCTGCCGAGGGGCCGTCCTTGGGGGTCGCTCCCGCCGGGACGTGGATGTGGATGTCGCTTCCGAAGAAGTCAAAGCCCGGTGCAACGGCCGCAAACCGCGACCGGATGAGGCTCAAGGAGATCTGCGCCGACTCCTTCATCACGTCGCCGAGCTGCCCCGTCAGGGTGAGTTTTCCCTTGCCGGGCATGAACGTCCCCTCGATGAAGAGGATGTCCCCGCCGACAGGGGTCCACGCGAGGCCCGTGACGACGCCGGGCGGGTTCTCCTTCCTCGCCACGTCCTGCCGGACCGTCTCTTTCCCGAGGACCTCCGGGAGCAGGTCCGCCGTCACGATATACGGGAGGTCGACATCGCCCGAGACGATCTTTGCCGAGACGTAGCGTGCGGCGCGGGCGAGCTGCTTCTTGAGCGCCCGGACGCCCGCTTCGCGGGTGTAGCGGTCGATGATCACCGCGAGAGCCTCGTCCTCGAACCGGAGTTTCTCCGCATCGAGGCCGTGATCCGCGAGGGTGATCGGGACCAGGTGGTCCTTTGCGATCGCGAACTTCTCGTTCTTCGTGTAGCCCGAGATCTCGATGAGCTCCATCCGGTCGAGGAGCGGCGCCGGGATCGTCGCGAGGCTGTTCGCCGTCGCGATGAAGAGCACGTCCGAGAGGTCGTAGGGGACCTCCAGGTAGTGGTCCGCGAACGTGTTGTTCTGCTCGGGGTCGAGGACCTCGAGGAGGGCGCTCGCCGGGTCGCCGGAGTAGGAGACGGCGAGTTTGTCGACCTCGTCGAGGATGAAGACCGGGTTCTTCGTCCCGGCCTTCTTCATCCCCTGGATGATCCGGCCGGGGAGCGACCCGACGTAGGTCCGCCGGTGTCCCCGGATCTCCGCCTCGTCCTTGACGCCGCCGAGGCTGATCCGGACGTACTTCCTCCCCAGTGCGTCGGCGATGCTCTTGCCGAGGCTCGTCTTCCCCGTGCCGGGCGGGCCGGCGAAGAGGAGGATCGAGCCCTGCTTCTCCTCCTTGAGCTTCATGACCGCGAGGTGCTGGATGATCCGCTCCTTGACCTTCTCGAGCCCGTTGTGGTTGCTCTCGAGCACCTGCCGGGCCTCGTTGATGTCGATGATCTTCTTCTCCTCGACCGTCCAGGGGAGGTCGAGCAGGAGGTCGAGGTAGTTCCGGATCCCCTGGCTCTCGTGGTGCTGGCTGCCGCCGGATTCGAGTTTCCTGAGCTCGGCGAGCGCCTTCTTCCGCACCTCTTCAGGCATCGTCGAGCGCTCGATCCGCTCGCGGTAGCCGTCTTCGCCGGAGGCGCCGTCGCAGCCGTTGAGCTCGTCCTGGATCACCTTGAGCTGCTCGCGGAGCATCGCCTCGCGGTTCGCCTTGCCGACCTTATCGGAGGTCTTCTTCGCGACCTCGATCCGGATCTCGATCCCCTCCTTCACGCGGGTCAGGAGGTCGAGGAACGCGGTGTAGCGGCCGCGGACCGAGGCGATCTCGAGAAGTTCCTGCTTCTCCGCAAGGTCGACGGGGAGGAACGGCATGACGAATCCCATGATCTGGTCGATGGAGTCCATCTTCTCGATCGGCCGGGTGAACTGCTCGGAGCCCTGGAAGTGGCCGCTGACGTCGCGGATGACTGCCCGGATCTTCGCGAGGAGTTCCGCCCGGGTTCCCTCGTCGAGGTCGAAGTGGTCGGGAACGGGTTCGCAGACGGCGGAGAAGAGCCCGTCGGCCTCGATCAGCCTCGTGGCCTTCACCCTCGCGACGGCCTCGCCGAAGATGAGGTAGCCGTCGTTCGCGGGCTGGACGTGCGCGATCTCGATCAGGCTCCCCACCGGGTAGAGCGAGTCGGCCGAGGCTTCCGAGGGGTCCGTGCCTTCGCGGGCCGCAAGACCGACCGCATACGTCGATCCGGCGCTGTTCAACGCGGCGAGCAGCATCTTCCCGGTCGCGGGGCCGACCTTGAACTTCGTCCGGCTCTTCGGGTAGACCACGGCCTCGAAGAGCGGTATGACCATCATTTCTCCGGTGATTTCGGGTTGTGGTGAATGCATGATTACTCCAGTAAATTAGTTTTGCTTTACCTAACTATGTCGCCGGCGAAAAAATTACCGGACTTTCCCGAGAATCTTGACCAGAAGGTCGATCTCGGCGTCGTCGAGCGTCTGCGCCATCCTCTCGATCATTCGCGAGAGGGCGTTCTGTTCGGCTTCTGCTATCATCCGCCCTTTCTCGGTGAGACGGATGTAGGCGATCCTGCCGTCACCGGGGCACCGTTCCCGGTAGACGCACTCCATCCGGACGAATCTGTTGACCATCTCCGTGACGGTCGGTTTCGAGGTCCCGGTGATCTCGGCAAGCCGGCTGAAGGTCACGTCGGCCTGGCCGTCGATCGCGCGCAGATACGCGATCTGCTTCACGGTCATCTCCCCAAGGCCGCACTCGGCAAAGATCTGGCTCGAACATTCGTTTCTGATGGCGATCAGGCGGTCAAGGACTTCGAACAGGTGCTCAACTCTCGCCGCCATAGTCGATGCTCATTAGTTAGGGTATGCCTAACTATAAATGTTCCGGTCAGGAGAGCCGGCAGCAAGGGTCACGCAGGCGCCCATACCGGAACTGGGCAAGCGTCTCCGGCCCCCAGAAGACCGTCACGGCAACGGCGACGGCCGCAGCGATCGCCCCGGTGACGACCGGATTGTAGTGGGAGCCAAGGTTCGGGAACGAGAACTCGGCGACGTTCATCATGCCGTGGAAGAGGGTCGCCGCAAAGACGCTCCCGTGGGTGTTGTTGTAGAGCCAGACGATGACGACCCGGAGCGCGACCGTGGAGACGGCCTGCCCCGCCGCCCAGGCGGGGGTGTTGAGGAGGAGCCAGGGGATGGAGTGCCACGCCGCCCAGACCACGCCCAGGACCAGGGCGGTCGCAAGAGCGCTCCGCCGCTCCTGCAGGGGGTCGGCGGCATACCCCATCCATCCCACCTCCTCGAACGCGGCCGCGATGAAGAAGAGGGGGATGAAGACCGGGATCAGGAGATACGGCACATACGGGTCGCCGGGGAGCGGCAGGCCAGAAAGAAGCATCACGCCGTAGGAGAGGAGCAGGATCGCGGGCATCAGGAGGATGATGGGGAGGTACCAGACTCCCCCGATCTTCCGGAAGTCGGCGACCCGGGCGAGCAGCCTCACGATGCCGCCGGCCCCCTCTTCGCGCCGGACCAGGACCGCGGCCGCCAGGGCCGGACAGACGAGCATGAACGCGCTCACGGGGAGATTGAGCGGACCGGGGAGGGGTGTGCCGGCAAAGAGGAGGAACGGGAGGGAGAGGAGGAAGATCAGGAGGAAGAAGGCCGGGGGCGACCGCCCGGCGCTCATGCCCCCCCGGCCTCCGGCGCGGGCGCATCGAGGAACTCCCCGATCATCGAGAGCAACCAGTCGGTGCGGTCGATCAGCGTGATATGGGTCGTGCCGGGAAGGACCGCGAGACGCGAGGCCGGGAGCCCGACGAGATCCCCCGGCACGCCGCCGCCGAGCAGCCGGAAGATCTCGACCGCGTGTTCGGGGCGGGTGACGTCGGAGTCGCCTATGATGACGAGCGTCGGCACCCGGATCGACCGGATCTCTTCAGCCGTCCAGCCCCGGAACCCCCGGTCGAGCTGCTTCACCTTCTCGATCAGAACCGGCCAGTCGTCCGGGTTCGGCGCCGTCCGGGCATACTCTTCCGCGAACGGGCTGCCGGCCAGGTCCTCGGGCGTCAGGTTCTCTTCCCCCTCGTACATCTCGGGGTAGGACCCTTCTCTCGTGTAGCTCGGCGAGGCGAGGACGAGTTTGTGCACGAGGTCGGGATGCCGGACGGCGATCTCGAGAGCGATGGCGGCCCCCATGCTGTAGCCGAAGATGTCGGCTTCGCTGATCTCCAGGTGCCGGAGGAGGGCGACGGTGTCCGCCGCCATCCCTTCGTAGGTCAGCGGGCGGTCGATATCGGCGGTACGGCCGTGAGCCTGCTGCTCGACGGCGATGACCTGCCGGGTCTCCGCAAGGGTGGGGAGCATCTTCTGAAACGAGCCCTCGATCGTCATGAAGGCACCGTGAAGGAGCACCAGCGGCCGGCCGGCGCCGTGGATCTCGTAATACATCGAAAGCCCGTTCACGGGCGCGTAGCGGCCCTCTGCCGCTGGTGCAATCTCGTCTGATACCATAATCATCTCTCCTTTTGGTCCGTAGAGAGGCCGGGAATGCCGTTTTCGTGCAGGAACTCCGCGATCCCCTGCCGGACCACTTCGTGGTGTCCGAGCAGCATGTGGCCGCCCCCCGGCACGGCGAGAAGGCGGGCGCCGGGAATCCTCTGCGCAAGGGCGCGTGCATTCTCGTGGAGCGCCAGCGTATCGTCGACGGCGCTGACCACCAGCGTGGGGGCCCTGATCTCCTCGAACGGATAGTCGTTTCCGGAGGCGTTGAGCAAGCCGGGGGTTGAGACGTATGTGTCAAAAGAACTTCCGTCGACCCGGGCGCTGACCGGGAGGAGGCTTGAAAGCAGCGTCCTGACCTCTACTTTCTCGTCCGTGGTGAGCCGTCCCTGTACGCCGGCCCACGGCCCTGCGACGAACCGGTAGAAATAGGTGACCGTCGCCCAGTAGACGAAATCGTTCCTGAAGAAGACGGTGAAGATGGGTCTCGGCATGACCGGCCCCTTCCCCGGCGCAACGGGCTCGACGAGGACGAGCGCCGGGACGCGCTCCGGGTGGCGCAGGGCGAACTGGATCGCCGAGGCGGAGCCTGCCGAGTAGCCGACGACGACGGCCCGCTCGATCGCGAGGGCGTCGAGCAGGCAGGCGAAGGCGTCCGCCTGCATGGCGACGCTCGCGCGCGAAGGCATGGGTGTGCCGGGGTAGCCGAACCTTGAGGGCGCGACGACCTGGAGCGCCGGGTCGATGGTCCACCCGGCGAGCAGCAGCCCCTGGTCGAACCCGCCCGCGTTGCCGTGGACGACGAGCACCGGGTAGCCGCCCCCGGACCGGGCATATCCGATCGGCCCGCATCCGGTCCGGGCCACCCGGCTTCCCGGGCCTTCGATCCGCTCCCGTGCGGCGCGCATCTCGCGCCGGTAGCGCAGCACGACCGCCACCCCCGCGACGGCGGCGCCGAGCAGGATGAGGGGGATCAGGAGACCGACCATAGGGATGCACGCTCCACTCCGGCCATACGGCTACCCGGCCCTGCAGGCCGGGCGGACCCGGAACACCCCGCTACCCGAGGACGGTCGCGAGCCTGTCGAACGACTCGTTCCACCCGGCCTCGGCCTGCTCGATCGGCTCGCCCGCCGGGAGGCCCTCGTGCCGCAGGGTCATCTTTGTCCCGCCGCCGTGCTCCTCGAACGTCACCGTCACCAGGAGTTCCAGCGGCCAGTCCCCGCTCATCCCGTAGGTCGAGGCCGGGACGACGTTGCCTTGGGCGTCCGCAAACGAGTCGGTGAAGACGAGCCGTTCCATCGGGACAATCTCGCGGTAGACACCCGTGCTCCAGATCTCCTGGCCTTCGGGCGAGCGCATGGCAAAGAGGTACCGGCCCCCCTCGCGGAGGTCGACTTTGACGACCGGCGCCGTAAAACTCGCCGGCCCCCACCACTGCGCTATCACCTCCGGGTCCGTCCATGCCTTCCAGACCTGTTCCCGCGATGCCGTGAAGATGCGCTGGATGAACAACCTCCCTCTCTCTTCCGTCAGAACAGCCTCTGCCATCGTCTTGAACCTCCTTTTTTCCGGGCATCCTACCTTCAGCATGAAAAACCTTTCCCGGTTGAGGGTGCACCGATGAGATGAAGCCCGATGGCGACGGATCAGGGAGTTATACCATGGACGAGGGTGTTTTCACGGTATGCCCCGGATGCGGGCTCCGGCTCCCCGACCGGGACCTCGGTCCTGCGGAGCGTTACAACGCTGCCGGCGAGTGCCTGGAGGCGTACTACGACCTGACCTGCTGGACCCTCGTGCGGCAGGACGCCGCGTTCGTCCACCAGCACGCGGTCGACGCCTACGCGGCGCAGCACGCTGGAGAGCGGATGCGCCCGATAACGGCGGTGTTCGCGCTCATCGGGCTCTACCTCGCGGTGGAGAGGGGGCATACGGGCCGCGAGGTGCAGCTTACCCACATGAAGATCGCGAGGAGGCGGAGAGACTGGCCGCGGCTTGAACCCCCGGAAGGCCGGGGAGACCTGACCGTGGCGGACGTCCTCGCGGCGGAGATGGATGCGGAGAAGGAAGAGGCGCTGATGCGCTGGGCGGCGTCGGTCTGGGAAGCCTGGGAGGACCGGCACCGGTGGGTGCGGGAGACGACGGAGAGGGCGCTCTACGGGGAGTGAACCGGGGATTGCCCCGAACCGCTCCCGGAGAGCCGCGGGTCTACCGCGCCGGCGCCGCCGGTTTCTCTGCGATCAGGGTTGCAAGAAGGGCGGCGAGACGCTCCATGGGCTCGGCGATCTCCTCCTGCGAGACCGACTGGAGCATGCCGTCGCGATCCTCGACCGACTGGAAGACCAGATGGTCCGTCATCCTCGTCCTGCCGCCGCCGAGGTCCTCGAACGTCTCCGTCTCGAGCACGACATGGCCCGGCATGCCCTCGTACTCGCTGGTGTCGACGACCCGCTCGGGCGGGGTGACGTCGTGGAAGACGCCGTGCATCGCGAACGTGTTGCCCCCGGCGTCGCGCAGGATGACGCGCCAGGTGCCGCCCGGCTTTGCGTCCATATGCTCGACCGTGGTCGTGGTGCCCTTCGACCCCCACCACTGCGCTACCAGTTCCGGTTCTGTGCAGGCCCGGAATACGAGGTCACGCGGCGCGTCGAACTCCCGCATGATGATCTCCTGCTTTCCGGGTTCAGCGATAATGTTCGTCTCTGCCATGACAATGCCTCCTGTTCACGCGCCCCTGCTCCCGGTGGCCCCTCTGTTCGGGGGCAACCATCCGGGTGGATCAGGTGCTCTCTGGCGCACCCGGGATACTTAAACGTCGCGCCCCCTCACCGGGGGCGGGTGCTCTGGCTCCGGGGGTCGTGCGGGACGGCCTGGCCTATTCGCCCTCTTCACGGACCGGGATCTCGATCCCCTCCTCCCCGGGAACCTTCCTCAACCGCACTTCGAGCACGCCGTTCCTGAGTGCAGCCGTCGCACCCTCCTCCGTGACGCATGCAGGAAGGTTCACAATCCGGGCCATATCGCCGGACGGCCTCTCCCTGACAGCGTAGCCTTCCCGTTCCTCCTCAGGCGGCTCCTGGCGCCGGACTGTGATCCGCAGCGTGTCCGGACCGGTGAGCCGTATCGTGATATCGTTGCTCTCCACTCCAGGGAGGTCGGCGACGACCATGACCTCATCATCAAGGTCCCGGAGATCGACCGGAATCCCCGCACCCCGGATCACGGGCATTATCCGCTCTCCGGGCACCGCCATCAACTCGTGGAGCCGCCTGTGCGCCTCGCACATCCCCGGACCAAATACCCTCCGAAACGGGCACAATACCTCATTCTCTGCCATTCCTCCAACTCCTCCGCCGGTGGTCATGCAGCCTGCATGCCCCCGCTCGTATAAGTTGTTCCCGTGGTCTTCCATCCGGACGGCCAGACAACCGCTCCATCCTTCACTCCCGGCCAGTCCCCCGCACCGGCACGACGACCCGGAAGAGCACGGTGCTGTTCCTGAGCACCGTCGAGACAGTTACCATCACCGTTCCGATCCCGGCTCCGAAGGGGGGAGCCCGGTTATGAGTATGCTGATATCTGCAAACCGGTTTGTGTATATCAAAACCCCGATCTGATATACACAACGGATCTTGTGGCTGCCAGAGTATACGCAAACCATTCCCGGGCAGCGGTTGTGGGACA
>JAEWMO010000170.1 GCA_023457135.1 Methanobacteriota archaeon | reverse complement strand
CACCCCGCGCTGCGGGCTTTGACGACGGCCCCCGGACCGTCCGCGCATATCCCCACCATTCAGGATAGATTTAAATACCTGATTCCAGTTCTTACCACTGGCGTTACTACCATGGGGGGGAGTGAGGTATCTACACAGCTAGAGCTGGCGGCAATTTTCGTGGTCTTTGTTGCCGTAACAACTCTGTTCTCGTTTGTCTCGATCGGGGCAAGCGCTATGGGGGACGGGAGCCCGACCGGGACAGGTGCATACCCGGTCCTGGTCGCAGGCGAGCCGTGCCTTGCGCCGGTCGAGGGTATCACGGGGTATTCGTCGGTTCCGGGACTCTCCGGAGTCTACATCGATACCCTGACCTTCGTCATCGTCAATACCGGAGAGGAAGACATTGACCTCTCCCGGGCCACGGTGACGGTGATGGCAGGGGACTACCTTGAGATTCTCACCCGGTCCGGGGGTTCCCTCTCCGGGCCGGGCACATGGACGGCGGCACTGCCCCGCAACGGCGACGGCAGTATGCCGCTCCGGCCCGGAGAGGAGTGTGCAATCCGGATCCATCTCGATCAGGCCGTCCCGGCCGGGGAGACCCCGACAGTCAGGATACGCCTTCCGGGCGAGAGGCCCTGCTCGATCACCGGGCAGGCCGCAGCCCCCGCAGACGATGCCGGCGGCGGCATTGCCGCCTCTTCTCCGGAAGACTAAAAGTATTCAACATCATACGACCCATTTTGATGGCAATGCTGACCCCGGAAGAAGGCAGGACGGCAGTTCGTCTGGCACGGAGCGCTATCGAGAAGACCCTCAACGGTGAACGGGCGGCACTGCCCGATCTCCCGGCGGTCTTTCGCGAGAGACGCGGCGTCTTCGTCACGATCAAGCGGCAGGGATGTCTCCGCGGATGCATCGGCCTCCCATACCCGATAAAACCGCTCGGCGAGGCGATCGTCGAGGCAGCGGTATCGGCAGCCCTTGAGGATCCCCGGTTCCCCCCGGTCTCGCGGTCGGAACTGGCCGATATCGATCTCGAGGTGACAGTGCTCACCGAGCCCCGGCAGCTCGACTGCCCGCCGGAAGAACGGCCCGGCTGCGTCGAGGTCGGGCGGCACGGCCTGATCGTCAGCGGCCTCGGCACCGGGGGTCTCCTCCTCCCGCAGGTCCCGGCCGGGTACGGCTGGAGCAGCCGGGAGTTCCTCGACCAGACCTGCGTCAAGGCCGGGCTCCGGCCCGGATGCTGGAGGCGCGAAGACGTCGCCGTGCTGACGTTCGAGGGTCAGATATTCGAAGAAAAGGCGGTTTAACCCGAATGGCAATTACGTTTGAAGTCATACACAAGGATATCGCGGGAAGAGTCGGGAAACTCAGGGTGAACGGGAAGACGGTCAGGACGCCCGCACTCCTCCCCGTCGTCAACCCGCACCTCCCCCTCGTCACCCCCCGCGAGATGCAGGAGATGGGCGTCGAGGCCCTGATCACGAACGCCTACATCTTCAGGCGGAGCACGGAGTACCGCGACCGGGCGCTTGCGGAAGGGCTCCACAAGGTCCTCGACTTCGACGGCGCCATCATGACCGACTCCGGCTCGTTCCAGCTCTCCGTCTACGGCGAGGTCGAGGTGAGCAACCAGGATACGCTCGAATTCCAGCAGGCGATAGGCAGCGATATCATCGTCCCCCTGGATATCCCCACCCCGCCGGACGCGAGCCGGGAGCGGGCCGAGCGGGAGCTCGCAACCACGATGGACCGGATCCGCGAGGCCCGGGAACTCTTCCCCGACGCGAACATCGTCGGGCCGGTGCAGGGCGGGATCTTCACCGACCTCCGCGAGGAGGCCGGACGGGCCGTCCAGGAGTTCGGGTTCACCTTCTGCCCGGTCGGGGCCGTGGTGCCGCTGATGGAGAGTTACCGTTATAAGGACCTCGTTCAGGTCGTCCTCGCGGCCAAACGCGGTCTCTCGCCGGCGACCGCCGTCCACCTCTTCGGTGCGGGCCACCCGTCGATGTTCGCCCTCGCCGTCGCGATGGGCTGTGACCTCTTCGACTCGGCCGCATACGCCCTCTTTGCCCGGGAGGGGCGCTATATCACCACGCACGGGAGCCTCAAGCTTGACGAGCTCGCGGAGCTCCCCTGCGCCTGCCGTGTCTGCCGCTCGATGACGGCCGACGAACTCCGGCAGTCCAAAGACCGCGAGCGGCTGCTCGCTCTTCACAACCTCCACGTCACCCTCGCGGAGATCGCCCGCATCCGGCAGGCGATTCAGGACGGGACCCTCTGGGAGCTCGTCGACGAGCGGTGCCGGAGCCACCCGCGTCTGCTCGACGGCTACCGGGAACTCCTCAGCCACGCGGCCGAACTCGAACGCGACGACCCGGTCTCCAAGCGCCGGTTCTTCTACCGGGGCTCGGAGAGCTGCCGGAGAACGGAGGTGCTCCGCTACCAGGAGGTCATCCCCCGCATCCCCCTCGGAGAGCGGGTGCTGATAACGTTCGATGGGCGCGAAGTTCCCGGCTTTGATACCGTCCTGAACTTCAAGCCCCCCTTCGGGCCCTACCCCACGGAGCTCGCGGAGACCTTCCCGGTCGGCCAGAGCGAGGTCCCGGAGTGGGACGACGATATGGTCCGGTCGGGATGCGCCGGGATCCGGGCCCTGATGGAGGCCCACCCGGAGAGCCGGTTTGCCGTCCGGTGCGGCGAAGAGTGGGTCCGTCTCGTCCTCGAAGAGGTCCCCGATGCGGAGGTGTACCGTGAGCAGGTATGAGGCGCAGAAACGCGACGGCCTTGCGCGGATAGGGGTCTATGAGGAGGGAGAGACGATCGTCTCCCTCCCCGCCGCCCTCGACACGGACGGCATCTTCCCCGCACTCCGCGAGCGGGCCGCATCAAACGTTCCCCTCTCCGCAGACGAGGAGTTCGTCCGCGACTACTTCTCCCCCGGCGAAGGGCAGCCGGTGGCCGTCCACCCGCTTGCAGAGCCGGCGGCGGAGTCCGGCGACTGTGCGATGGTCGCGAACTGGCATACGGCACTCAGGAACCCCCGGAACTACGCGGGATGGCTTGCGGACTTAAAAGAGAGCGTCCCCCCGGACACCGCGTGGTACGCCCCGGCTTCGGCGCTTCCTTCGACCGCCTGCCTCCTCGTCTACTCGGGGTTCGACCTCTTCGACTACCGGGCCGTCGACCTCGCCTCGGCGCAGAAGAAGTTCTGCCTCGCCGAAGGCGAGTTTCCGGCATCGCTGATGGAGACCGGGGTCTGCGGGTGCGAAGGCTGCCGGGAGGGGGACCTCGTCCGGCACAACCGCCTCGCGCTCGACCGCGAGATCGCTCTTGTCCGGCACTACGTCGAGGCCGGACGGCTCCGGGAGTTGATGGAGTCCCGGTGCCGTGCGGACGCCGCGCAGGTGGGCATCCTCCGGTTCCTCGACCGGAACTACGCCTTCATGGAGCGCTCCCTCCCGGTGGCCCGGGCGGTGCCGATGCGGGCAAACACCGCCGAGTCGCAGAACCGGGCCGAGATCCGGCGGTTCGCCGACCGGGTGATCGAGCGGTTCATCCCGACCCGGACCGACGTCGCGGTCCTCCTCCCCTGCTCGGCGCGGAAACCCTACTCACTCTCAAGGAGCCATAAACTCTTCATGAACACCGTGGACCGGCGGGCGCACGAACTGATCGTCACCTCGCCCCTCGGCCTCGTCCCCCGCGAACTCGAACGGATCTACCCCGCCGGCCACTACGACGTGCCGGTGACGGGCTACTGGGACCGCGAGGAGTGCGCTTTCATCGCCGATATCCTCGCCCGCTACTTCGCGGCGCACCCCTACCGCCGGGTGATCGCCCACCTCGAGGGCGGGGCGCTCACCGTCGCGCAGATGGCGGCGGAAGCCTGCGGCATCGACCTCGAGGTGACCTGCCAGGGCCACCCGACTGCGCCGGGCTCGCTGCGTGCCCTGAATGCCGCCCTCGAGGGCGAGCGCCGGGTGCAGACCGACACCGTCCGGGGCACGGTCTCCTGGCAGTTCGGGACTGAGATCAACTCAAAGGGCCTCCAGATACGGGGCAGGAGCATGCAGATGGCGGTCCTCCGCGGGAAGCAGCAGGTCTTCAGCATCGACGCAGGGACCGGGCTCTTCCGCCCGACGTTCGAGGGCTGGGACCTGATCCCGGAGGGCTACCGGGTCAGGATCGACGCCTTCATACCGCAGGGCGACGTCCTCGCGCCGGGGATCACGGACTGCGACCCCCGGATACGGGAGGGCGATGAGGTGCTCGTGGAGGGGCCGCTCGCGATCGCCACCGGGAAGGCGCTGATGGGGGCGGACGAGATGCTCCTGTCGAAGCGCGGGGTGGCGGTCAGGGTGCGGAAGACGAAGAAGAAGATTTCAGGGTGACGATCCAGACGGCTTGCGTCGAACAAGGCTTACCTCTGCCCCGGCGGGCGGAGGACGGCCGTGACGTTACCCGAGATTGCACTGAAATCATGCAAATTGTCGGGGTTCTCGATGGTGAGATGTCGCGCCGGGACTTCCGGGATGCTTCCGGCCTGGGGAACAGCGAACACTTCGGGAAAGCCTACCTGCTGCCGGCCATTGGGGCCAACCTGGCTGAGCTGGCCGTTCCCGACAAGCCTTGCAACAGTACGGCACGGAGTCAGCGGGCTCAGGATTGGATCGTCCGCCCTCCAGAAGTATCGTGATTTTTCGCTCGTTTAGAATTGGATATCTGCTTCTCAATGTCGCTCAGGACATCCGACCTCAAATAGCAACTGTAATTCATCCGAACGTGTAATGAACGTTTGAATGAGTCTGCGGGCAAAAAAGATCAGGTTTGCTATACTAATGCTGACCGGAGGACATGCGCCATGTTTGCCCGTGTGGATACCTCACAACGAGGCATTCCTATGATCCCTGACACCCTCCAGACCCTGCTCGTCACCGGCGAAGACAGCCGCCGCCAGTTCAAGCGCGACATCACCAATGCCGATGCCCTTGCTGCAGAGATGGCGGCATTTGCCAACGCCGAAGGGGGCACGCTCTTTCTCGGCGTGGCTGACGATGGGTCCGCACCGGGTCTGTCACGTACAGATGTAAGCCGGATCAATCAGCTCATCAGCAACGCGGCTTCGCAGCATGTGAAGAGCCCGTTGACAGTGCGGACCGAGAATATCCAGGTGGATGAAGATCGCATCGTAATTGTACTCACTGTTCCGAAGGGGCAGGACAAGCCATATTTTGACAGGAGCGGCGTCATCTGGCTGAAAAGCGGAGCGGACAAACGACGGGTGAACTCCAGGGAAGAACTCCGCCGCCTTTTCCAGAGCGTGGATATCTTCCATGCCGACGAGCTACCGACCAGAGCAGGCGTCGACAAACTGGACAGGCTGCGTTTCCGGGGCTTCCTGCGAGAGACCTATAACCAACCCTACCCCGATTCACCAGAAAAGCTGATAACACTTTTACGGAATATGAATCTGGCTACAGATGACGGCATGCTGAACCTGGCCGGGGTGCTTCTCTTTGCCGAGCGGCCCGATTGGATCAAGCCGCAGTTCATCGTCAAAGCCATCCGCTATCCCGGCAATGCTATCCACGTAAGCGAGTACCTCGACACCGAAGATTTCTCCGGGACATTTCCTGAGGTCTTCGAGGGCGCCATGGCCTTTATCATGCGCAACCTCAGGAAAATCCAGGCCGGGAAAGGAGTTAACGCTCCAGGGGTCCCGGAGATTCCACCGGTGGTCTTTGAGGAACTGCTGGTCAACGCCCTGGTGCACCGGGACTATCTGATCAGCGCACCGATCCGGTTATTCATCTTCGATAACCGTATCGAGATCATCAGCCCCGGCCACCTCCCGAACAACCTGACAGTAGAAAAGATCCGGGCTGGCAACTCGAATATCAGGAATCCCATCCTGGCATCGTACGTCGCAAAGGGGCTGTTGCCCTACCGCGGCCTCGGCTCCGGCATTAAGCGTGCACTCGAAGATTGGCCCGACATCGACCTCGCCGATGACCGGGACGGCTGCCTCTTCACCGCCACGGTCCACCGGAAAGAGGAGAAGAGTTCGGAGAAAAGTTCGGAGAAAAGTTCGGAGAAAAGTTCGGAGAAAATTCTTGCTCTCCTGAAGTCCGAACCCGGACTGGCAGCCAGGGAGATCGCGGAAAGGCTGGAGATCACACCGAGGGCGGTTGAGAAGCAGATCGCCAACCTTCGTAACGATGGCCGGCTCCGCCGCATCGGTCCTGCCCGGGGCGGCCGCTGGGAGGTGCTGGACTGACCTTCACCGGGTCAACCATCGTCAAGCGGCTGCTCCTCGACACCGTCACCCGGTAGCGGCGATTAAACTGCCAGTCGTGCGAGAAGATCCTCCCGATCGGGGGGTCCCACGGTGGCAACCTCAACCCGGCCCGATCTGAATATGCCTCCCACGGCAGTCTCACACCGGTGGGGCGACGTGATGGTGGAGTCTCAGTACGGAAGCCTCAGGAGGTCAACCTGCGCCTGCGGACTCCAACTAAGAAAAAAGGCAGGAAATCCTGCCATAATAGTCCAAACCCCTACTTCTTCGGAACCAGCTTCACTGCCGTCCCGTAGGCGAGCAACTCGGCCGCCGTCGACATCGTCTGCGACGTCGTGAACCGGATGTTCACCACCGCGTCGGCCTTAAGATCGCGCGCGGCGTTCGCCATCCGGTTGTAGGCCTCCGTCCGGGCATCGGTGAGCATCGAGGTATACTCCTCGAGTTCGCCGCCGACGAGGCTCTTCAGGCCCGCCATGACATCCTTCCCCACGTTCTTCGTCCGTACTGTGTTCCCGAAGACCACGCCGAGGACCTCTCCCACGGCATAGCCCGGCACTTCTGCTGTCGTCGTCAGTATCATGCTTCGCTCACTCCCTGATTGCTTCGATGGTATCCTCGCGCCCCCGCCAGACGACCAGCGCGATGCCGATCAGAATGAAGGGGACGGCGTATATGAGGAGAAAGAGGGGCCCTGCTATCGCTACGGCCGCGATCACCGCGCCGAGGGCGGTCAGGATTATCCCCCAGAGGACCTGGCTCCGCATACCTATCACTCTGACCGGTTTGGGGATAATTATTCGTACTTCAGCCCCGGATCACGATTCATCTCGTGAATATGCGGAAAATTACCCGGCACCGGCGCGCGGAACCGCACGTACGATAGCTGCAATAAAGAGGCTGGAGTCACAATAGGTACGAAACGTTGGATACCTTTTGACGTTCAGATCGACCAACATCATCAGGAGTGAAGCGGTTGTATAAGGTGGAAACGGCGACAAAACTCGCCGACCGGGTTTATGAATACTGGATACGTGCGCCGCAGGTGGCGCAGCATGCACGCGCAGGCCAGTTTGTTATCCTGCGCCTGCACGAAAAAGGCGAGCGGATACCGCTCACAATCTCTGCCGTTAAGGGAGACGCCGTCCGGGTGATCTTCATGGCCGTCGGCAAGACGACCGAGGAGCTTGCGACTCTCGGCGCTGGCGACAGTATCGCGGACGTCGTGGGTCCGCTCGGAAAGCCGAGCGAGATCGAGAACTACGGCACCTGTTGCGTCATCGGCGGCGGCGTCGGGATCGCGAGCACTCCCCTCATCGTCAGAGAACTCAGGGAAGCGGGCAACCACGTCATCGGGATCATCGGGGCGCGCAACGCCGATCTCCTCATCCTCGAGGACGAGATGAAGGAGGCCTGCAACGAGCTCTACATCACGACCGACGACGGGAGCAAGGGCGTCCACGGGTTTGCGGCCGACGTCCTCAAGAAACTGCTCGCGGAGAGGAAGATCGACCGGGTCTGGATCATCGGCCCCGCCATCATGATGAAGGTCACCTCCGGGGCGACGGTGCCCTACGGCGTCAAGACCTACGTGAGCCTCAACCCGATCATGGTCGACGGGACGGGGATGTGCGGCTCCTGCCGGGTGACCGTCGGGGGCGAGACGAAGTTTGCCTGCGTCGACGGCCCCGAGTTCGACGCTCACCAGGTCGACTTCAACGAACTGATGCAGCGGCAGCGGATCTACACCGGACAGGAGAAGGCCTCGCTCGA
>JAEWMO010000169.1 GCA_023457135.1 Methanobacteriota archaeon | reverse complement strand
TCGAGGAACTTCCTGACGGCGGCGACGAACCGTATGCCCTCCTCCTCGTTCGTCGGGTACTTCAGCTCCAGGATCGGCATACCCTTCTGGCGCAGGGAGAAGAGGATCAGTTCGTCGGTGCGGGCGCAGCCCATGCACCCGAACGCGAGGTCTGCGTCGGTGACGATGATCGCGGCCTCGGACTCCTCGATGAGCGGGCCGTAGATCGCCATCCGCCCACGGACGCCGGACGGCACCTCGACGGCCGCGTATTTCAGGCCGCGCTTGGGCTCCTCGGGCGTGATCTGCAGGGGCGGGGAGTCAACCCCGGCGGTCTGTATCCGCTCCCGGATACCGAGGGCTGCACCGAGCGGCTTGTGCCCGAACCGGGCCACGAGGTCGGAGAGGATGAGGCTCGTTGCAGGATAGATAAACACCTTTGCCATTTGTTCAGGACTCCTCTGTCTCTATCAGTTCTTGCAGTCGTTTGATATCGAGTAACGGTCTCTTCACGGTCTCGGGCGGCGCCGGTTCTTCAGGGACCGCCTCTTCTTTCCGGCGGTCGAGATCCTCAAGGCCGCGGGTGATGTAGCGGAGGATGCGGAACTCGCGCTCGTGGCCGAGGTAGCCCGGCCGCGCTCCGCCGAGGTTCGCCCGGCACCGTCTCGGGTCGCCGGGCGGGAACCCGCGGTCCTTGACGAAGACGTGGTTCGGGTCGAACCCGCGGATCTCCTCGATGAGCCGGTCGACGGCCTCCGGCTCACCCGTCACCTGGAGCCCGAAACAGGTCTCCTTGATCAGGACGCCCTCGGACGCCTCGTATGCCCTGAGCGCGAGCTCGCCGGGGGTCATCGTCGGTGACTCCACAAAGACGTATTTGGTCACCGTGCCGACGTATTTCGGAACATAATCAGCCATCACTTCACCTCCCGTATATACACCGTCGCCCCTTCGCGCATCGTGGCAAGGCTTCCGGCATCGAGCACCTTCCCGATGACGTTCGTCCCGGTCAGGGGCTCGGAGGTCGGGCCGAACTCGGCGTTCGGAGTCGTGCGGATACCGACCATGCCGGCGCCCCGCCGCGAATCGTTCGTCATCGCAAGGGTGTAGGCCGGCACCTCTCCCGTCGGAGTGTTCTCCGGGATGATCCCGATGCCCTTCGCGATCTTCGGCTTGAAGAGGAAGACGTCCTCGAACGTGAAGACGAGCGGCATCTTCCCGACGGCGTGGTGTTTGAGCCCGGTCACCTCGCGGAAGAGCGTGACCGACCGGGGGGCGGCAGCCTCGTCGAGGGTGATGCTGACGACGCTGTCGAGCGGCTCGGTGGCAACCCGGACCGTTCCGGCGGCGAGCACCTCAAGCGTCGTCGCCGGGGTCTGGGCGACCACCATCCGGTCGCCTTCGCCCTCGTCTGCCGTGAGGGCGATCCCGCGCCGGGCGGCGACCTCCTTCGCCTCCGCAAGGCTGAGGCCGACCAGGTCGAACTGCTCCGGCTTCGCCCGGATGGCGAGGAGATCGCCGTCACCGGCAAACCGGACGAGTTCAAGCCCGTGGACGACCCTGCCGACGACGGTATGCGCCGGGCTCGCCGAGACCCCCTGCGTGTAGATGTAGACGGCGCCCGCCGACTTCCCGGCGGTCCTGACCGTGATCGCCCCCTCGAGCCGGGGCCCGGAGAACTCAAGAGGGACCTTCGTCGGGACCAGGTGCCCGTCCGCGATATACGTGCTGCTCGAGCGATCCGTCCGGAACCGGCCGGTCTGCACGGAGAGGAGGAAGTGCTCGACGCTCCGGGCGGTCGCGGTATCGATATGGTCCTGCCCGGCGCCCTGGACCTCCGCCTCCACGTAGGAGATGACCTGCATCCCGTCTTCGAGCGGCATCTCCGCGTCACGGGTGATGATCGCGTGCGCCCGGTCGGCACGCCGGAGTATCCGCTCGATCCCGGTGACGTGGTCGCCCTCGCCGAGGCGGTCGAGCAGCCCCCGGCCGGTGACGACCCTGCCGATGATGCCGCCGTCTTCCGGGGCGCCGTAGTCGGCGGAGTGGCGCATCCGAACGAAGATCACGTAGGACTTCGACGGGTCGTAGCCCCCGCAGCCGAGGACGACATCGCCGCGCTCGTACCGGCCGGGTCTTCGTGCCGGCCGGATACTGGACTCAAACGGGCCGAGGGCCGCGGCGTAGCGGTCCTGCCAGTGGAGGCGGAGATGCTCGGCAAGCCCGGGAGATAGAAGTCTGGCGGCAAATGCCGGATCCGCCATCTCGACGACGATATCGCCGGCCGTGGTGACGAACCTGATCTCCTGCGATTCGGCCGCATCCTCCTCGAGTGCCGGGCGGATGACGGCAACGCTGTACCGGAAGTCCCACTCCGGGAGGAGATCCCCGAGCCGGGAACCCGCCGGAACTTGTACGCGCTTTCCGTCCAGGTGGATCTCCATCATTCACCTCAGGAGGCGCCGCCCGCTCCCATCACCTTTCGCTCGTCCTCGGTGAGGTGGGCAAGCACCTCCTCCGTCGGTCCCATCTTGATGATCTTGCCTCCCCGCATGAGGGCAACCCGGTCGCAGATATCCCGCACAAATTCCATGTCGTGCGAAACCACAATAAATGTCTCGTCCATCTCCTCGCGGGCATGGAGAATGGAGTGTTTCACGTCGATCTTCGTGATCGGGTCCATCGTCCCGGTCGGCTCGTCGAGGACGACCAGCAGGGGCTCGCGGATGAGGACCTGGGCAAGCGCCACGCGGTGCTTCTCGCCCTCGGAGAGTTGAGCAGGGTAGCGCTCGAGGATCTCCTTGCTCTTCTCGGGGGTGAACCCGGCCATACCGAGGGTGATGATCGCCTTCCTCATCGCGAGTTCTTTGGGGAACTCAAGGCCGATGGCGTCGGTGAGGTTGTCGAGCACCGTCCTGTGCGGGTAGAGGTCGTACTCCTGGTGGAGGAGGCCGATGTAACTCTTCGCACGCCCCCGGTTCTCGATGCCGGGTTTGGTCATATCGATCCAGTCGTCCCCGATCCGGATGTTCATCTCGCCGCTGGTGGGCTCGAGGATCCCGGATATGATCCT
>JAEWMO010000168.1 GCA_023457135.1 Methanobacteriota archaeon | reverse complement strand
GACGCAGCACCGATCACAGCGCCCCGGAGAACTTCCGGCCCGGCAGACGGGCGGACGCCGTCGCCGACGGCGACGATGCTGTCAAACCCGAGATCGCGAGCCTCGAACGCCATCCGTGCCGGTGTAGAGTCGCCGGCAGGATAGGGATACACACAGGCGTCTGTGATCTTCATCGTGGGTAGCCGTAAGAAAAAAAGGAATATTTATTTCCCGCGGTTCGCGTTGGAGCGGATGCTCGGGCGGGTCTTCTCGGTCCCGCGTCCGCGCGTCCGCATCCCGCGCCCCTTCATGCCGGCAGAGGTCTTGCCGCGCTCTGCCCTGCCCCGGTGGACCGGGTTGGCGATCCACGCGAGGTTGCGGTCGCTCCGGATCGAGGGGTGGTGCCCGTCGACAAGGATGACCTCATACCACTTGGACCGTCCGTCCTCGCCGACCCAGTAGGAGTTTAAGACCTCCATGTTCGGGAACTTGCGGGATGCACGCTCCTCGGCCATCCGCTGCAGGCTCTTGCCCGGGGTCGTCCGGCGCATGCCCATGCGTGCGGACCTGCGGCCGCGGATGTACCGGGGCTTCCTGCGGCCACCGCGGCGGATCTTGACCCGCGCAACGGCGATACCCTGCTTTGCCTTGTAGCCGAGCGAGCGGGCCCGGTCGATCCGGGTCGGGTGCTCCACGCGCACGATGCTCCCCTCGCGCCGCCATACCTGGAGACGCTCCCAGAGGAGGCCCTTTACCTCGGACCTGTCGGGCCGCTTCCATGCCTCACGAACGTAGGCATACATTGACTTTGCCATGCTTTTAATCACCTCAGGTTCAGCGTTTCCGCCACATTCCTTTTCCGGGACGTATCCCGTGGTTCCTAACAGGTCGACGAGAGTCCAGATAAAGGATTCCCCCCGTGGCCCTCGTGACCGCCGGAAGTTCTAGACCCCTTTGCGCTTCTCGACGACGTGGATGGCATCCATCCGGGTGACGGGATACTGCCCGTTCTCGTCCTTCTCGGCCGATTTGACCATATCCCAGACGGTGAGGAGGGCGACCGAGACGCCGGTGAGCGCCTCCATCTCGACGCCCGTCCTCCCGTAGGACTTGACGCGGGCGGTCGCCTCGATATAGCCCTCGCCTTCCTCAAAGTCGATGGTGATGCCGGCAAGCGGTATGGGGTGGCACATGGGGATGAGGCGCGGGGTATCCTTCACCGCAAGGGTGGCGGCCACGCGTGCGGTGGCTAAAACGTTGCCCTTGACCGTGGTTCCTTCCCGGATGGCCCGGAGGGTCTCGCCGCGGAGGTAGATCCGCCCGCTCGCGACCGCTTCGCGGGTGACCTCGGTCTTTCCCGATATATCCACCATCTGTGCCCGGTCGTTCTCGATGTGGGTGAAGACCGGGGTCCTGTCGTGTTCGCCGGACTCGCTCATGGTATCAGGAGATCTTTTTCCTCGCGGGATAAAAGAGGGCGTATCGAGGGTGGTCACTCCGGGGGTTCCCGGCCGAAGAGTTCGCCGGGGATGCAGTCGAGGATATCGGTCGCGATCATCCCATTCCCCCGCCCTTCTGCCGCCCGCATCCCGGCCCTGCCGCAGACGTACGCGGCGACGCAGGCGGCGTCAAACGCCGGGAGGTGGCAGAAGAGCGCACCGGCGACGCCGGCTAAGAGGTCGCCCGTCCCTCCGACGGTCATCGCGGGGGTCCCGGTCCGGTTGAACCGGACCCGCGTCCCGTCGGAGACGACGTCGACCGGCCCTTTGAGGAGGATGGTCCCGGCGGTGGCGGCGGCCTTCACGCACCGGCAGCGCGAGAGGAGGTCATCCGGCGGCTTCGTCCCGGCGATCCGGGCGAACTCGCCCGCATGGGGGGTATAGATCGTCTCCTTCGCCGCGGGGAGGGGGAGGGCGAGCGCGTCGGCATCGAAGACCGCCCGCTTTGCCGCCTCCGCGATGGCAAGAACGACGTCGTGGCTTGCTTTCCCGAGACCCATGCCGCAGACGACCGCGTCGGCCCGGTCGACGAGGGGGAGGATCGCATCGAGGTGCTCCCCCGTGATCGCCTTCCCCTCCAGGCGTTCGTAGATCAGGTCGGGCATGGGGATGTAGGCCGGGGAGGCGACCCGGACAATATCGGCACCGGCCCGGAGTGCCCCCATCGCGGCGATGTAGGGCGCCCCCTGGTAGGGCCCGCCCCCGATGACGAGGACCTCGCCGCCGGCGCCCTTGTGGGCCTCCGACCCCCGCGCCGGGACGAGCGTGAGGTCTCCGGGGCCGGTGCAGATCTCGGCCTCGAGGGGGATCCCGATGTCCGCGACCTCCGCCCCCGCGACCTTGGGCCGGTGGAACGATATGATCCGGTCGGCACGGATACCGGGGGTGGGGATGTCGACGGCGATGATCGGCGCGCCGCTCGCGTTCGCCCGGGCAACAAGCGTCGCGAGCGGCTCCCGCACCGCGCCCGACGCCCCGGTGCCGAGCATCGCGTCGACGATGACGTCCGCGTCCTCAAAGAGCCGGCCGAAGCGGTCGATATCAGCAGGGCACCTGACAGGGTGGACGCCGGCGGTGCAGTGGCGGAGGAGCGAGGCCTGGACGGTGGCCGAAGGGGTCATCGACCCGCAGTCCGGATAGACCACATCGACGGCATCGAGGTGCTGGAGGTACCGGGCCGCCACCATCCCGTCGCCGCCGTTGTTCCCCCTGCCGCAGAGGACGAGGACGCGGGAGGGCTCATAGCCGAGAACGGCCTCCGCGACGGCCCGCCCGGCACTCTCCATCATCAGGAGCGACGGGTAGCCGAGCGCGACGGCGTTCCCCTCGATTGCCCGCATACGGCCGGCATCGATCACGCCGGTCTCTAAGAACTCACGCATTTCGCCTGATGTCACGCCTCGCTCCTCCAGGGGTTGTCTGATCGGTGCTATGGCGGTCTTTTGTTAGATAGTTTTCCAAAAGGAACGCAGCCAGGAGCAGGCCAGTTGATACAGGGATAGCAATGCAGTCTCGCGCGAAGGCGCGAAGGCGCGAAGTTGGTGCTCGTGTTGGCGGCTCCCTTCGCGTTCTTCGCGGCTTCGCGTGAGCCAACGATATAAGGACAAAATGCAGTTCCATGCTCCCATGCTTTATTGACACTTCACGACCCACTACTATGGAGATGGGCCTCGAAACAGATGTGCGGAGAGCGGCGGATATCACCTGCAACGCGGACTCGGTGACGATCGTCTCCCACATCGACGCCGACGGCATCAGCACGGAGTCGATCCTCGCGCAGGCGCTCGCCCGCGAGGGCATGACCGTCAGATCCGTCTTCGTCCGCCAGCTCGAGCCGATGGCGATGCGCCACGTCCCGAAGGACGACTCGCTGAAGCTCTTCACCGACCTCGGCGCCGGCCAGCAGAGCCTTCTTGAGGAGCACGGCCTCTCTGCCGACGAAGTCCTGATCCTCGACCACCACGTCGGCCAGCCCTGCGGCACGGCCTACCCCCAGGTAAACTCCCTTGATTACGGGATCACCCGGATGAGCGCCGCCGGCGTCGCTTACCTGGTCGCGAAGGCGATCGACTCCACAAACATCGACCTCGCCAAACTCGCCGTCGTCGGGAACGTCGGTGACATGATGGCCCGCGAGAACTGCGGCCTGGTCGGCCCGGCCCGCGATATCGTCCGTGACGGCGTCGAGTACGGCAACATCATCGTCCAGGCCCGGGACTTAAACTGCTACGGCACGTCCACCCGCCCGGTCCACGTCTGCCTCGGCTACTGCGACGACCCCTACATCGACGGGATCTCAAACAGCACCAGTTCGGCGCTCCGGTTCCTCGAGAAACTCGGCGTCACGCTGAAGAACTCCCGCGGCGGCTGGCTCGTCTGGGAGGAGCTCACGTTCGAGGACCGGCGCAGGATCATCAGCGCCCTCGCCCAGCAGCTCATCGCGCACGGGCGGGAGACCGACCGGCTGCTTGCCGAGACCTACATCTTCCCCGACGAGCCGGAACGGACGGCGCTCCGGAACGCCTCCGAGTACGCCACCCTCTTGAACGCCTGCGGGCGGTGGGCAAAACCCGGCATCGGCGGGAGCATCTGCCGCGGAGACCGTGGCGAGGCCTACCGCGACGCGGAGTACATGCTCGCCCACCACCGGACGGTCATCCGCGACCTGCTCCAGTTCATCCTCGATACCGGGGTGACCGAGCTCTCGCACCTCCAGTACGTCCATACCGGTGATAGGTTCCCCGACACCATCGTCGGGATAGGGGCGGGGATGGCGCTCTCCAAACTGAACTGGAAGAAGCCGATCATGGTGCTCTCCGCAATGGTGGACGAACCGGAGACCACCAAGGTCTCGATGCGGACGAACGAGTGGTCGCTCGCCCGGGGCATCGACCTGCAGGCGGCGCTCGTCGAGGCGTCCGAAGCGGTCGGCGGCGCGGGCGGCGGGCACCGAATCGCCGCAGGCGCCTTCATCCCCAACACTACAGAAGAGGAGTTTGTTGAACGTGTCAACCGAATACTCAAACGACAGTCCGCTTCGGCGGATCCGGACAATAGCTGACTTCCAGTTCGGCGCCGGGGCGGGGGAGGCCCTCTTCCCCGACGACTGCACCTTCCAGCTCTCGACGACCGGGCGCATCCGCCAGGTGCGGCTCGGAAGCGAGAGGGTCGCCACCGTCAGGGCACAGGACGGCCGCCTGACCATCGGCGTCGCCGGAGCGGCGCGCCTTGCGGCCCACCTCCCTCCTCCGGCCTACCGGGTGACGGTGCAGGAGGACGTGGCGCCGTTCGTTGCCGACGGGAAGAACGCGATGGCCAAGCATGTCGTCGCCGCCGACGAAGGCATCCGCGCAGGAGACGAGGTGCTGGTGGTGGCCGGCGACGACCGACTGCTCGCAACCGGGGCCGCCCTGCTCTCCGGCAGGGAGATGCTGGCATTTAATTACGGTGTAGCGGTAAAAGTACGGCAGGGGAGAGGATCCTGATGTTTCCAGGCAAAGTAAACCCGAAAAAGATGAAGCAGATGATGAAGCAGATGGGCATGGAGATGGAGGAGATCGAGGGCGTTGAGAAGGTGGTGATCTACACGCCCGCGGGGAACTACGTCTTTGACGATGCCCAGGTCGTCGCGACGACCATGCAGGGGGTCACGACCTACCAGCTCACCGGGGAGGCCCGGTTCGAGGAGGCGGTCCCGGAGATCCCCGACGAGGACGTCGCTCTCGTCGCATCCCAGACCGGTGTTGCCGAAGAGGCCGCGAGGAAGGCGCTCGTCGAGACCCGCGGCGATATCGCCGAAGCCATCCTGAAGCTCTCGCAGCAATGATCGAAGACGGCGAACGCCTCCTGCTCGTCGGCGCGGACCGCGAGTACTTCGTGACGGCGGGCGAAGGGCAGTTCTCCACCGACCGCGGGATGATCGACCGCGGGGCGCTCGTGGGGATGAACTCCGGCGGCGAGATCCGGACCCACCTCGACGTCCCGTTCACGGTCCTGCGCCCCCGGCCGACCGACTTCTTCGTCCACGCGAAACGGAGCGGGGCCCCGATGCTCCCGAAGGATATCGGGATCGTCATCGCCTATACGGGGATGAACCGCGAGGATACCGTCCTCGATGCCGGGACCGGGAGCGGCGTCGCCGCGATCTACTTCGGCAACATCGCCCGCGAGGTGAAGACCTACGAGGTCCGCCCGGAGTTTGCACGGATTGCGGAGAAGAACGTCAGGGAGGCGCGGCTTGAGAACGTCGAGGTGATCGCGGCCGATATGCTCGAGGCGACGGGCGAGTTCGACGTCGTCCACCTGGACCTGACCCTGACCGCGGCGCACGTGGAGCACGCCTTCTCGCTCCTCCGGCCGGGAGGCTACCTCGCCTGCTACACGCCATTCCTCGAGCACACCTTCACCGCGCTCGATGCCGCAACGCCGCTCTTCCGCGACGTCCACTGCTACGAGTGCATGGAGCGGGAACTGACGCGCTCCGCCCGCGGGACCCGCCCGTCGACCCGGGTCGCCCACAGCGGCTACGTCACGATTGCACGAAAATAGAGGTGGGTTACTCCTTGAGCGGGCGTTCCCACCCGGTATAGCCGCAGTAGATGCAGCAGTCGCCGCCACAGTGCCGGCACTTCTGCGAGGGCTGCGGCACCATCACCGTACCTGTTTTATTGCAGTACAGACATCCGAGTCCCCCGCAGTGGCAGCAGGTCTCGGGTGCATACGTCTCCTTCTCTTCGGACATGGGTTACCTCCTGGAGTAGTGGTAGGGAGGTGAAGATGAGAAAGGTTGTTATGCCGGCGTGCCGGGAAAAAAGGTATTAGTGAGTGTGCGGTGAACCATTATTCAGGAGAGAAGAGGGGCTTGCCCTGTATCCCGGCGGCGATCCGGCAGGAGACGGGCCCCGGAAGGTAACCACACGATGTACCACATTATATCGATCCGCGATCTTGAACGAAAAGACCTCGATTACCTGCTCGACCGGGCGCGGGAGTTCGAGACGGGGAACTGCCGCTCCTGCAGGCTTGAGGATAAACTTGCGGCCCTCCTCTTCTTCGAGCCCAGCACCCGCACAAGGATGTCGTTTGCGACGGCCATGGCCCGGCTCGGCGGGCGGTCGATCAGCGTGGACTCCGTGGAGGCAAGTTCCATCGTCAAGGGAGAGACGCTGGCGGACACCATCCGGGTGGTGAGCGGTTACGCGGACGCAATCGTGCTCCGCCACCCAAAAGAGGGGGCGGCACGGCTCGCAAGCGAGTTTGCCACGGTCCCGGTCATCAACGCAGGGGACGGCGCGGGGCAGCACCCGAGCCAGACGCTGCTCGACCTCTATACCATCCGGCAGTCGACACCGATCGACGGCCTCGACGTCGGGCTCCTCGGCGACCTGCGCTACGGGAGGACGGCGCACTCGCTCGCGCTCGCCCTCTCGCTCTACGATGTCACGCTCCACACGATAGCGCCGGGAGGGCTTGAGATGCCGGCAAACCTCACCCTCGAACTCCGGGAGCGGGGGATGGAGGTGATCGAGCACGAGAACGTGGAGGAGGTGGTCCAGGAGCTCGACGTCCTCTACGTCACGAGAATCCAGCGGGAACGGTTCCCGGACTCGGCGTCGTACTACAACGTCGCCTCCAGCTACCGGATCACGCTCGACCTTCTTTCCGGTGTTCGCGACAACCTGATGATCCTCCACCCCCTCCCGCGCGCGGGAGAGATCGACCCCGCGGTGGACCACACACCGTATGCACGCTACTTCGAGCAGGCGAAGAACGGGGTGCCGGTCAGGATGGCGCTCCTCCATGAGGTGATGCAATGACCAAGAAAGACCCGTCGGGCGGGCTGGTCATCAGCCCGATCAAGAACGGCACCGTCATCGACCATATCACCGCCGGCGAGGCCCTGAACGTCCTCCGGATCCTCGGCATCACCGGGTCGACGCGGGAGTGTCTGAGCATCGCGACGAACGTCAGGAGCAAGCGGATGGGGCGCAAAGACGTCGTCAAGATAGAGAACCGCGAACTCCGGGCGGAGGAGGTCGACCGGATCGCCCTGATCGCGCCGCAGGCAAAGATCAACATCATCCGCGACTTCCAGGTCGTGGAGAAGAAAGGCGTGGAGATCCCGGAGATCATCCGGGGCGTGGTCCGTTGCCCGAACCCGGGCTGCATCACGAACACGAACGAGCCCGTCGCGAGCACGTTTGAGGTGCTGCCGAAAGGACTGCACTGCCTCTACTGTGACTGGCTGATCAAGGACGATATCGCGGACCACATCATCTGATCAGGCGGCCCTGCCGGTCGATCTCGCCCCGGCAGATCCGGGTGCTCGAGATCCGGCGGCCATCTTCGGCAAGGACGCACGAGATCTCGTGCAGGTCCACCTTTTTTCGCCCCCGCTCGCGGCGGAGGTCGTTGATCTCGACGGCGACCGGGAAGGTCTCCTCGGAGACGACCAGGATATCGAAGTCCGCATCGAGGGCGCTGCCGTAGCGGTCGGCGAGGGGCTCGACCTTCCAGGCCGCGGTGTAGCCGTGCTCGCGGATGAAGCCCCGGATGTTCTCGAGCCGCTCCTCGTAGGTATGGACGGGGTGCACCTTCGCGCCGGCAAACTCGTCGGTCGTCAGCCCGACGACCACCTCTCCGTCGGGCCCGGCAAGTTCGAAGGATCGGGCGAGAAGTTTCCTGTGCCCGGCATGCAGGGGGTCGAACGTCCCCCCGACCATCACTCTCATCTGCAGGCGTTGGGCGCGAGGGGTTTTATGGGTAGTGGTTGGGGGGCGGGGAGAACGTTTGCGCTGTAGGCTCTGGTGGAGAAAGCCAGGCCCCAATGTTTCCTCATCGATCATACCACCCGTACACGGATTCCCATTGGGCTACGCACCTGACGGTGCTCGAGCTCCGTTCCTCGAAGCCTGATGGCTTCTCAAACTCCTGTCCTGCGGACAGTCGTTCCTACCGGAACGTCGCTTATCGCCACGCACTGCCCCCGCCCCCTGGGGCTGGGAACGACTGCCGGAACGGCAGGAGTTGGAGCACCGCAGGTGCGACTGAGGAGGCCGAAGGCCGGGCGGGGTGGGGGAAACACTCCCCCACCATTGTTGAGACAGGGGAGGGGGGCACG
>JAEWMO010000167.1 GCA_023457135.1 Methanobacteriota archaeon | reverse complement strand
TCCGGTTCACCCGGGCTCTCGTCGTCGTCATCGGGCTCTTCAGCATCGGGATCAGTTTCGTTGCCCCCGGCCTCTACGACCTGATGATCTTCGGGTTCACCCTGCTCTTTGCCTGCCTCTTCTGGGCACTCGTCTGCGGCCTCTTCTGGAAGCGGGCGAACGCGCCGGGAGCCATCGCTTCGATGCTTGGCGGCCTCCTCACGACGGTCGCGGGTGTCGTCGTCCTCTCGGTCCAGCAGGGTTCGCCGACCCTCGTCCCGCCGGATAACGAGTGGACGGTCTTCTTCACCTTCGTCCCGACGCTTGTTGCCGGCATCGCGATGTATGTCGTTGCCATGCTGACGCAGGAGACCCATCCCCCGGTCCCGCTGAAGGATACGGACGGGGTCATCCTCAAGTGGCCGGACCTCGAGGCGGCGACCGTCGTGACGGAGAAGGGGTATCCTGTGGCCCGGGCGGCGGCCGGCGAGGAGGAGTGAGGGCCATCCCCTCCTCTTCAAGGGGCCTCTATCGTGTTACTCTGTCCGGCGAAGGGAGGCGGCCTCAGACCGCAGTCCGCCCCTGCACGCTGTAAGGCGTCCCTCATGCCGGGGCCCCGGGGCATCCCCGTGGCAGATCACAACGCTTAATCCCGCGGCAAAGCCACAATCCTTTGTGAAACCCGTCTTCCTGACCATTTTCCTGATCGCGTGCATCCTCTGTGCCGGATGCATCAATCCCGCCGAGACCGAGACCCCGAACAACGTAACGTCGGCACCGGAGAGCGAATTCCCCTTCAACGAGTCCGTCCGCCCGGGCGACGACTTCTATGCCTACGTCAACGACGCCTGGATTGCAGAGCATCCCGTTCCGGCCGATAAGCAGTATTACGCCGTATTCACCGAGATGCAGGATCGGGTGGATGACGACCTCCATACCCTCCTTCTGAAGGCAGCGGCCGCGCCACCGGAGAGTGCCGACCGGGATGCCACGCTTCTTGGAGCGTTCTACCGGGCAGGCATGGATACGGAGACGATCGACCGGGAGGGACTCGACGGGCTCTCGGATCTCCTTGCAGCGATCGACGCTATTGATTCCCGGAGCGACCTTGCCGGTGCGACGGTCGCCCTCCTAAAAGAGGGGTTCAGCCCGGTGTACCACTACTGGGCGGAGGTCAACCCCGAGAACAGCACTGAGATGGTTCCGGGTCTCTACCAGAGCGGGCTCGGCCTGCCGGACCGGGACTATTACCTCCGGAGCGACATGGAGAGCCTTGAGCTCCAGGAGGCCTACCGGGATCATATCGCCCGGGTGCTGACGCTCGCCGGAACCTCTCCGGAACAGGCCGCCGCCGACGCAAAGACCGTCTATGCGATGGAGAAGGCCCTTGCGCAGGCCCATCTCAGCGCCGAGGAGAACCGCGACCCGCAGAAGACCACAAACGTCTACCCTCTGGCCGAACTGGAGGAAGAGTTCCCCGCAGTCGGGTGGGAGGCCCTCGCCACGATCCCCGGCTCCGGGCCGGTGAGCCGGGTGCATGTCTACCAGCCCGGATACGTCGCCGGGCTGAACTCCCTCCTTGAGACGACACCGCTCGAAGACTGGAAGGTCTACCTGCGCTACCGGCTCATCGACCAGGCATCTCCCTACCTCAACGCATCGTTTGAGGAGGAGCACTTCGCCTTCTACGAGACGACGCTCTATGATGTCCCTGAGATGAAACCCCGGTGGCAGCGTGTCGTCAACACGGAGAGCGAACTCCTGGGGGCCCTGGTGGGCCAGGCATACGTCGCCGAATACGTGGACCCCCGGACCCGCGAGATGGTGTCGGGGATCTTCCACGCCGTCCGGGAGACCTTCGATGAGCGGATAACCGGCCTCGCCTGGATGAGCGGGCCCACGAAGGGCGCGGCCCGCGAGAAACTTGCGGCCATGGGGGAGAAGATCGCGTATCCCGACCGCTGGACAGACTACACCGGGCTGAACCTTTCGGGTTCATACATGGGGAACGTCCGCGCCGCTCAGACCCACTCCCTCATCCACGGGCCGGAGGGGCTCGAGAGAATCGGCGGGCCGGTCGACCGGGACACCTGGTTTATGTCCCCGCAGACGGTGAACGCCTACTACGACCCGACCGCAAACGAGATGGTCTTCCCCGCGGGCATCCTCCAGCTGCCGTTCTTCGACCCCGATAGAGACCCTGCTCTCAACTACGCCGCCCTCGGCTGGGTGATCGGGCACGAGATGACGCACGGCTTCGACGACCAGGGGAGGCAGTATGACAAAGATGGGAACCTGAAGGACTGGTGGACGGAGGAGGACGCCGCGAACTTCAACAACCGGACGGCCCTGCTTGTCGCGGAGTACAACGCGTTTGAGGCCCTCCCCGGGCTCCATGTCAATGGCAACCTCACCCTCGGAGAGAACATCGCCGACTTCGGGGGCCTGACGCTCGCCTACCATGCCTGGAAGAAGACGGAGAACGGGTCGGTCGACCCCGCCGCCGACCGCCGGTTCTTCCTGGCTGCCCCCGTTGTCTGGAGGGTGAACGACCGGGAGGCCTCGCTACGGAACCTGGTGCTGACCGACCCTCATGCCCCGGACAGGTTCCGGGTGAACGGGGTCCTCTTCAATATCCCGGAGTTCTACGAGGCGTTCCCGGAGATCGGGCCCGGTGACGCCCTTTACCGGGAGGTCGAGGAGAGGCCGGTCATCTGGTAAAGAAACCCTCTTTTTATAGATAATCCCGGAAAAATAATAATCGATGAAACTGCCGTACGGCAACCTGTTCGGGAGGAATAATGTGGCGGAGAACCCGGTGATCTCGCCGGGCGAGTTCTCGCAGAAACTTGCATACTCCCGGGCCGAGGCGGAGAAGATCCTCAGGACGGCAGAGGACGACCTCGCGACCCTGAAGGGGGTAAAGTGGAGTCTTCGTTACACGTCGCCCATCCTCGGAGCGGCGGTCCTGCTCAACCTGGGGCTTTTACTCGCATATACCGGGGAATACTATCTTTACTGGATCATGGCGTCCTTCATATTCCTGATGATAAATCCCTTCCTCCTCCTGCTCCCGACCGATACGGGCGACCTGAAGTCGTATGTCAGGTATTTCAGCGATCTCAAAAGTCGCGAGAGGATGAGTCTTGAGGAGATCATATCGTGGGAGAGCCTTGAGAAGAGCGCCGCCGTCCCTGCCGATGCGATAGAGGCACTCAGACAGCTCACACGGCAGAGGAACTCTCTCTATGAACTCGGCTGGAACCTGTTCTTCATCAACTGCCAGCCGCTCGCCCCGGGTTTTCTCGTGCTCTTCGCTCTCTCCTCGGTCTTTGCACTTGCAGGCTGGCTCGTGAACGGTGAATTCGCATCGTACTCCGCCGTGATCGTCGTCATCCAGTCCGCTGCAATCATCGTCTTCTACGTCGCGATCGTGTATGTGCAGCCGTATTCGCGTGGCTTTTTTGCGGGGATACTCGGTATGCAGTCCCTGCTCAAAGAACGGTATAACGAGGCCTGGAGCCAGGGGCTGAAGTATGCGCTCACCGCTGCCGTCGTGATAACCGTTGCCGGCATCATCTCCATCGCGGCGATCGTCCTCCCCGGCGTGACATACAACAGTTTCATCTCCGCTGAGGCTGATATCGAACTCGGGGCCGGCATGTTTGCCCTCATCTTTCTGACGCAGATGATCGTCGTGCGGCACTTCCAGGGAGGCTATAGCCGCACGCTCGTCCACTCCCTCTTATCGTCCAGGATCGAGACGATCCGCGAGGAGGTGCTTTTAGCCATCGCAGACCTCGCCCCGGCATCGCCTCGCGACGGGGTGACCCCCCGGATGGCAGAAGACCTCGAGAGGATAACCCTCGATCTCGCCCGGTACCGGGCGCTCAAGATCGACTACGCGTCGCTGTTCGGCTATTTCCCCGTCTGTATGGTGACGCCGGACGTCGGTGCCATAATGCGTGTTGCCGAGGCGGTGGACGGCGGCCGCGGAAGGGCCCGTTCCGGCGAGGCGGCGGCGTAATCACCGGCCCGGCGGAGCCGGTAGCCGGTCTCAGGGAACCGGGCTTTCCAGCAGGCGTTCCGCAAACGCCTGTGCCTCGTCCGGGGTGAACGTGTACTCGAGCTGGTGCGGGTCCCCTCCCGGGCGGGTGCGCATCCCGATGCCCCGGAAGAGGAGGCGCCCCTCGTCTGTCGGGAGTGCAACGATCCCCTGGTCCCCGGCGGCAGCGAGCCTCGAGACTGCCTGCATCAACTGTTTTCCGTAGCCGCGCCTCTTCGGGATCACCCCTATGCGGGAGACGTAGATGTTCTTTTCATCCCCGTACCGTGTGCAGAACGAGAGCGCTCCGAGCAACTTCCCGTCCGGGGATTCGAGAACCAGCAGTTCTTCGTTGAGATCCGCGATGCCGTCCCACGCGTACCGGGCTCCGCTGTGTGAACGGAGTATATCTCCCCATTCCTCTCTTGCTCGCTCCAGCAGTGCCTCCCTCTCCTGGATACTATCACGAGTCAGCGCCACCGTCCGCG
>JAEWMO010000166.1 GCA_023457135.1 Methanobacteriota archaeon | reverse complement strand
ATTGGCTTGCCGTTTCCCCGGAGCTCGGCAGCGAGTGCCCCGAAGATCCGGCAGGTCTCGTCTGTGATGGGGAGTTCGATCAGGGCCCGGATGATGGCTTCGACTTCCCGAATGTTCTCCTGCGCCGATGCCGAGAGGCAGGCTCCGCGGTAGAGTTCGAGGATGTTGATCGCTGTGGTAGCAAGGGGCAACCCCTCCCGCTCCATCGTCTCAAGCATTCTCATTGCCCCCGGGTCGTGCCGGGTCAGGTCGATGAGCAGGGACGTATCAAGCGTCGGCATCGAAGTCGACCTCTCGCATCGAAGCCTTCCTCATCTCGCGTGAGGCTTCCTCGACCGAGCCGGCCAGCGCGGGGGTCGGCCCGAACTCCTTGAGGATCTCGGAGAGTTTCTTCTTTTGCGGGGTATACTTCAGGATCACTTCGGAAAAACTCATGTTTGAAGGGCCTTTTAACCGGGAGAGCCTCTCGTATACGTCGTCGCTGATGCTGATCGTCCTGGTTCCCATGGCTGTGTATGTGTATGCGCATGTATTTAGGTTCTTTCGCATCGGGACTTCATTCCGGCCAGACGGGGGATGTGAGTGGCGTGGACGGGATTCAGGTGTAACAGGTACTGCCAGAGTTTTTGGGCCGTCTGGTGTAATCAGTGGGTGACGATGACCCGCTGGCATATCGACGCCAAAATGCCAGCCTTTTATTCTTATATCACTAAAACACAGTTCAGAACGATCTTCATGCCCCTCTCCCCTTCCCACTTGGTTACTATCGACCGATTCCTATTGGAACAGGATATGCCCGGGCTCTACCGGTCGTACCGGTGGAAGGAGGATACCTGGGAGAGGGGGTTTCCGGACCTCCTTCGCCTTGAACAGGCACTCTCGCGTGCGGCCAGGGAATACTCGCTCAACCGGAACCACCTGCTGGATGTGGCGGCGTGGGGAGCTCTCCCCAATCCAAAGCGCATCTCATGTCCCGACCCTATCAGGATAACGCTCTACCTCGACGGCACGCCGGCCTGCTGGTTGATGAGGGAGCCGGAGAACGCTATCTGCATCCTCGGATGCCAGATCCGCGGCTTCGGACCCACGTACTGCAGCAAAGTTCTCCACTTTGCCGTACCGCAGGTCTTCGGAGCCCTTGATACCCGGCTCGTCAGGGTCTTTGGCAATGGCGACGGACTGTGTGTGAACCAGTATCAACTCCTGAACCTGTATGCCGCTCAACAGAATTCACACTGGACAATTCCCTCAACTCAGGAGGGCTGGCCACGAGAGTATGGTACGTGGGTCGAGATCCTCAACCACATTGCCCAAACCCTGAACGGGGACGGGATTGCCTGTCCGCACCCGCCACAATACTATCGTCCGCTGGCGCTTCGGGAGGAAGGCCTATGGCTGCCGGCTGATGTGGAAACTGCTCTTTTCAGTTATGCATCCCGGACTATTCGGGGATCGAAATCGGCGGTGTGAGTAACCGAGCCTGGTCCCCCTGGTGACCCGGAGAAATGTCTCCCGCACTTTTGGAGATTCATCCGACCACGTATTATCTGTGTTGCGGGGATAGGAGCGTGGGGTATCTGTGCTGCCGGGCACATCTTCGGGTATGAGATGCAATCAGCAGGCAACGCACAGAAACTCTATACGGGCCGGTCTTCCTGCTTCCGCTCACCTGTTGTTGAGGTTCTTCTTCTCCCCAGACCCCCGGGAACGTACCTCTCCATGCCTTCCTCCGTATGCACCTTCTCAAGAATCCCGCTGAGCGCTTCAGCGAGTTTCTGTGCGGCAGCGTGCGACATGTAGACACGTGTTCCGTTTACCAGCGCTCTGCCCTCCCGGCGGACCCCGGGCATCCCCAGAAAGTCGATACAGACATCCCTGTGCGTTACCTGGACGTATGCAAGGTTTGAGTAGGAACTGTGCGTGATATCCAGCTGCAGCTCCTCTGGCTCGAACCGATAGAGTTTGCGGAGGTCGACGGCGACGGCTCCGTCTTTTGTCTCATTCTGCTCCTCTGCCATGGCTACGCCCCCACGGAGAAGATCGAATACTTTGCCTCTGCCTCCCGTGCAGAGCAATCTTCTCCCGTTGTCCATTCGCCGGCATAGTTCGTTGCGACTGCAAGCGGTTCTGCCTTTGCCCTGAGCGACCTGTTGTAGTAGTCCAGGATCGCTGTGTTCATGCAGTCCGTCCCGTCCCGGTCGTCGAGCACGGCATAGGCCAGCAGGGAGAGCGCAATGAACTTCTTCGATTCGACGACGACCCGATAGACCGGATGCTGGACGTCGCCGGACACGTTCTCGATCAGCCCGAGTCTGACGAGCACCCGGAGTGCCTCTCTGATGCTGGGGGCCTTTTTGCCCGTCATCTCCTCAAGGTACCCGGGCCGGTAGTCCATCGTCGGATCGGCGACGATCTCTTCGACGACCCGGGCGAGGACGGTATTCCCGAATAGGCCCCCATACGGTTTGTCCAGGAACTCCTCGAGTTCTTCAGGAAGTTCCGGCAGTTTTTTCTCCGACATAATCGTCTCTCTCGTGCAACTGCAGCACCTGCGCTCCTATCCGGGAGCTCGGGTACGCTGACTGGTAATAAGCAGTAGTGAGTGATAGTAAAAAAATGTTCTGATACCTAATCTATTCTTTCAGTCTGGTCCAGTGCCGGTGATGGGGCACTTCGAGGTCGTAGTATGTCAACCATTGATCCGCCCACACGGGTTTTTCAAGTTTCAGGACTTTGTCCCCTCCGCCGGCACGGTACAGGCGAATGTAATCTTGTCCCATTGAATCGACAAATTCTTTCGCCTCAAAGCCGTTCTCTCTGCACTTTCGCTGACAGTCCTGTACCTTCCTCATGCCGCCGCGTTTCTTTAACCATCCCAGAAAAATAGCTCCTCTCTCCTCCGGGTCAGGCCCTTCTGGCGCAGGATGGCTGCGTTCTCTCACCGGACGGCACCACAGGGGATATTGACTTCGGGGTTTTATTAATCTTCCATTTTACTTCTTGCCTTAAACCTGGCTCAAAGCAACGTATTCTACTCTCATTTCTTCGACAGTGTCGAAAGAATTCTCTTACCGTATGGCGCTCGCTCTTCCTTGAGAATATCCTTGCCGGTTCGGTCGCCGATATGCCGGTACAGCAGAACCAGTTCGCGTTTACCGCAGTCGCAGCACGGCCTTTTGCCGCCCGGATCAGGTCACGGAGATCTGAAAGGAGATGTCCGGTTCCCGGGAGGCGGTAACGCCAACCGGTTGTAATGCTGTATTATCGGCGGGAAAAAGATAGTGATCTGACTACGCCGGCTCCGGGATGTGCTGCAAAGGTGTTTGGACAGCGAAAATGTTTCAGAACAGAATGCTGCTAAGGGGATTTGAACCCCTGTCGTCGGCGTGAAAGGCCGACATGATTGGCCCCTACACTATAGCAGCATGCACAGTGTGCCATACAACTTCGATGCCTGGGAATAAAAAAGTTGTGCCGGGATGGCCCCGGCCGGCCGCCCGGTGACCGGAACTTCCCGGCCCGGAGACACGTTCCGCTCACCCGTTGATCGGGGAGCCTTCCTTCTGGGTGACGGCCTTGAAGGCCGCCATCAGCTGCCGGGTGATGGGGCCGGGCTTGCCGTTCCCGATGACACGGCCGTCGATCTCGCGGATCGGGCCGACTTCCGCCGCCGTTCCCGTGACGAAGACCTCGTCGGCCGTGTAGAGGTCGAAGTAGCCCATGTTCCGCTCGAGGAGGGTGATGCCCATCGAC
>JAEWMO010000165.1 GCA_023457135.1 Methanobacteriota archaeon | reverse complement strand
CTACGGGGCGGTGCGGTTCGATAACCAGGCGCAGTTCCACCCGGTGAAGTACCTCCTCGCCCTTGCCTCCCTGATCCCCGGCGACGGGAGCCGGATCTACGAACATACCCGGGCCGTCGAGGTCCGGGACGAGAGAGGCTCTCCCTGCACGGTCAGGACCGAGAACGGGACCATAACCGCCGGAAACGTCGTCCTCGCGACCCACTATCCCTTCTACGACAGCCCCGGGTTCTACTACGCGCGGATGGACCCGTCGCGCTCTTACGTCCTCGGCGTCCGGCTTGACGAGCCGTTCCCCGACGGGATGTATATCAACGCCGAGAGCCCGGCCCACTCCTGGCGGTCGCAGCCCGCCGGAGACGGCGAACTGGTGCTCGTCGGCGGGATGGAGCACCGGAGCGGGGAGGACGTGGACACAAGGGAGCATTACCGCGCTCTCGAACGATACGCCCGGTCGGTCTACCCGCTCCGGTCCGTCGACTACCACTGGTCGGCGCAGGACTACATCACCAACGACGGCGTCCCCTACATAGGCCCGCTCGCAGACGGCCACGAGAACGTCTACATCGCAACGGGCTTCCGGAAGTGGGGGATGACCAACGGCACCGTGGCCGGGCTGATCATCGCCGACATGATCCGGGGGCGCGAGAACCCCTGGAGCGAGGTCTACGCCCCCGACCGGTTCAAGCCGATGGCCTCGGCAAGGAGGTTCCTGGTGCACAACATCGAGGTGGCCGAGAAGTATATCGGCGGGGCGATCTCCCGGCCGTCGGGGGAGATACGCGACGTCCGGCCCGGAGAAGGGAGGATCATGATGATCGAGGGCGAGAAGACCGGGGTCTTCCGGGACCGGGAGGGCCGGGTCCGCGCCGTCAACCCCACCTGCACCCACATGGGATGCGTCGTCACATGGAACAGCGCCGAAGAGACCTGGGACTGCCCCTGCCACGGCTCGCGCTATGATGCCAGCGGGAGGGTGATCCACGGGCCGGCGGTGAAGGATCTCGCGCAGAGAGGGGCACGGGGGGAGTGATGGGGGTGGGAGTGACCGATAGGGATGGGAAAAAATGTCGATTATCCGGTTGTGAAGGGCAAAGCGGCCGGCGAGGAAAAAGCCCGGTGCAGTGGACCGTGGTGGATATCGCCCCTGGGGGAGGGGCTGACGGGGAGTGCGAGCGTAGCGAGCTTGAGCACCGATAGGTGCGAGGGGGGCTCGCCCCCCTCCCCTGTCTCCACAATAATATTTTGCCTGTAACCCCCACCCCGCCCGGCCTCCGGCCTCCTCGCTCACACCTGACGGTGCTCATGCTCCGGCCCCATGGCCCGTCGCACCCCACTCCAGGGGCGGGGGCAGTGCGTGGCGATAAGCGACGTTCCGGTAGGAACGACTGTCCGCAGGACAGGAGTTTGAGAAGCCATCAGGCTTCGAAGAGCGGAGCTCGAGCACCGTCAGGTGCGCAGTCCCCACGGTCCAGCGTATGGGTTTGGTTTTGTCAAAAACGGTCCCAATTTTGCAATCGTTCCGATGCTCCCGCCCCCCTTTCAAGGAACGTCCCTTCCGCCGCTACACCCTCAACCCCGGGAGGAAACCCGTATAGATAACTATAAATCCGCCCGCCCGCACACTCCCATTGATCATGTATCTCGTCATCCGCTGTCCGGGCTGCAAGACCTTCACCTACGTTGACCGCTACCAGCGCTGGAGGCTCTGCCCGATGTGCGGGGAGGCGATCAACATCGCAAAAGTGCCGGTCTACCTGGACGCCGATGACTTCCTGGATGCAGAACAGGTCGTAGAACAGCTTGAATCGTACCTGCACCAGACCGGGAAACGTGAACTCACCGAGCAGGATGTCCGGCAGCTCCGGGCCCAGTACGCCCAATGGGTGAAGAACCGGGCCTGATCACCAGAGACGCCCGCACCCGGGACAGAGCATGCTGACTCTCCTGCCGCAGTGCGGGCAGAAGAGGCCCGTACGTTCGTTGCTGTCCAGCGGTCTCCCGCATTTCTTGCAGTGAATCGGGGCCTCGAACCCACACTCGTGCCTGACCATCAGTCCAGATATACGTAGTCCTTCACAAAAAGATTTCCTTTCCCTCTGTTCGCGATATCCCCCGTAAAGTGGATAAGTGCGTGTCCTTCGTGCTGAACGGACCCGACTTTCCGGAAGGTGGGGAGCATACCGTGCGCGGTCCCGTAGATATAGCAGGAGCCCGCCTTCATATTCGCCGCCGGACGGCTGCAGTCGCCGTGGACGACCACCGTCCCCCCATGCATCTCGGCACCGGGCATATCCCCGGCACCGCCGTGCACGACCACGCTGCCGCCGGCGATGTGCTCCGCAAGGAAATCGCCGGCGCGGCCGAAGACCTCGACGCTGCCGCCTTTCATCCCCTTCCTGCCGCCGCGGTAGCCCGACGCGCAGTAGTCGGCGGCGTCGCCCCGGCAGATGATGGTGCCCCCCGTCATCTCACGGCCGAGCCAGGCGTCGGCGTTGCCGTGGATCTCGATCGTCCCGCCGCTCATGAAGTTGCCGCAGTGCATACCGATACCCCCGAGGACCGTGATCTTCCCGGCGTCCATGTACTCACCGATGCGCTTCAGCCGGAACGTCTCGTCCCCCGATATGACGACCTCGACATCCCCGGCGCGGTCGGCCTCTCCCTCCACGGTGACCGTGAAGACCTCGTCGAGCCGAAGCTCCCGGTTCCCCCGCCAGACCAGGAGATCCTTGCCTGACAGGAAGTTCTTTGGGACGATCGACTCCGCCTCGATGGGGATGAACGACTGCCTGGCGGAGGGTCTCATCGCGAGCGTGACCTTCATATCCCCGCCTCCGTCTCGATGCACCGGTTCCGGTTCAGGTACTCCTCCTGCACCGGGTAGTTCCTCATCCGGACCGTGTAGTAGCGGTCGAACTTCTCGATGAAGTCGGGGTCTTTGCCCATATCGTAGGCGTCGGAGACCTTCGGCCTCACCCAGAACGTCGCGTTGCTCCCGTCGACCACGCACTCGCCTCTCCGGGCGACGACCCTGCCCCGCTTGATCGTGTACTCGGTCTGGCCGAACGCCTCGATCACCTTCCGGTAGTCGACCGAGGGATCGACCTCATCGATCCTGATCGGGTAGATAGCGATATCCGCATCAGCGCCCGGGGTAAGATGGCCTTTGCCCAGATCCTGGATCCCGAGCGCACGCGCCGCGCCGGCCCGGGTCATCACCGCGATCTCGTACCAGTCGAGCTCCCGCTCGATCGCCGGGAGGGGAACCCGTGCGCCGGTATCGGGGTGGACCGTGGCGAACTCGGCATCGCGATACTTCTTGCTCATCAGGAGGGCGGCTATCTCCGGGTAGCGGACGAACGGCGCGCCGTTCGGGTTATCCGTCGTGAGCAGGCACTGCCAGGGGCTCTTTGTGAGGAGGGCGAGTTCAAGCCCGATCGCCCACATGATCGAGTTGACCAGGTTCTTGCGCCGGTAGATGACCGGGATGATCCCCGAACCGGTCTCGAGCTCCACGTCGTGGTTGCTCCACTTGTCATGGTGGAGGCGGTAGAGGTTGAACTCCATCGGCCCGTCGGCGGTCATCGTCGTCGTCCGGCCGAACATCACCTGCCCCATGTCCATGACGATCTGGGGCCGCATGTTGACGAAGTTTGCTATCGGCTCGCTCTTCGAGCAGAAATCCTTCCATCCCGACCCGCCGTAGGCGTGGAACTGGACGTGAGTGGCATACAGTGTCTGCCGCTTCTTGTTCAGGTCCGGGATGAGGCCGAAGGAGCCGAGCGTGCAGGTGTAGTTCCCCGGCGTCCCCAGGTTATTGCAGTGGAGGTGGACGGAGTGCGGGAGACCGAGGAGCTCGTTCGCCTCGACGACCGACCGGATGATCTCGGCCGGCGTCACCTCGAAGTAGGGCACCGGGTCCCTGATGCAGGAGACGTTCTGGCCCCACTGCCAGGCCTCGGTGCCGCCCGGGTTCGTGAGTTTGACGCCGAACCCCTTCACCGCCCGGAGCGTCCAGGCGATGATGGCCGCGACCCGTTTGATATCCCCGTCGCGGATCGCCTCGAGAACTGCCCAGTTGCCGTCGAAGAGCGTGTTCGCCATCGTGTCCTGGAGCGGCGTGTAGATGAACTCCTCGTGGGTGTGCCGGGCCTCGAGCGGCGCCATCGCGCCTTCAAGGAGACTCGTGTAGCCCATCACGCTGTAGCGGTAGCTGTTCCCGTAGGTCGTCGGGACGCTGTAACCGGACGTGGCGTGCATCGGCCCGCGCCGGGGCGTTCGGCCCGCCCGCATATCCTCCGGGCTCATGTACCGCCCGAAGTTCACCTTCGTCCCGCAGATATGAGTGTGCGAGTCGACCCCGCCCGGCATCGTGAGCATACCGTGGGCGTCGATCACCTCCGCCGCACCGCTCACCTCCTCGACGATCTTCCCGTCAAGGATGGCGATATCCATCACCTCGGCGTTGATGCCCCGGAGGGGGTCGATCACGCAGGCGTTCTTCACCAGGAGTTCGCTCATCGCCCCGGCGCCTCCTGCATCAGTGCATACATCTTCGAGAGCACCTCTCTGTCGGAGGGGTAGTTGGAGGAGAGGACCTGCCGGGTCCGGATCGGCACCCCGTCCATCCGGTAGGCCGTCCCCTCCGCGTCGATGCCGGTCACCGCCACCGGGATCTGGACGTTGCAGAACGCGGTCGTGGCGTTCGGGTAGGGGTCGAGCTGGACGACCGGGATATCCGCGAGGTGCTCGAGACACTTCCGCGGGAAGTGGGCGGCCGGGTCGCTCCCGACGATCAGGGCCGCGTCGCACTCCTTCCGGGCCAGGATATCCACCGCCGTCGTCTCGCCCGGGTTGTAGAAGGCGATCCCCCGCGAGAAGTCGATCCCGAAGGGGTAGCCGGTCATCCAGGTGTTCACTTCGTTTGAGCCGTAGACGTTGTAATGGCCCCGCATCGCCGAGATCGTGAACTTCGTGTGCCGGCTCAGTTCCGAGACGAGTTCGATGGCGTTCCTGATGTTCTTGTACTTCCCGCGGGTCATCGTGAGGCCGAGCCCGAAGTAGACCGCCCCGAACTTCGCCCCTTTGCAGAGGTTCGCCACCCGGATGAGCTGCTCCTTCGTGACCCCCGCGACCGTCCGGGGGATCGTATCCGTCTTCCCCTGGACGATCGCCCGGAGCGCCGAGAGGACCGCGTAGTCCCCGCCGGGCTTGATCTGGACGAACTCGTCGGCGATGTTTGCGGTCTCGGTCTTCCTGACGTCGACGACGATCACCTTCCGGTCGCGGAAGGCGTTCTCGAGGAAGAACCCTTCGGCGTAGCGCGTATACCGCGAGAGGTGCCGGGGGTGGGCGTCGATCGGGTTTGAGCCCCAGTAGATCACGAGGTCCGCCCGGTTCTTCACCACCCCGAGCGTGCAGCCCGGATGCCCGACCTCCTGGATGGCCAGGATCGACGGCCCGTGGCAGACCGAGGAGGTGTTGTCGATGACCCCATGGATGAGTTCGGCCATGTGGACTCCCACGCACTGCGCCTCCCCGTGGGTGCCGCTCCACCCATACAGGAGCGGGCGCTCGGCGGATAGGAGCATATCGGCGGCATACCGGATCGCCTCGTCGCACGTTATGTCTTTCCAGGTGTTTCCGTCACGCAGAATCGGGTTCTTCAGCCTCTGCTCGCCCATGAACTTCGTCTTACCGAGCTCGCAGGCGTTCGTCACGGCGACCACCCGGTTCCCTTCGACCTCCACCTCGATATCGTCGCAGAGGCACCCGCAGAACGGGCAGACCGCGTCCTTAACGATCATACGCAAGCCCTCCCAGGTCTTCCATCAGTCCGTGAACGGTCTTGGGTTCTTCGTCTGTCGGTTCGATCTCCACCTCGTGCGACTTGAAGTCCGGCATCCCGGTGGAGTGGGTGCCGGCGGCGATGATGTGGTTCGCGTAGGGGCCGTAGGGGACGAAGACGGTTCCCATCTCCACCTCCACCGATGCGACAGCCCGCATGACGACCTCCCCGCAGGGCCCGGCCACCCGGACGGGGTCGTTGTCGTCAAGGCCGAGTTCCATCATATCGAACTCGTGCATGAAGCAGGTGGAGGTCTCCTCCGCGTATTCGGCGGAGGTCTTGTTCTCGACCGTCACGCCCTGGTTCACCGTCCGCCCGGTGATCATGAGGAAGGTCATGCCTCCGCCTCCTCCGGCTGCACCCCTTCCACCATCCGGGCGACCCGGATAGCGCGGTTCGGGCAGTGGGTCTCGCAGGTCTTGCACCCCGTGCACTTCTCCTCATGGAGGATCCGGACCCTGCCGCCCTCGACCCGCATGATCACCTCGTCGCTTGAGGACGTCCCGGTCCCGGCAAGCTGGGGATCAATCTGCCGGTTGACCGGGCAGGAGACGCAGCAGTTCCCGCACCGCATGCAGAGGCTGTCGTCGACCTGGAGGTGATACCACGACCAGAGTGCTGTTCCGTCGCGCTGCGTGACGTCGAGGATCCGGCCGCTTGAGAGGACGCCTTCCGGACAGGCCTCGACGCAGAGGCCGCACCGGATGCAGTGGCCGGGATAGATCTCCGGCTCCCACCGGTCCTTCTTGCGGAGGACCGCAATTGCTTCGGGCGCAGGGCAGATCATCATGCAGGAGAAGCACGCCACGCACTCCTTCCCGGTCAGGGACGGGTAGCCCTTGAAGTACGAAGGGGTATCGAGCGGCGCGGTCTTTACCGAGAAGAACTTCTTCAACCATTCCGGCCGGAGGAACTCCCGCACGTAGTAGATGATCGATCGCATATTACCTCTCGTTGCACGCGATGCAGGGGTCGCTGCTGATGAACGTCGAGGTCACGTCGGCGATCGACGTCGCGTCCGTGATCATCGCGTGAGCGCAGGCCTCGATGTTCATGACCGAGGGTGTCCGGATCGCGATATCGAGCACCCTCCCGTAGTCGTCGGTCTTGATCGTGTAGGTCAGCTCCCCGCGGGGAGCTTCGCCGGCATACGAGGTCTCCCCGGCCTTGCAGAACCCGCCGCCCCGGATAGGCCCGTCAGGGAGATTCTTTACGCACTTCCTGATCAGGTCGATGCTCTGGAAGACCTCCTGGAACCTGAGCATGATCCGGGCGAAGTTGTCGCCCTCCGTCCGGGTCACCTGCGTAAACCCGAGTTCCCGGTAGGTCGGGTGGCGGAGGCGGAGGTCGCAGTCTTCGACCCCGCTCGCCCGGGCCGTGGGGCCGACGGTGTGGGACCGGATTGCATCCTCACGGCTCATGACCCCGATCCCCTTGCTCCGGAGCGCGATCATGGGACCGGTCTCAAAGATCCGGGTATACCGCCGCATCTCATCCTCCACCTTCGCGAGGTCGGCGAGCAGCGCTTCGGCGTCCTCGGGGAGGAGGTCGAACCTGACCCCCCCCGGGATCATGTAGGCGGTGTTGATCCGTGAACCCGTGATCCGCTCGAGGTTATCGAGTACGGTCTCGCGGGTGTTCAGGAGGTACATCGCGAGCGTCTCGTGCTCGATCGTGTAGCAGTAGGAGAAGTTCGCGAGGATGTGGCTTGCTATCCGGTCGAGTTCGTTGACGACGACCCGGAGGTATGCCGCCCGCGGCGGGACCGCGATATCGCTGATCTTCTCCATCGCCTCGATGAAGACCATGTTGTGGACGACCGAGCAGATCCCGCAGACGCGTTCGGCAAGGAACATCACCTCCTGCCAGGGCCGTCCCCGCATGATCCGCTCGATCCCTTTCTTCATGTACCCGAGCTCGACCTCGGTCCTGATCACCCGCTCGCCGGCCGTCTCGCACTTGATGCGGACGGGCTCTTTCCAGCAGGGGTGCATCGGGCCGAGGGGGATGGATACGTCGACGGTCTTCTTCATGGCTTCTTCTCCTCGTAGTCCTTGAATATCAGCGGCGCGACCGAGAGGATGGCGGAGAGGATCTCGGTCGGGCGTGGGGGACAGCCCGGCACGCTTGCCGCGATGGGTATGTAGTTCTCGACCGGCGGGGTGGTCAGGGTGCCTTTCCGGGCATAGACGCACCCCGATATCGGGCAGTTTCCGATGGCGACGGCCACTTTCGGCTCCGGGATCTTCTCCCAGATGTCGCGGAGCTTGTCGACCCACTGCGGGGTGACGGAGCCGATGACCAGGAGGACGTCGGCCTCCCGGGGGTTGTTGTGGACGTAGATGCCGTACTGCTCGATGTCGTAGCGCGGCGCAAGGCAGGCGAGCACCTCGATGTCGCAGCCGTTGCACGACCCGACGTCGACGTAACTGACGTGGATCGACCGCGACCGCACGGCGTTCTTGATCTCCTGGAGGATGTTCCTCATGAGAGGGCCGCCTCCCGGACCCGCGCTCTCCCTTTCGGGAGCGCCTCGTCTCGTGACGATCCGTTTCCTATCATCGCTGTTGTCTCATCGTATATCGACCGCATCACGTCCGGGTCGACGAGCGGTATGAACCGGGTGAAGAGTTCGTACCCGAGTCCCTCCGCCACCGGGTCGCCGTCGTCCGCGTGCTGCTGCCCCATCTGCCACCGGGACTCGAGGTTCTCAAGCAGGGACATGTCGAACCGGCGTATCAGCACCATCCGGAGTTTTGCGTCGGAGATGCCGAGGCGCTCTGCGATCGCGTGGACGGTCTCATCGTGCCTCATGCTCGTCAGGATGGTGTACTTCATCTGGCGAAGATCTTTCTCGTAGAGGTACTTCATGCGAGCACCCCCGATGCATGTGCCGCGGCATAGGCGAGGAACCCGAGCACCATCACCCAGAGCAGCCCCATCTCGTAGCGCTTCAGGGTGAGTTCGTCGTGCATCCAGGTCAGCGCCGTGGCGACGGCGAGCAGGACGACGCCCGCGATCGCCTGGTCGGCCACGCTCCAGTTCTGGAATACCTGGGCGAGGAATACGGCCACGTAGAAGGCCGCTCCTGCCGCGATCAGGAGGCGTATCGTGTTCATCCCATGACCACCCCGAGAACGATGATGTAGACGACGAGCGCTCCCGTCACCAGGCTCTGGACCGTCACGGTGTCGTAGGGCGAGAGCATGGGCGTGACTGCGCAGACGAACGAGAGCGAGACCAGGACGAGCAGCATCAGGAGCAGCGTCAGGGCGAGCGGGAGCGGGCCGATGAAGAGGAGGACGAACGCGTAGAGGAGGACGTAGGTCTTGAGGGCGAACCCCACCTCGAGCCCGGCGCGCCAGACGCCGAAGTGCTCGGTCATGTTCCCGCTCACGATCTCTTTTGCCTCGATGATCGAGAACGGGCCGTAGTGCATCTTGGAGAGGATCACGAGGTACATCGCGGCGGCCGCCGGGAAGGCGAGGATGAGAAGCGGGCCGTGGACCTGCTGGTAGGCGGCGATATCGGCGATCGAGAGCGAACCCGTGAAGAAGTAGATCACGGCGACGGTGGCAAGCAGCGGCAGCTCCGACGCCGCCGATATGACCGACCGGATGGCCCCGAACTTCCCGTAGGGGGAGCCCGACGAGAGCCCCATCCCGTGCTCCACGATCTTGTGCAGCAGGTAGATCCCGAAGAGGAGGAGGAGGCTCCCCCCGGAGAGGAGGAGGAAGAGGGCTCCGCTCCAGATGCCGATGGCGACGAAGACGACCGCGACGAAGAGCGTCTGGCTGGCCGTCTTCGGTATCCAGGTCTCCTTGAAGGAGAACTTCAGGGTATGCAGGATCTCCTGCCAGATCGGCGGCCCCGGCCGTCCCTGGACTCTCGCGATGACTTTCCGGTGGATGCCGTGGAAGAGCAGGCCGACGAAGGTGGCAAAGAGCAGGTATTCGATCATGTCAGTATCCTATGAACGGGATGTCTTCTTCTCCGGACTTTGCGTTCCACCACAGTGCGATGCAGATGACGAAGGCAGGGAAGGTGACGACCGCGAGGATCTCCGCGGCCCAGACCGGGAGGTAGCCGACGGCCGCGAGAATTCCGGCCGCCACCCCGATGCCGCCCGCCGCAAGGCCCGTGATCAGTGCTGTCTGTTTCTTCATGGCCTATCACATCGATATGACGATCTCCGCCACGCGCAGGAAGAGGAGGAGCGAACTGACGTGGACCATCAGGATGAACGGCGCTCCCTGCGCCCTCGTGATCTCCGCCTTTGCTACGTAGAACGGCGCCATTCCCTCCCCCATGACGCCGAGGACCAGGAACGCCTTCGCGATGAGGGGGACCGCCACCGCCTCGGTGAAGAGGATCCACATGCTCAGCGTGCCGGTGCTCGCGACGACGATCGCCGCCCCCCCGAAGAGCGGGACGGTGGCGAGCATCGCGACGATGCCGTACTGGAACGCGGCGTTCAGGACGTGCCGGTTCCGGTAGGCCGCGACGATGCCGATGTTCGTGATCCCGACGAGCGACGCAAAGAGGGTGAAGTTGAAGACGTCCCCGGTCACCATCGCGCCGAGCGTGGCAAGCCCGCAGGCGATCGCCATGAAGCGCTGGAACCGCATGAGGTCCGGGTCGACCACCTTTGCGTAGTAGGCGTCGCCGCCGAACGCTATGTCCATCTGCTTCTCGGGCCTGCTCACGATGGCAAGCGCCGTGAAGATGAGGGCGAAGACGAAGAGCGCCGTGGTGTAGGGGCTGAAGTAGGCGACGATATCGCCGAACTCCAGGACGAAGAGCTCCTGGCCGCCGATGTTTGCCGTGGGGAGATTAAACATTCGGACCACCTCGCCGCATCGTCCCGACAAGGGACATCTTTGCCATCACCTTGAGGAGGATTGCGCCGCCCGCCATCATGACCCCGAAGAACCAGTAGGCGGGGAGGAACATGAAGACGAAGAACGCCGCGATCCAGATCGCCCACGCATAACCGCTCACAGTCTCGATCAGCTCGAACTGCTCGGCGTGTCCCCGGCACATGAAGTAGAAGACCGCACCGACCGCGGCGACCGCTCCGCCGGTGAACCCCGAGAGGATGATGCCGTAGGCGACCAGGATCAGGGCGAGGATGCCGGGCGCGCTGTCCATCACCTCGATGTGGAACGCGGGTTCGGCCGGCGCCCTGAGCCCTTCTTTCGCGATGTAGACCTCCGAGACCGCCATCAGTTCCGAGATCCCGACGACGAGCCCGGGGAGGATCAGCGCCTCGGCAAGGTCGGTCGCGATCAGCGCGATCACGACGAGCGCGAGGACCTCCGCAAGGTCGGTGAGGAGGATCCGGTGCAGGTCGTCCTTCTCCCGGACGATGGCCGCAAACCCGATGATGAGCCCGATCGCGGCCACGGCGAGGCCGATCGTGTAGGTGGCGGCGTCCATCAGGTCTCCCTCCGGAAGAGGTAACTGGCGATTGCAAACGCTACAAAGAGGATGCTCGTCTCGACGACCGTATCGAATCCCCGGGTGTTGTAGAGGATCTCGTCGATGATCCCGCCGGGGTGGGCGACGATCGTCGTCCCCATATGGTGAGTGGTGTCGGCGAGCCACTGGCTGAACGGTGTCAGATAGGCCGTCACGTAGCCGGCGTAGGGGGAGTTCTCCGGGTACTGCGACTTGACCGGGGTGGTCCCGAACGGCACGCCGCCCCGGTCGTAGGGGTCGAGGGTGCTTGCCGGGTTGAGGGTCTTTTCGTAGAGCTGGTCGTCGTAGTAGCCGATGGACGGGAGGGTGACGAG
>JAEWMO010000164.1 GCA_023457135.1 Methanobacteriota archaeon | reverse complement strand
GTCCTCGTGAACATCATCAACGAGAACTACATCCTCCCGACCCGGAACTTCCAGAGTTCTCACTTCCCCGCGGCAGAGAACGTCTCGGGCGAGCGGATGGCCGATACCATCCTCTCGGGAAAGATGGGGTGCCAGACCTGCGTCATCCAGTGCGGCCGCGACATCGAGGTCGAGGGGAAGCGGACGGCGGGGCCGGAGTACGAGACGATCTGGGCGTTCGGTCCCGACTGCGGGATCGACGATCTTGCCGCCGTCTCGGAGGCAAACACGCTCTGCAACGATCTCGGCCTCGATACAATCTCTGCCGGGTCGACGATCGCCTGTGCGATGGAACTCTCGGAGAAGGGTTACATCGACGAAGATATCCGGTTCGGCGACGCGGAGAAGATGGTCGACCTCGTCCGGCGGATCGCCTACCGCGACGGCATCGGCGACGAACTTGCCGAGGGTTCGTTCCGCTTCGCGAGGAAGCACGGGCACCCCGAACTCTCCATGAGCGTCAAGCGCCAGGAACTCCCTGCCTACGACCCCAGGGGGCTGCAGGGTCACGGCCTTGCCTACGTGACCTCGGTCCGGGGCGGCGATCATGTCTACGCCTACCTGATCGCCCCTGAAGTGCTCGGATCGCCGGAGAAACTCGACCCCTATTCGAGTGAGGGAAAGGCGGTCTGGACGAAGACGTTCCAGGACCTCACCGCGTTCATCGACTCGTCGGGGGCCTGCCTCTTCACCTCGTTCCCGCTCGGCGCCGCGGACTACGGGGCCATGGTCTCGGCGGTCACCGGCTACGATATCGATGGTGATGAGGTGCTCCGGATCGGCGAGCGGATCTGGAACCTGCAGAAGATCTTCAACCTGAAGGCCGGGTGCAGCCGGGAGGACGACACCCTGCCCCCGCGCCTGCTAAAAGAGCCGCTCACCGAGGGCGCCCCGAAAGGCAGGGTCTGGGAGCGCGAACCGCTCCTTGACGAGTACTACCGGGTGCGGGGATGGGACCGGGAGGGGCGCCCCACGCCGGAGAAGCTCCGCGAGCTCGGCATCGGGGAGGAGGAGGCGGTTGCCGTACCCTGATCCCGCCTACTTTTTGATGTGCCACCCGCCCGTCGCTTCGGGGATGCAGTCGATCTCGGGCGAGTAAGGCTTGATGTCGAGCACCGGCGTCCCGTCCAGGGCGTCGAGTCCCCGGACGACCAGGAGACCGCCATCCCGCCGGACCAGGTCGACGATCCCGAATCCGATCGGGTTCGGCCGGGCGGGCGAACGGGTGGAAAAGACCCCACGCTCCCGCTCCTCTCCGGGAGGCGTTGCACGGAGTTCGCCCCGCTCCGCCCGATCAAGCCAGTAGAGCACGATGAGATGGCTGCTCCGCTCGACATTCTCAAGCCCCGCGGTGTAGGCGTCGTGGACGTGGATCTCCGCGATGGTATCCGCGAGACGCCCCTGGCGCGGGGCGTCGCCCCTGGCCCGGTAGGGCGACCGGACGACGCCGATGGGGATGCACTCGATCGCGGCCATGCGGCTACCCCCTCCCCCTCGCGGTATCGAGCGTCTCGTTGCAGAGCCGGTCTGCGACCCGGATACAGGGGTGTTCCCGCGGGACGCTCTCGAACCTGACCTCTTTAAACTCGCGCATCAATCCCCGCACTTCGTCCGCGAGGGCCGCCAGGTGCTCTTTCGTGATGCGGTACCGGCCGGTGAGCTGGCGGACGACCAGTTCGGAGTCCGACCGGACCGTGAGCGCCCCGCCGGTAAACTTCCGGGCGGCAGAAAGGCCGTTGATGATGGCGTGATACTCGGCTACGTTGTTGGTTGCCGTCCCGAGGAACCCGGAGGAACCGGCCACAACGGAGCCGTCCCGCACGATCACGTATGCCCAGGCGGCGTCGCCGGGGTTTCCCCGCGATGCGCCGTCGGTGTACAGGGTCACCGCATCGGCCGGCGTCATCGCCACGGCCTCCCGTTCGTCTCTCTGCATCATCTGCCGTGATCATCGATCTCTGGAGGGTTATTGGTATCGCTCCTCCCGGATGGCGGGCCCCACCACCGGAAGATGTTAATATCCCCGTGCAGTAAGGGCTGCCCTATGCTTGATTCGAGCCGGATCATTGAGGACAGGGCACTGCGGGACCGGCTTGCCGTTTTTGAGGACCGGACCGATGCCGGGAGGCATCTTGCGGCGACCCTCTCGTCGATGGAGACCCTCACCGAACCGGTGATCTGCGCCATCCCTGCCGGGGGGGTACCGCCGGGGCTCGAGGTGGCCCGGGCGCTCAGGGCGCCGCTCCGGATGGCGGTGGTGCGGAAGGTGCAGGTGCCCTGGAACCCCGAGGCCGGGTTCGGGGCCGTGACCTGGGACGGGCGGGTCTTCCTGAACCGCGCTCTCCTCGCGGGGCTCGACCTCCGGGAGGCCGAGGTGAACGCTGCGATTGCGAAAGCCAGAAAGAACGTGGAGGAACGGTTAGAGAAGTTCTCCGGCGGACGGCAGGAGCCGGGACTTGAAGGCAGGACGGCGATCCTGATCGACGACGGTCTCGCCACCGGGTACACGATGCTTGCCGCCGTCGAGGCGGCCCGGGCCGAATCGCCCCGCAAGATCATCGTCGCGGTCCCCACCGGCTCGCTCCACGCCGTCAACTTCATCGCCCGGAAGACGGACCTTGTCGTCTGCTTGAACATCAGGACCAGCCCCACCTTCGCGGTGGCGCAGGCGTACGAGCGGTGGCATGATCTCGACGACCGGGAGGTGCAGGAGTTGCTGATCCAGGCGAAGGATATGAGGCTCATCTAGTAGAGGCGGGGAAGAATGGTCGAA
>JAEWMO010000163.1 GCA_023457135.1 Methanobacteriota archaeon | reverse complement strand
ACAATACAGCACCTCGCTCGTAAAAATGGTTATAAAAAGTCGGTACAAGGGTACTTAACGGAGATCAGTAGGGCTGAACATGGTAACTGAGAGCGATATTGAGCATATAGCGGAACTTGCGGATATCGGCATATCAAAGGAAGAGGTGCCGGAGTTCACCACCCAGTTCAACGCGATCCTCGACTACTTCGACGTCCTCGACGCCGTAGAGGGCGAAACCGCCCCGGCGGCCGGGATCACGAACGTCTTCCGTGAGGACGAGCCCCGCCCCTGCCTTTCGCAGGAAGAGGCTCTTTCGAACGCGGGATCGACCGAGGATGGATACATCAAAGCGCCGAGGGTGATGTAAGTGGCAGGAACCCTCAACTTCGCGCCGGACGACCGGTGCAACGCGTTCATCACCACCTGCAAAGAAGCGCCGTTTTCCGAAGGCGCACTTGCCGGCGTCGCCGTCGCGGTCAAGGACAATATATCCACGGCGGGCATACAGACCACCTGCGGGTCGAAGATCCTCGAGGGCTACGTCCCGCCCTACGACGCCCACGTCGTCGAACTTCTCAGAAGAGAGGGGGCCGCGATCGTCGGCAAGACCAATATGGACGAGTTCGGCATGGGCACCACGACCGAGACGAGCGCGTTCGGCCCCACCAGGAACCCCGCGGATCCGTCAAGGGTTCCCGGCGGATCGTCGGGCGGAAGCGCGGCCGCCATCGCCGCGGGCCTCGTCCCGATGGCGCTCGGCACCGATACCGGAGGCTCGATCCGGTGTCCGGCGGCGTTCTGCGGGATTGTGGGGCTCAAACCCTCCTACGGCCGGGTCTCACGTTACGGCCTCATCGCCTACGCGAACTCCCTTGAGCAGATCGGGCCGATGGCACGGACGGTGGAGGACGTTTCAAGGCTGATGTCGGTGATCGCGAAGTACGACCCCCACGACTCAACGATGCTTGATAGGCCCTACGACCACCGGCCCTCGGCCGGGATCAAAGGCCTGCGGGTCGGGGTGCCGGAAGAGTACTTCGGCGAGGGCGTCGACTCCCGCGTCGCGGAGACGGTCCAGAACGCCATCGGCGTGCTCGAGAACCTCGGCGCCACGACGGTCCCCGTGAGCATCCCCGGCATGCGCTACGCCCTTGCCGCCTACTACGTCATCTGCACGAGCGAAGCCTCCTCGAACCTCGCAAGGTTCGACGGCGTCCGTTACGGCCCGGCGGTCGACACCAGGAAATCCTGGCACGAGGCATACCAGGATCTCCGGCTCGAGTTGTTCGGGCCTGAGGTCCGGCGCCGGATCATGCTCGGCACCTTCGCCCTCTCGGCCGGTTACGCAGGCAGGTATTACGCGAAAGCGCAGGTAGCCCGCCGCAACATCCAGCAGGACTTCGAGCGGGCGTTCCGTGAGGTCGATATCATCGCCGGCCCGACGATGCCGACGGTCGCCTTCCGCCTCGGCGAGAAGACCGACCCGCTCTCGATGTACCTCTCCGACATCCTCACGGTGCCGGCAAACCTCGCCGGGATCCCGTCGATATCCGTCCCCTGCGGCAGGGTGGACGGCCTCCCCGTTGGCCTCCAGCTGATGGGCAGGCAGTTTGAGGACGAACGCGTCGTCGACGCTGCCTACGCCTACGAGCAGGAGGTGAAGGCATGAAGACGATCGTCGGGCTTGAGATCCACGTCCAGCTCGCGACGGCGACGAAGCTCTTCTGCGGGTGCTCGACGGACTATCGCGACGACGAGCCCAACACTCACTGCTGCCCGGTCTGTCTCGGCCTGCCCGGAGCGCTCCCGCGCCTGAACCGAAAGGCGGTCGAGTACGGACTTCGCGTCGCAAAAGCCCTTGATATGAAGGTGCCTGATGAGTCGGAGTTCGCCCGGAAGAACTACTTCTACCCCGACCTCCCGAAGGCCTACCAGATCACCCAGTATGACAAACCGCTCGCGGTCGAGGGGACTGTCGAGATCGAGGACGACGAGGGGCACGAGAAACTTGTCCGGATCACCCGGGTGCACCTTGAGGAGGACCCCGGAAGGCTCGTCCACGTCGCCGGGGGCTCGAAGTACTCGCTCGTCGACTATAACCGATCCGGGATCCCGCTCCTCGAGATCGTCACCGAACCGGATATGCGGTCCCCACAGGAGGCCCGCCGGTTCCTGAACAAACTCAGGACGATCCTCGAGTACCTGGGGGTCTTTGACGGCGACCGGGAGGGGTCCCTCCGTGTGGACGCGAACATATCGCTCGAGGGTTCACAGCGGGTCGAGGTCAAGAACATCTCCTCCTACAAGGGCGTCGAGAAGGCCCTCACCTTCGAGGTGACCCGGCAGAAGAACCTGCTCCGGCGCGGACAGAGGGTGACGAGAGAGACCCGCCACTTCATGGAAGGGCGCGGGATCACCACCTCCGCCCGCAGCAAGGAGGAGGAGCACGACTACCGCTACTTCCCGGAGCCCGATCTCCGGCCGCTCCGGGTCGCGGACTGGGTCGCGGAGATCGACCTCCCCGAGCTGCCCGTCGCCCGGAAGAACCGGTTTATGACGCAGTACGGCATATCGCTCAACCACGCCCGGACCCTGACCGGCGACCCGAAACTTGCCGACTTCTATGAAGAGGTCGCTCACATCGACCCGGTCCTCGCCGCGACCTGGGTGGCCGACACCCTCCTTGGGGAACTCAACTACCGCGACATGAGCATCGCCGCCGTCCCTGCCGGGCACCTCTCGGAGCTGCTTGCCCTTCTCAAGTCGGAGACCATCACCGACAAGGCCGGCGTCCAGGTGCTGCGAGAGATGCTCGATGCCTGCACGGCCGGCAGCCCCTGCGAGCGGCCTGCCGCGATCGTCAAGCGCGAGAACCTCGCTAAGGCGACGGGGAACGAGTTCACCGCGATCGTCGAGAAGGTCGTCGCCGCGAACCCGCAGGCAGTCGAGGATTACCGGGCCGGCAAGAAGGGAGCCTTAAACTTCATCGTGGGGCAGGTGATGAAAGAGACCCGCGGCAGGGCGGACCCGCGAGAACTCGGACGAATAGTAGCCGAATGTATCGATACACCCGGGGTGTAATCTACAGTGCACCTGATCATCGCGGAGAAGAACATCTCAGCAAACCGGATCGCACAGATCCTCGCCGGCAATGAGAAGGTGAGGGCGGTCAAGGAAGGGAGTGTATCCACCTACTCCTTTGACACAAAGACCGTGGTGGGCCTCAAGGGGCATGTGGTGGAGGTGGACTTCGAGCCAGGCTACACGAACTGGAGGAGCGAAGTCCACACCCCGCGGAGCCTCATCGACGCGGGCACCATCAAGAAGCCGACCGAGAAGAAGATCGTCAGCCTCATCCAGAAACTCTCAAAGAAGGCTGACCTCGTCACGATCGCCACTGATTTTGATACCGAAGGGGAACTGATCGGCAAGGAAGCCTACGAACTCGTCCGTGCCGTGAACCCCACGGTCAGGATCAACCGGGCCCGGTTCTCGGCGATCACCCCCGCTGAGATCCGCTCGGCCTTCGAGAACCTGGCCGATCTCGACTTCGCCCTTGCGGCTGCCGGCGAGGCCCGGCAGTCAGTCGACCTGATGTGGGGTGCGTCGCTGACCCGGTTCATCAGCCTCGCGGCACGCCGGGGAGGGAAGAACATCCTCTCCGTCGGCCGGGTCCAGAGCCCGACGCTCGCCATGATCGTCGAGCGTGAGCGCGAGATCGAGAACTTCGTCCCCCAGACCTACTGGATGCTCTCGCTTACGACGGAGAAGGACAGTATGCCGGTGGAGGCGCGGCACACCGCCGGGCGGTTCACCGACCACGATGCGGCCCTCGCCGCAGAGGCAGGGACAAAAGAACCGCTCGTCGTCACGGACGTCAAAGAGGGGCAGAAGACCGACCGGGCGCCGACGCCGTTCGACACCACGACCTTCATCGTCGCGGCGAGCCGCCTGGGCCTCTCGGCGGCGAACGCGATGCGGATCGCCGAAGATCTCTACATGAACGGGTACATCTCCTACCCGAGGACCGACAACACGGTCTACCCGAAGTCCCTGAACCTGAACGGGATTCTCGAGACGCTCAAGGGCGGCGTATTCGACGCGGACGTCGCCTGGGTCCAGAAGAACCGGCGCCCGGTCCCGACCCGGGGCAAGAAGGAGAGCACCGACCACCCGCCGATCCACCCGACCGGCGCCGCGACCCGCGAGGCCCTCGGCCAGGACCGGTGGAAGGTCTACGAGCTCGTCGTCAGGCGGTTCCTTGCGACCCTCTCCCCCGACGCGACCTGGACGACGACGAAGTGCCTCTTCGACGCATCGGGCGAGCCATACACCGCGACGGGCGGCAGGCTCCTCTCGCCGGGATGGCGCCGGATCTACCCATACTCCGAGGCAAAGGAGAACATCCTCCCGGTCTTCGTGCCGGGCGAGAAGCTGCCGATCAAAAAAGTGAACCTCGAAGAGAAGCAGACACAACCGCCCGCCCGGTTCTCCCAGAGCCGGCTCATCCAGGTGATGGAGGAACTCGGCCTCGGCACGAAGAGCACCCGGCACGAGGTGATCGGCAAACTCGTATCCCGCCGTTACGTGGAAGGAAACCCGCTCCGCCCAACGCTCGTCGGCCGGGCCGTCATAGACGCGCTCGACAACCACGCGGAGACGATCACCGAGCCCGAGATGACCCGGACGCTTGAGGAGCATATGCAGCTCATCAAGCAGAGCCAGCGGTCCCGCGACGACGTCATCGCCGAATCCCGGGAGATGCTTCACCGGGTCTTTGACGGACTCGAAGCCCACGAGAAGGAGATCGGCGAGGAGATCATGGAGCAGACCGCTGAGGAGCATACCGTCGGTCCCTGCCCCGTCTGCGCCCACGATCTCCGGATCCGGCACCTTGGCGTCTCCCAGTTCATCGGGTGCACCGGCTACCCGGAGTGCCGGTTCAACATCAGCCTGCCCGGCAGCACCTGGGGCAAGGCGATCCGGACCGAAGAGGTCTGCGAGACGCACGGGCTCGCCCACGTCCGCCTGATCCGGAAAGGCTCGCCGCCGTGGACGATAGGCTGCCCGCTCTGCAGCCATATCGCCTCGAACACCGAAGCGCTCAGGATGATGCCTTCGATGACCGACGACCTTCTGCATCGCCTGCACGCGCACCACATCTACACGGTCTCCGAGATCGCGGGCATGCAGCCCCGCGACCTGGCAAACGCCGCCGGCGTCGATGCTGGCGAGGCCGGGCGGCTCATCAGCGAGGCAGAGGATGCCCTCGAGATCCTCCGGCGCCGCTCAGAACTCCGGAAGTTCGTCAGAAAGGTTGTCCCGCCGAGGAAGGGCCGCAGCCACGCAAAGATCATCAGGAGTCTCCTCGAGCAGGGGATAGGGGATATCCGCGCGCTCGCCCGGGCGGAGCCTGCGGCACTGAAGAAGGCAGGCATCGGCGATGCCGGGGCGACGGAGCTCCTCACGGCGGCCCGCGGGCTCTGCAACGAGCGCGTCCTCCGGGAAGCCGGTGTCCCTGCGGTCAGCCTGAAGAAGTACCAGGCAGGGGGCATCACGAGTCCTGACGACTTCTGCTACCTCCCCATACCCTACCTTGCAAGCAAAACCGGCATTAATCCCGAGACCGTACATAAACATGTGGATACGGTCTGCAGGCACCTCGGCCGCCCTGTCCCGGCGAAAGTGACCAGAGCCGCTCTCGAACGCGGCAGGAAAGAACTCCTGGAGATCCCCGGTCTCGGGGAAGCAACCGTCGATCGGCTCTACCTTGCAGGCATCTATGACGCTGCGACGCTCCGTTCGGCCGACCCGGAGAAGGTCGCCTCGATCACTGGCATTGCAAAGGCCAGACTCCACGACTACATCAGCCACCTGAAGTGACACCATGCACGCGAACTGGAAGACCTGGGCACACGTGACGAAACTCGACCCCGACAAACACCTCCCGCCAGGCGCCATTGAAGAGATCGTGACGAGCGGGACGGACGCCCTGATGCTCTCGGGGACCCTGAACGTGACGCAGGAGAACCTCCGCGAACTCCTGGATCTGGTCTCCTCCTACGGGCTGCCGCTGGTGATCGAACCGGCAAGCCCCGACTGCGCCATCTTCGACGGGGCGGTCGACCACCTCTTCGTGCCGAGCGTGATGAACACAAACGATGTCCGCTGGATCGTCGGGAAGCACTACGCCTGGCTGCGCAACACAGAGAGCGTCGACTGGGAGATGGTGGTGCCCGAGGCCTACATCGTCCTCAACCCGAACTCAGCCGTCGGCCGGGTGACGGGGGCGGACTGCAACCTCTCGGCAGAGGATGTGGCCGCATTCGTGGAGGTCGCGGATCGCTACTTCCGGTTCCCGATCGTCTATATCGAGTACAGCGGGACCTACGGGGACCCCGTAATCGTGCAGGCGGCGGCAGATGCAGTCGAGCACGCCACCCTCTACTACGGCGGCGGGATCCGCTCGGCCGAGCAGGCGGCGGAGATGGGCCGCATCGCAGATACGATCGTCGTGGGCAACGCCGTCTACGACGAAGGGATCGATGTGCTCCGGGCGACGGTCCGGGCGGTACAGTGATGCCCGAGGTCTCAATCGTCCTGGTCGAACCCCTCTATGAGGGAAACGTCGGGTTTGCCGCCCGGGTGATGAAGAACTTCGGGTTCACCCGCCTGGTGCTGGTCAACCCCTGCGAGCTCGGCGACGACGCCATCATGCGCGCCTCCCATGCCCGCGACGTCCTCGATGGTGCCCGCCGGATGACGGTCGCCGAGGTCTACCGTGAGTTCGACTTTGTCATCGCGACGACCGGCGAGGTGAGCAAATCGGTCTGCACCCCGATGCGGATGCCCTACTACTCGCCGGCGGAGGTCCGGGAGATCGTCGCCGATATCGACGGGACCGTCGCGATCCTCTTCGGCCGGGAGAACTGGGGACTTGCAAACGAGGAACTGAAACGGGCAAACCTCATCTGCACCATTCCGACCTCGGATGTCTACCCCATCCTGAACCTCTCCCACGCGGTGGGCATCCTCTGCTACGAACTGGCAAACCTTCCCCGCGGGGAGTATCCGATCGCGGGACCCGCCCAGATGGACGCACTCTACGAGCACATCGACGCGTTCCTTGACCGGATCGACCACCCCGACTTCAAGCGGGAGAACACGATGATCCTGATCCGCCGGCTGATCGGCAGGACGAAACTGACCATCCGCGAGGCGAGCACTCTGCACGGGCTGATGCGCCGGGCGGAGTGGCAGATGGATAACAAAGACTGCAAAGACTAACCGGCCATAAGGAGAGATCTAAGAATGATTCTTGTCGACTGGCAGATAGAAGACCGCATCAGGCGGGGGCATATCAAGGTAGACCCCTTCGAACCCGACCTGATCCAGCCGAACTCCCTGGATATCAGGCTCGGTTCCCATTTTGTCTGGTACATCCCCGGAGAGACCGTGATCGACCCCTACGAGAGGGAGAGCGTCTGCGCAAAGACCGAAGAGACGACGGCCGACTCGATCGTCCTCGCACCCGGCCAGTTCCTCCTCGCCGAGACCCTGGAGGCGATCGAGCTCCCCGACGACATCGTGGCGAGCATCGAGGGGAAGAGCAGCATCGCACGCCTGGGGGTCGAACTCCACCAGACGGGAGGCTGGATCGACGCCGGGTTCCGCGGAACCATCACGCTCGAGATGTGCAACGTGAACTCCCGGCCGGTCAAGGTCTACGCCGGGATGCCGATCGGGCAGCTGGTCTTCTACCGCACGGACCGTGCCGCGCGCCCATACAACATGAAGCAGGACGCGAAGTACATGGACCAGCGGCAGGCGACCCTCTCCCGCTACCACGAGAATGCGCGGAGCGCGCAGGAGTAACGCCGGGAGCACGGGGATTTTCCGCGCCTCCCGTCGCCCCGCGGCGAGAGAACCGGGGGAACGCGGCAACACTCCTGTCCCGGGAATGTCATGCACTATATAGCAGGAAAACAGATATTGAACGATTCAACTGGAGATAAACCATGCGACTTCTCCTGATCCATTCAGATCACATCGAATACGAGACCCGGAAGAAGACGAAGGTCGCCGAAGAGGATGCCGTCCCGAAGGACGCCCTCGACGAGGCGCTCGCCGTCTTCTGTGCGGTAGAGTCGGTTGACGAAGAGAACATCGAGGACTCCGTCCGGCAGGCGGCGGAGGAGATCGTCACCACCGCCCGGCAGCTCGGCACTACCAATATCATGATCTACCCCTACGCCCACCTCTCCTCCGACCTCTCATCGCCGGAAGCGGCAGTGAGCGCTCTCAAGGGCATCGAGGAGGCCCTCAAGGCAAATGGCGAGTTCGTCGTGAAACGTGCGCCGTTCGGCTGGTACAAGGCCTTCTCTCTCACCTGCAAGGGTCACCCCCTCTCGGAGCTCTCCCGGACGATCGTCCCCGGCGAAGGAGGGGCGGCCGCGCCGAAGAAGGAGATCCAGCACGAGTTCTTCGTCCTGACCCCCGCGGGTGAGCGGAAGGATGCGACCGAATACGCCGGGGAGAAGACGCCGTTCGGATCTCTGGTCCGGAAGGAACTCGGCTACCCGAACCCCGACGGATCCGAACCGGTCCACGTCGACCTGATGCGTGCGAAGGAGCTCGTGGACTATGAACCGCGCGCGGATGTCGGAAACCACCGCTGGATGCCCCGGGGCAAGCTGATCCGCGACCTTCTCTCGGACTATGTACTTGCACGGGTGCTTGAGTACGGCGGCATGCCGGTGGAGACCCCGGTGATGTACGACCTCGCCGACAGGGCGATCTCGGAGCACGCCGCCAAGTTCGGGGAGCGGCAGTACCGGTTCAAGAGCGGCAACCGCGACATGATGCTCCGGTTTGCGGCATGTTTCGGCATGTTCTCCATCATGCACGACATGCACATCTCTCCAAACACCCTCCCGATGAAGCTCTACGAGCTCTCGACCTACTCGTTCCGGCACGAGCAGAAGGGTGAGGTTATCGGGTTGAAGCGCCTCCGCGCCTTCACGATGCCCGACATGCACACCCTCTGCCGCGACGTCGACGGCGCACTTGCGGCCTTTGAGGAGCAGCTCGTTATGGGCTGGAAGAGCGGCGAAGATCTCGAGACCCCGCTTGTCGGCGTCATCCGGTGCACCCGTGACTTCTACGACCAGTACGAACTCTGGGTCAAGGAGATGGTCGCGAAGTCGGGCGTCCCGATGCTGATCGAGGTCCTCTCTGACCGCGTCCACTACTGGATCGCAAAGGTCGACCTCGCGGCGATCGATGCACAGGGCAGGCCGATCGAGAACCCAACGGTCCAGATCGACGTTGAGAGCGCGAACCGGTTCGACATCAAGTATTACACCCCCGAAGGGACGGAAGTCCACCCCCCGATCCTCCACTGCTCGCCGACGGGCTCGATCGAGCGGGTGATCTGCGCGATGCTCGAGGGCACCGCAGCCCAGGAGGTCCCCTCGTTCCCGACCTGGCTTGCCCCGACTCAGGTCAGGCTGGTGCCGGTCGCGGAGCGGCACGTCTGCTTCGCCGAGGAGATCAGCGCCCGCCTGAACGCCGCCTGCATCCGGGCGGACGTCGACGACCGCGACGAGAGCGTGAACAAGAAGGTCCGCGAGGCCGGGATGGACTGGGTCCCCTACGTCGCGGTCATCGGCGATCAGGAGGCCGAGACCGGCAGGCTCACGGTCACCATCCGGAAACTCTCGGAGAAGAAGAAGCCCTACAAGGAGACGATGAGCGAGGACGAGCTCATCCAGGCGGTGAAGATGGAGACCGCCGGAAAGCCTTTCCGCCAGCTCTACACCCCCCGGCAACTCTCCCGGAAACCCCGGTTCATCTAATCATCTTTTTTTATCGCCTTTGAGGCGTGACGACATTGTCGCGATCCTGAGCGCCGTCAGGTGTGAGCCGCGAGCGACGACTCTCCCGGAAGCGGGACTCTCAAATCGGTCGCCCCGTATGGTGCAAAAATTAGCCGGGCCCTCCTCATCGCCCCATCCTCCCCGGACCCGCCCCGCCGTCCCCCACCACGGCCACCACCCGGACCACCCCGTCCGCTGCCCGGGACGCTACGGGAGCCCGGCCCAATAAGGTTTAAGAGCCCCGGATGCTACTCTCCCCCGGTGCATAACCCATGGATGCCGAAGAATACCGTTCAATCATATCGAATGCCATCGAAAGAGAGATCGAGGCCTACACCTTCTACCGGACAGTCCGGGAGAAAGTGACGGACGAGAGCCTGAAAGGCCTCTTCAACGAGCTTGCCGGTGAGGAGAGCCAGCACAGGAAGACCCTCGAGGGCTTCCTCACGAAAGAGCCGGCGAAGCTTGGTTTCAACACGAAGCGCGACTACAAGGTGGCAGAGACCCTGGAGACCCCGCCGCTCTCGGCGGACTTAAAGCCGCTCGACGGCCTGGTCATCGCGATCCGGAAAGAGCTCGACGCGATGCAGATGTACACCCAGCTCGCGAGCCTGAGCGTGGATCCGGAGCAGATCGAGCTCTTCGAGAGCCTTGCCGCGATGGAGCGGGGCCACAAGGCGCGCCTGGAAGACATCTACACCAACATGGCGTTCCCGGAAGCCTGGTGAGGGGGCCCCACAGCCCCAATTTCCTCCAACGTGAAGTAGACCCTGGCAGACCTATTCTGAAAAAGGATGCAGGAAGAAGGCCTGCATCACTCCGTGGCGCAGTAGGCACCCTTGAAGAACCAGTTCCGGTAGACGATCGGGGTGATGAGGGTGGTCAACAGGCTCATCAGGATGCAGGCTACAAAGATGCCCTGGTCGATGAATCCTGCGTTCAACCCGATAAGCGCGATGATCATCGTCACTTCTCCCCGTGCCGCCATCCCGAATCCGACGATGAGCGAGTCTTCCCGGCACATCCCCATCAGCCAGGCAGGGAGGCCGCACCCGACGATCTTGGTGGCGAGAGCGACCACGGTCAGCACCGCAACGAAGAGAGCGATCTCGGAGGTGAGTGCCTGAATATCGACCAGGATGCCGAGCGATATGAAAAAGATCGAGGCGAAAACGATCTCGAAGTATTCCGCGCCCAGTTTGACGCTCTTACTCTGCCGGAGTTCGACATCGCTGAAGGCAATTCCGGCGAGGAACGCCCCGATGATCCCCGATAGACCGATGAGGTCGGCGATCATCGCGTAGAAGAACGCCAGCATCAGGGCAAAGATGAAGACAAAACCGGGGTACTGTTTCGTCAGGGCAGATGCCTCCATCCGGTGGATGAGTCTTCGTACGACGAGGACCCCGACCGTACCGGCGACGGCGACAAAAGCCAGAGCTATGGCGATCGTCTGGATGAGCGACCCGAGCGCGACTCCCCCGGTCACCAGGTCCAGGGTGACGGAGAGCGCGAGCAGGGAGAGGATATCGTCGACGACCGCTGCACCGATGATCGCCTTCGCCGCCTCGGTCTGGAGCATACCGATCTCCTTGAGGACGTTCGCGGTGATGGCGGTACTCGTCGCGGTAAGCGCCGTGCCGACAAAGACTGCCGTTGCGAAGTCGAACCCGAACAGGACGGCGACGGCGTAGCCTCCCACCCACGGGACGACCACGCCGAAGAATGATATGACGCCGTTACGAGGCGTGAGGATATCCTTGAGACTGAACTCGAACCCGATGGCGAAGAGGAGGATGATCGCTCCCATGTGCGCCAGGCTCGCAACAAAGTCCGTGTAGGTGATCAGGCCGAGCACGCTCGGTCCTACCAGGATCCCCACGAGGATGGCTCCGATCGTCGCCGACTGGTTGATCCTGGATGCCAGGAGGTAGCCGGCGAGCGCGAGGAAGAGGAGGAGGCTCACCTGGAGTTCGATAGATAACGCACTTTCCATTATACTCCATGATTCGATCGGGAGGCCTTAAGAAATATGTGGAACTCAGGGGAGTTACAGGGCGTTCGGGATTCCGGGAGAGGTGCGGCTATGCCTCACACAAGACAGAACCGGCGCAACGGAGTCATCTTCCAGCCTCCAGACCCCATACATGACGAATGCAGGTTTCGGCGACGAATAGTCATCGCGTAGACAGAGAAACCGGTGGCGGGGGGGCGATGCTCCCTCCTCACCACGCCCGGCCGCAGTGCAGGCAGCGGTCCCTGTGCATGCTGAGAGTATGTCCGCACTCCGGGCATCTCCAGCGGACCTCCTCCTGTTTGACGAACTCCACAACTCCCTTCTCCCGTATCTCGCGCAGGTTCTCAAGCACGCTCGTCCGGTATTTTGCGTAGCGCTTATCCAGGTGCTTCAGCCGCGTGCAGGGATATCCGGCGCATTCGTAGCAGTACTCCCCCGTACGTTCTTCGCACTGCCGGAGCCTGCACCGGGCGCAATACGCGCTCAGCCTGCCGGCATCACTCGTCCGGCAGCCCGGGCACCTGTTCTTCTCCCGCAGGTAGGCGATGCAGAGCCCGCAGTTTATGCCGCAGGGGGTGATCAGGAGGGGGGAGAGAGCGGTCATCCTCGTATGCTCTTCGTGCGCCAGGAAATCTCTTCCGGTTTCGCCGCAAAACGGGGTGAGAGTGACGGCGAGTTACTCGCATATACGCCGGCAGGCAGGACAGCGCTGCAATCGCCGAAGCACACAGCGGACTTTGAAGCAACGAAGACCGGCCGGGTCGCTCCTGTGCAGCAATGTTCAGTCGTCCGGTGGAAAAGAGGCATGCCGTTCCGGAGGATTCAAACTCCGTGTCCCAGTACCCCCGGGCGGATTCGAACCGCCGTCGCCGGATCCAAAGTCCTGCATGATTGACCACTACACTACGGGGGTGAGAGAAGTGAACTCGAATGACCGGCACCACAGGTACCAGCTCTCAAGTACTATGTGCCGGGAGATTATATCGATTTTGTAGCGGGCATGGGAAGCAGGCGGAGGGATGCCGGTAGACCGGCACCGCCGGGCCTCCTCACGCCCGCTCGAAGTCGTCCTCGAACCGGACGATGTCGTCCTCGCCGGTATACTCCCCGATCTGCACTTCGATCAGTTCGAGCGGCAGGAGACCGGGGTTCGCGAGCCGGTGGACCGTCCCCGCAGGGACGAAGGTGGACTCGCCGTTCCTGAGGAGATACGTTTTCTCACCGATCGTCACCTCGGCGCACCCGGTGACGACCACCCAGTGCTCGGAGCGGTGGTGGTGCATCTGCAGCGATAGTCGGCGGCTGGGGGGGACGGTGACCCGCTTGATCTTATACGCCCGCCCCTCCTCGAGATTCGTATAGGAGCCCCAGGGCCGGTGGACCTGCGTGTGGAAGTATGCACGGGAGTCCCCCTTCTCGCGGAGGGCTTTTGCAATCTCCCCCACGCGCTGGGCCTCGTCCCGGTCGGCAACCAGGATCGCGTCCTTCGTCTCGACGATCGCGAGGTTGCGGACCCCGACGGTGGCGATCAGCCGGTCGGCAAGGATCAGGTTGTCCGAGGAGTCGATCTCGATATGTTCGCCCCTGACAGCATTGCCGTTTCCGTTCTTTTGCAGGGCGGCATAAAGCGCGTCGAAGTTCCCGACATCGTTCCAGTCGGCCTCGAGCGGCACGACCGCGGCCCGCCGGGTCTTCTCCATGATCCCGTAGTCGATGGAGAGCGCTGGGGCTGCACGATACGCCTCTTCGACGGGCTGCTCGAACGCCCGGACGACCTCGGGGGCGCACGACTCACACTCGGCAAGGAAGAGTCCGGCATCGAAGCAGAACATGCCGGAGTTCCAGAGGTAACCGTCTGCAACGTAGCGCTCCGCGGTAGGGAGATCCGGCTTCTCGACAAAGGCGTCCACGGCTGAGCCGTCCGTGAGAGGCTCGCCCGGCCGGATATAGCCATATCCGGTGTGCGGCGAGGTCGGCCGCACCCCGAAGACCACCAGATAGTCCCTCGCGAGCCGCTCCGCCCGGCGGAACGCCTCGTGGAACGGTCCGGTCGCCGTGATCAGGTGGTCCGAGGGCAGCACCGCGACCGTCCCGGCCCCGTCTTCGGCAACCTCCCTGACGCCGTAGTAGATTGCCGGCAGGGTGTTTCTGCCCACCGGCTCCACGAGGACACGGCAGTCGCACCCGATGGCGGCGAGCTGATCCCGGACCAGGAACCGGTGCTCTGTGTTCGTGACGATGGCGATATCCTGCGGCGAGGAGAAGAGGAGCGACCTCCTCACGGTCTTCTGAAAGAGGGACTCGTCATCGACCAGCGGGATGAACTGTTTCGGGTAGTGTTCCCGTGAGAGCGGGAAGAGACGGGTGCCGCTCCCGCCTGCAAGTATGAGCGTCTTCATTGGCTCGGGCTCCGTGCCGCAGGGCACTCGATTCTATACTCTATTACGTATGGGGGATAAAAGCGTAAGGGTTTCCGGGGAGACGGATCCCGGTACAGCCACCCCTCGTATCGCAGCGGAGAGTGTATCAGCCAGGACACCCCGGGTGGCAGGTGGCTTCCCGCACTCATCCACCCGACAAGGGAAGGGCAGGAGAGCCCCGCTCACGCCCGGGTCATCGTCAGGGTTCCGGGGTAGAGCGCCCGCGCCTGCGGGTCGAGGTCTTCTGCGACCGCGAGAGCGGACTCCGCCTCCGGGTACTTCCCGAGCCTGCCGAGCACCGTGCCGTACGTGACCCAGGCAAAGACGCACGACCTGTCGATCGCGAGCGCCTGCGTGCAGGCAAGCACCGCCTCCTGGAGGCGGCCGAGCCGGGTGAGGATCACCGCCCGGTTGTTCCAGGCGTAGATGTCGTCGTTGTCGCAGAGGAGGGCCGCACTGAATGCAGCGAGGGCCTCCTCGTAGCGTCCCTGCCGCTCAAGCGTCACGCCTCTGTTGTTCAGGATTGTCGGGTCATGCGGGTTCTCGACAACTGTATTGTTGTACGCCCGTGACACATCTCTCTCGCCGTCACCTGTACGGCGGATCTCCGGTGTAACCAATCGGGGCATACGTCGCTACCTCGCACCCCATACTGCAGGATGAAGATATATAAGTTCCTGCCAGTTGTCAGTCAGGATTGGAGCGGGCCGGTCTCGATATGCCGGATGCCCGGGGGCTTCCGGGACACTCAAGGAAGAAGGGCGGGGTTCCCTGCCGGGAGGCAGGAGACCCGGATCACCGGTGCGGCCCGGCACTGCCGTCGCGGAACCAGCCCACGGTCTCGCGGAGCCCCTCGTCAAGGGTGTAGCGGGGGGAGAAACCGAAAGCCTCGCGGGCCCGGGCTATGTCCGCAAGAGAGTCACGCACATCCCCTGCTCGCGGGGGCTCGTATACCGGCCGCTGGTGTATGCCGGTGATCTCCGAGAGGCTGGCGGCGAGTTCGTTGAGGCTGATCCGGCGACCCCCGGCGACGTTGAAGACGCCGGAAGCGCCGCTCTCCATCGCCATGATGTTTGCCCTGACGACGTCGGCGACGAAGATGAAGTCGCGGGTCTGCTCCCCGTCGCCATAGATGATCGGCGGCTTCCCGGAGAGGAGCCGGGTGATGAACTTCGGGATCACTGCCGCGTACTCGGAGTTCGGGTCCTGTCGGGGCCCGAAGACATTGAAGTAGCGGAGGAATGTCGTCCGGATACCATAGAGGTCGGCAAAGACCTTTCCATAGTACTCGCCTGCGAGCTTTGAGACCGCATAAGGAGAGAGCGGTGTCGGCGCCATCGCTTCCCGCTTGGGAAAGGCCGGGTCGTCCCCATAGATCGCCGAGGTGGAGGCCGCGACGACCGCCGGAACCCCGCACTCCTTTGCGGCCCAGAGGACATTCACGGTCCCTGCCGCGTTCACCGCGTTCGTCTCGAGCGGGTCTTTCACGGAGCGGGGGACCGAGGCGACGGCCGCCTGGTGGAAGATGCCGTCCGCACCGTCAAAGGCCTCCATCAGGACGTCGAGGTCGGTGACGCTCCCCTCGACGAAGGTCACCCGGGAGTTGTCGATGAGGTGCTCGATGTTCTCACGCCGTCCGGAGGTGAGGTCGTCGATGATCACGACCTCGTGGTGCTGTGCCAGCGTATCTGCAAGGTTTGACCCGATGAACCCGGCCCCGCCCGTGACGATGTAGCGCATAACCGATAGGGTAGGTGCTCCTCCAATTTGAGCGTTGCCAGATGCGAGAAGCCGGGTGGAGAGAGTCCGGGCTCTCTTCGCGGAGTTGAATCAGGTAGACAAACGGGGCCGGCACCACCCCCGGCAGGCCAACCCTGGCGATTGCAGGGCACTGCGAGGGAACGATCGATCCCCCGTCGCCCCACGCCAATATAGCATCATACAGTTTATCGGCATTCCGTCACTCGCCGGATCTCTTCCCGTTCGAGAGCGGGAAATACTGCTTATAGACGTTTCTCCGCTCATCGAGGTCCGTATGCAGGTAGATCTCGGTCGTCTTGATGGAGGAGTGCCCCAGGTTCTCCTGAACGACACGGAGGTTCTTTGAGCGCCGGTAGAGCTCGCTCGCGTAGGAATGGCGGATTTTATGGGGCGTAATCCCTGCAGGAGCGCATTGCTTGAAGAGATGCTGCACGGTCCGCGGAGAGAGGGGATTGCCTTGCTGACCCACGAAGAGCGGCCCCTCGATTGTGTTGCCGATGAACCCGTCAATCTGCTCGAGCGTCTCATCGTCGACGAAGACAGTCCGGATTTTGTCCCCTTTTCCCTTAACCCGTATCGTCTGCTCCTCGAAATCGATATCCTCGACACGTATCGAACAGAGCTCCGAGACACGGACGCCCGTGGCGTAGATGAGACGGACGATCAGTTTATTCCGGCCGCTCTCGATGGAGTTGATCAGGCGGATCACCTGGCTGTGTTTGAGGTATTTCAGTTCCTGATTCTTGATCCGGGGCCGTTCCACCCCGAGCATAGGGTTTGCGACAACGACGCCCTGTGCATAGAGGTAGCGGTAGAACGACGAGAGCGTCGAGACCATCCGGTGGAGAGTCTTCGGCTTATACTCCCGCTTCTCCGAGAGGAACGAGAAGAAATCCGTGACCAGGGCCGCAGTGACGTTCACATCGGCATCCAGGGGAGCAGCCTCGAAGGCAGCCTCGTCGATACCCCCATCAGGGCCCGGGTGCTGCCGGAGCCAGGTATACCGGGCGAAGCGTTCGATGGTCTGCCCGTACTTCTTGATGGTCCGGGGGGAGTAATTCCGCATCCGGAGGTAACTGCTGAAGCGTTCGAGCCATTCGGAAAAGAGCGCGTTTTCCATCGTATTATGAGTTGAATAACGAAGCATATCAAAATTGCGGTAAATCACTATTCCCCGCAATACCATTTTTCCCGAAAGCACCCCCGGACCCACCCCTCCAGGCAGGCCACGGGCCGCAGGCACACCGGCTGAGGAGGAGGGAGCACCGGGGCGGCACACCATGCCAGGTGCGCCACCATTTGAACCGTATCGGGCAGAATACGCCAGAGAAAGCCCCCCTCACCAGATCACGAGAGGCCGGAGGAAGGGGACCATGCCGGGCGGCAGGAGCCCGGGTGGCGGAGGGGCACCCCGGCAGAGCCGGCATATAAAGAAGCCAGTGAAGCAACGACCGCCAATGCCCTCAGAGGCCGGTTTTTCCCCGACCGCGACAGCGAGGGACCTTTGCAGAGGCGTTCAAGCGAACCGGGACAGGGCACCCGGCCATCAGAAGGAATGTCGACAGGATCTCCGGAAGGGAGGAACCTCAGGCCCAAAAAAGAGTATTCACGGTGATGCAGGAGGTATCTGGTGTTCGGAGGTATAAGGGCTGCACTCCCGGGTGGACGGGAAACAGACCCTGATGAATACTCTTTCCCTCGAGTATATGAATCCCCTGCCGTGCGGGGTGAAAGTGAACGATCTGCAGTCACCCCCGGTGCCACGAAGCCCCCTGATTCGGCCCACATATAAATGACCCCCACAGAATCGCTTAAACGCACGATCGCATGCGCCCCCAATCCAATCATTATCGGGAGCAGCGATCCTGCCCCATAGGTCCGATATGAAGGCCCGATCCGGCACCCCTCAGAGGAGGCAACAGTCGTCCGGAAGGCCCGGCCATCAACCCCGCACACCGGGGCGGCGCCCAGATCCGGCACCCACACACCGGGGCTCCGGACCCGGCAATTGCACACCACAGCCCCGGACGCCCCCCATTATTCCCCCGTGGCCGATGGCCTTCGAGCCCTCTTGCGGGGCGGCATCCGGATGCGGCTGCTGCAGGCGGGGCAAAGCTGGAATACGCCCGGATTGTCTGAGTGCGACTGTCGGGACGCTTCACAGGCATGCCGGCGCCCCCGGAGTACCGGGCCTCCGGCACATCAGAACAGGGCGAGAGAGAGGCAGCTGCCCGGGAAAAGGAAGCCGGGGCAGCACTCCGGCCCCTGCCCGGCCGCAGCCCCGTTCACCCCGCCCCTGTTCCAACGACCGGGGCATCCGCACCCGACCCCCCGATCGGGAGGGATGATGCCAATACCATGCAATGCAGGCCCGCAATACTATACCGGGGGAGAAAACGGGCCGTTTCGACCCGGGTATCCGCCCCATACCAGGAACCAGAGAGGCAAATATAAACCGCATGATGCTATATGTTTCACGGGCAGAGGTCGGCTATATGGCCCGCCGATCTGTATGCCTCCGAAGGGAAACCCGCCGGCACGCCCGCCCTCCCCACCGAGGCCTTCGCTCAGCAACCCTATTGAAATAGCAAAACCAACAAGAGGATAAGAAATGGAAGAGCCTGACAGCACCAAAGACCCGAACAAGTATCAGAAATTCAAGAAAGTCGACGGCGCCACCTACCTGCGGGTCAACCAGTTCCTGCGCAAACATACCCATATCACCGCTCGCGAGTGGGCGATCGCACGCCTCTGTGCAGACTTCAAGACGACCAGCGGCTCGGAGATGACGTTCATCGGCGAAAACCTCCCGGAGCTCTGCCCGTTCATGGTCGACTCCTACACGCCGCAGGCGGTCAACCAGGCAAGGAGCTCGTTCAAGAAGAAGGTGAAGAAGGCGGGGGCCACCTTCTTCTACGGGGCCATGTGCGGCTTCTTCACTGCAGAGGAGCTCGACGAGATCCTCTTTGAGGCAAGCGAGGTCGCCCGGTTCCTGCTCGAGGTGGAAGGGACAAGCCTGAACATCGACGACGAGATCGACGTCGAGGACCGGATCACCGAGGTGATGCGGGGCGTGGCCGAGGCGGCATCGGTCGTCCTGAAGTCCAGGCCCGGCCAGGAAGAGGGTCCTGCGGCGAAGGACGGTGAAGAGGAAGACGAAGAGGAAGAACCATGAAGATCATACAGATCGTCGGCCGCTCGAACACCGGGAAGACCACGTTCATAAAGAACCTGATCCCGGCGCTCTCGGCACGCGGGACCGTCGGGGCGGTGAAGCACGTGGGGCATCACGGGTTCGAGCTCGAGTCGGGAAAGGACACCACCGTCTACTATGAAGCACATGCTGCTCTATCAGCAGGTATCGACAGCGAGAAGTCGGTCCTCATCCGGCACGCAAACGACCTCGACTCTACCCTGGAGACGCTCTGCAACATGGGAGTCGAGTATGCCATCATCGAGGGGTTCAAGACCCGCCCGTTCCCGCGGGTCGTGATAGGCGATCTCGAGAGCGAGAACGTCGTGCTCCGAAACCCCGCCATCGAAGAGGTGATCGCCGCACTCGATCGGTTCGAGGATTGCTATACTGTCGAAGGGCTGGTGCGGGAGCTGAAGCGCGAGTGCGGCGTTACGCACGCGGGGGCCATCCTCACGTTCAACGGGATCGTCAGGGAGTGGAGCGGGACCGAGCATACCGATTACCTGGACTTCGACGAGACCGTCGATGCCGTGACAGAGAGTATCAGGCAGGAGATGGAGACTGTCCCGGGAATCATCGGGGTGCGGTTCCACCACCGGAAAGGGCGGCTCTATGCCGGAGAAGATTTAACCTATCTTGCTATACTTGCAGAACACAGGCAGGAGGCGTTCGCCGCCGCGAGCAACGCCATCGACCGGCTTAAAAGGGAATTACACGACGTGGAGAAGTGACAGGATGCAGCAGAAGAAACAGATGTTTGGAACGAACGGCGTGCGGGGCGTGATCGGAGAGAGGATGACACCGGATCTCGTCCTCAGGGTAGGCGCCGCGCTCGGATCGATGAGAAAGGGGACCATAGCGATCGGGAGAGACACCCGGACGTCCGGCGAGGCCCTGGCACACGCCCTCAAGGCCGGTCTCCTCATGACCGGGTGCGACGTGGTCGACATGGGTATCCTCCCGACACCGGCCCTGCAGTACATCATAAAGGCCAACCGGTTTGACGGCGGCGCAATGATCACCGCATCGCACAACCCGCCCGAGTACAACGGCGTGAAGATCATCGAGGCCGACGGCACCGAGATGTCCGATGAGGAGATCGTCCTGCTCGAAGAACGGTTCTTCACCAATACGTTCGAGGCGGCGGCATGGGACGGCGTCGGCGCGGAGACCGCCGCACCCGACCGGGTTGAAGAGTACATCCAGGCCGTCGTCGACCACTTCCCGGCAGGCATCGGGGAGGGCATGACCGTCGTCGTCGACCCCGGCTCCGGCCCCGCGGCACTCACGACCCCGACCATCCTCTCGAGGATGGGCTGCAAGGTTCACACCATCAACGCCCGGTTCGACGGCACCTTCCCGGGCCGGATGCCCGAGCCGACCCCCGAAGGGCTGCAGCCCCTCTCGGAGATGGTCATCGCCACAGGCGCCGACTTCGGGGTGGCGCACGACGGCGACGCCGACCGGGCGGTCTTCGTTGATAACAAAGGACGCTATATAGAAGAGAACTACGAGTTCGGGCTGGTCGAGGACTACGTCTGCGGCAAAAACAGCGGCGGGCTCGTCGTCACCCCGGTCGCCACCTCCCGGCTGATCAGGGACATCGCGGAGAAGCACGGGTGCACCATCGACTACACGCCTGTCGGGAGCATCTATGTCGCACGGAGGATGATCGAACTCATCGGACAGGGCAGGAAGGTCTCCTTCGGGGGTGAAGGCAACGGCGGCCTGATCTATGCCGACCACCAGTTCTGCCGCGACGGCGGCATGACGGCCGCCATGATGGTGGCGGTTCTCGCGGGCCATCGCGACAAGAAACTCTCGGAGATCCTCGACGAACTCCCTGCATATCACCTGATCAAAGAGAAGCACCACACAAAAGACCCGTCCGCGCTCGTGCGCGCTGTCGAGGAGGCATTCTCGGGAGAGGTCATCGAGAAGATCGACGGCATCAAGATCGTCAGGGACGATGCCTGGGCCCTGGTGCGGGCGTCGGGCACCGAACCGATGGTCAGGGTCATGATCGAGTCACGGGACCCCCGCGTCGCCGATGCCATGTATCAGGAGATCCTGCAGGTTATCAGGCAGATGTGAAACACCCGCCCTGCAGTGCAATGAGATCAGCCCACTATAAACATTCCTTTCAAAGTGCGCAATGGGGCTCTTACATTCCCCCATACCACCGCCATTTTCGAGGGTCTCTCAAAATTCCTTTGAAAAACATTCTTGTGAGCTAGGGGCAATCTATATATCAGATAATGGACATGCATGATGCAGAACCCACTGGAGAGCGCTGATCAAAATGGATGGTAAACCCCAGATGAAACAGAAGATCAACTCCGCAATCTCTTCGGGCGATCTGCGTGAGGTTGAAAAGGTCGTATTGGACATATCGGAGACTCAGACGAGGAAAGAGAAGAAGTCGCTCTACGAGCAGATGAACGCCGCCCTGATAAAGACCGCGTTTGAGGAAGGGCAGCCGGAACTCCTGACCCAGCTCGTTGAACCGACGAAAGAAGAAGTCTTCGCCCTCGCCCGGCGTGCCGCAGGATTATATAAGGAGACCCGGAGCGAACCGTGGTTCTCTGCAATATTCACCCTGGTCGACAAGCTCGACCGCAAAAGCCACCAGTCCGATATTCTCGCCGGCATATCCCGGGATCTCGTCCAGGCCGGGGTAGATACCGGGGACATCCATTATGTCGAGAAAGGCGGCGAGGCTTTCGACAGGATCAGCATACGGAAATACCGGTCAGCGATCCTCTCCGAGATCATCCCTCTCTTCATCCAGTTCGGACAGAAACACCAGAACGTCGATATCATGCAGTATGCTCTCCAGGCGCTCTCCGAGATCGGCGATATATCAAGACAGTCACAACTCCATGCCGATGTGGCGAAGGCGATCGCCGGCGCCGGCATCGAGTCCGGCAATATCGATCTCGTGATCCGCGGGCTCTCGAGTGCCACCGAGATCAACCAGAAGATCCGGCGCACCAACTCGATCGCCGATATTGCGGATGCAACCTGGAAGTCGTCGTTAAAGAAGGAGATCTCCGATGTCGAGCAGGTCATAGACGCCCTCTCTGAGATACCGGAGGAGCGGCGCATCGAGGTCCTCGCGATCCTGACTGAACAGCTCCTGGACCGCCAGCGGGACAAGAAGCAGGTCTACACCAAACTGCTCAGGATCGACGACGAGAAACCGTGGGCGGGCCAGACCCTCGTCCTCGAACTCCTCAAGAAGGCGGAACGGAGCGGCGAACGCTGGTACTTAGAGAAGGCGTTCGAGTTCAATGCCCGGAGCACGGTGGAGACCCAGCTCCCCATCGAGGAGATCGTCCTCTCCGGTATCGCGGTCGTCGAGAAGAGCGGCAACCCGACCGTCCTCCTCGACATCACACCGCTGATCGAGGAGTCCTGCGACGCAGCGAAGGCAGCACATCTCTACCGGCAGATCACCGACGCCCTCTCCCGGATGGGCGACTTCTACCACGCGATCGAGGTTATGAAGAAGGCCAGCAGCAGTGCACAGAGGATCAACGCCCAATTTTTCGACACCAGTGTCCGCCTGATCAAGGAGGGGATCCGGCGCGGCGAGATCGACCTCGTTCGCGAGAATATCCTCACCGCACTGGAGATCGATATCGCCGACTCGCTGGTACACCAGGCGGTGACCGACTTCTGCAAAGAGTACGACTTTGACGAAGTCGTCAGGCACATACCGGCAATCAAGGAGCTTGCGGAAACGCACCAGGACCAGGACGCCCTGCTCCTTGAGTGCAACACCATCCTGATCGAGCGCGGATTCGTCCGCCAGAACGACGCCTCGGCCCTGGTGGACCTGGTGAGCCAGATCGACGAGCAGAGCATGCGCGAGCAGGCAATCTCGACCATCGCGGTCGAGATGGCCAGGATCGGCGTCGCCCGGAAAGACCGTGATCTTCTCCGGCACGCGACCGCGCTCACCTGCGAGATCGTGGACCAGCACGCCCGGGCCGAAGCTATCGGCGGCATCGTGGACCAGGCCGCCATACTCGCCGTCGAGGACGGCGACCTCGACCTGCTCCACGGGATGCGGGTCCTCTCCACGTCTCTGCTTGAGCGGGATTACTGCCTCTTTGCGATGGGCAAGGTCATCCACGGGCTGATCATGTACGGGATCGAGCAGCTCTCGCTCCGGGCACTCGATGAAGCAGCCCAGATCCTCTCCCAGATCACCGACCCGTCCCTGCAGCGGCAGCTGGTCGACCCCCTCATCGAGGGCTACGTCCGGGTCGGGAGCCTGCAGGCGGCCGACCAGCTCGCGCGGGGGAAACCCCGGATCTTCGACGGCATGATGGAGCCGTTCGCGATCGCCCTCGACCTCCTCAAGGCCGGCACCCCGCGCGAGGAACTCTCGATCAAGATTGCGAGTTACGTCGACATCATGCTCGAGTACACGCAGGTCCACGCGAGCCCGATCTTTGCCGTCCCCATGACGCTCTTCTCGCTGGAGATCGAAGGAAATTACGAGCGGACCGCCATGATCCAGCGGATCCTCACCTTCTTCACCAGTTACACGAAGGAGTTCGACTCCGCCGATCCCTACGAGGTAGTCGCTTACCTGCTTGAGGGGATCGAAGGGGCGACGGCGGCACCGCCGGTGCTTGAACTGATGTACCGCCTCTTCGAGAATACCGGCGACGTCTACGCCCGCTACTCGGGAATGTACCGGATCGTGAGTGCCTACTCGGCCCTCGGCAACGAGAAGCAGGCAGAAGGGATCATCAGGAGGCTCCACGAGACCATCGGCACCATAGGCGAGCCGTCCGTCCGTGCGATCATGCTCTCCGATCTTGCGGGGCTCATGGCCGGGATCGACCACGGCGTCGCCAGGAGTTACCTCGGCGAGGCACAGGAGATGCTGGATTTCGTCGGCCAGGAGCGGGAGGCGTTCGTCAGGAAGAACCTGATCTACGCTGCAAGGAGCCTCAACGCCATAAAGCGTGAGGAGGAGGATGTCGAGTGGGCGGTCGGGCAGGTCGGCAGGATCGAGGACCCGGTCGAGTACGTGGACGCGCTTGCGGCGGTCTTCGATATGGTCAGCGAACCAGCGCAGAGGAAAGAGATCCTCTCCGCCATGTGCCACACCGTGGTGAGCATTCCTTCCCCCTACGTCAGGCTCTCGATGCTCTTTGACGTAGCGCAGTTCGCCGAGACCTACGGCGACGAGCAGGATATCGACGAGCTCCTGGACGGCATGGAGAGGACCGCCGGGAACATCCAGATCCCGTTCGTCACTGCCATGACACGGCAGCGGATGGCCCAGATGCTCTTCTCGTACTACCGGGTGAGCGGGAAGCAGCCCATCCGGCAGCGGGCCGTCGATATCGTCTCGGCCATCGACGATGACCGGATCCGGTACAACCTGATGGTTCAGCTCGAACAGGCCATGCCCCAGTCCTGGAAGAGTACGGTCTACGGTAAGATACTGGACTGCCGCGACAAGATCCGGAGCGGTGAGTACACCACGAAAGACATGGTCACTCTCGACCGGGCCATCAGGGCGGCGCCGGACAGGGCGAAGCGGGCGGCCTACTACACCGAGCTCTACCTCATCGCGAGGAATGCGGGGCAGTATGAGGTTGCGGACCGGATGCTCCTGTGCGCACTCGAAGAGGCGCGGATCATCAGGCCCCTCTCACGGCGGGCCTTTGTGCTCGGCGACATGGCCTGCAGGATCTATGCAGAGCGCTACGAGGACCGCTCTCGCGAGGTCCTCGACATGGCCGTGAGCGAGGCCCTCAACATCCGGGACTCGACGATCCGGGACGAGGTCTACGACGAGCTCGACATGTCCATGCGGATCATCCAGGAGCACTGGCTGTGAAGACGATCGAGATCCGGATTGCAGGAAGGGTGCAGGGCGTCGGGTTTCGGGCATGCATCAAGAGGATCGCGACCAACCTGGGTGTCGGCGGCGAGGCGATGAACCTCCCCGACGGGAGGGTGCTCATCACGGCAACCGGGGAGCCCGTCATCCTCGACAAGTTCGTCTC
>JAEWMO010000162.1 GCA_023457135.1 Methanobacteriota archaeon | reverse complement strand
GGGCAGATTGGTTGTATCCGCCGGTGCGGGCGCATCAATCTGCCGTGTACGACCAATCCTCGCGGCTCAAAGGACGGCTTCTTTAAACTTGTCGAAGCCGACCCGCTCGATCGTCGCTCCCAGGCGTTCGGGGGCCTGCCCGTTCTCCCGGTAGAACGCGATGACCTTCCTCGCGAGCGCCACCGCCTGCTCCTCGGTCAGGCCATCGGCGAGCTCCCGGCCCACCTTTGCCGTCCCGCCGCCCTTGCCGCCGACGACCGCCGTGAACCCGTCGTCGGTGCCGAAGAAGCCGAGGTCTTTTAACCAGGCATCGCTGCAGCAGTTGGGACAGCCCGCGACGCCCATCTTGAACTTGGCGGGCGCCGGCTTGCCGTAGAACTCCTTATCGAGAGCAAATCCCAGTCCCGGGCTGTCCTGTTTGGCACGCTTGCAGGCCCGGGTGCCGGGGCACATCTGGATGCTCCGTATGGTCAGGCCGATGGCCTTGGAACTGTCGGTGAACTCGGCCCATGCCGCATCAAGGTCCTCCTCGCGTATGCCGATGATGGCGATCCTCTGGGCTCCCGTGAGTTTCACGTACTTTGCGCCGTACTTCTCCGCCACGTCCGCGATCTTCCGCAACAGCGCCGGGTCGGCGAAGCCCCCGGGGATGTGGGGCGAGATCGAGAACGTCTCCAGGTCTCTCTGAACAATAGCTCCCTTTGCGGGAATGTTTGCCTTTGCCATGGTTTTAACCAACCTTCCAACACTCTAAGAACGTCGTTACACCCAGTTATAGTATGCGAATTGCATCCGGAGATCTCAATCGTTTTTGAGTACGCCGTTACGATCTCACCCCGGAGTGGAGACGGCCGCTCACAGTTGGCCCCTCCGGTGAGTCATGCAGTACGGCCGATAACCTATAACATGGATGACGTCGGTGAGAGGGGCGAAAGGAGATGGATAGAATGGCAGAGCAATCACGAAGAAGTGGCGAGCAGGCCCTGGCGGAGAGGAATCCTCTCCAGATCACTGCCGAGCCCGGAAAACAGGAACTGATCATCGTCCGGGAGTTCGACGCTCCACGCGATCTGGTCTTCCGTGCCTACACCGACCCGGAACTCTTCAAGCAGTGGATCGGTCCGCGGGGTTACACCACGAGGATAGAGACGTTTGAGGCCCGGAGTGGGGGCAGCTGGCGGTATGTTCAGACGGACAAGGACGGCAACGAGTACGGGTTCCACGGGGTGAACCACGATGTGACACCGCCCGAGCGGATCATCCAGACCTTCGAGTTCGAGGGGCTCTCCGAACCCGGTCATGTCATCCTCGAGGAGGGGAAGTTCGAGGAGCTGCCCGGCAACCGGACACGGTTCACCGGCCGGTCGGTCTTCCTCTCGGTGGAGGACCGCGACGGGATGATGCAGTCCGGCATGGAGGAGGGCATGAAAGACTCCTACTCACGGCTCGACGAGCTCCTGGAGAGGCTGCAGAAGTAGGGCCGCCGGTGGGTATCCCGGCCCCCAGTGGTGGGTGGCGGTCACGGCGTCGATGGACTCTGCGGCATGTCGACGCTATCCGCCCCCTCAACTCCCGAACAGCCTCCCGGATAACCGGGTATCGCCTGTCAATACCGGATCCGTGGCGGATCTCCCGACCGCCACCCGGTGGGTTCCTTCTACAATGCGCCACCCGCCGGTTTCGCCGTCGAACCGTGCAAGCAGGCGGGGGTCGGCCTCGATCGTCACCTGCCGGCTCTCACCCGGCCCGAGCAGAACGCGCTGGAATCCGAGAAGCCGCATCCGCCTCTCGCCCGCCGCCTCCGTCAGATACACCTGCGGCACGTCCGCACCCTCGCGTTCGCCGGTGTTTGTCACGGTGAACCTCGCCGTGATCGTCTCGCCGCCGCCGACCGCAAGATCGCTGTAGGCAAAAGTCGTGTAACTCAACCCGTGGCCGAAGGGGAAGAGCGGCGTAGTACCCGTCTTTGCGAACCAGCGGTAGCCGACCTCCGCGCCTTCATCGTAACGGATGGTGGTCGGCGTACCCCACGGCGTGCCGAGGCCGGGGAGGTCCGGCCTCGGGGTCCGGGCGAGGTCGGCCGGGAAGGTGATCGGCAGACGGCCGGAGGGGTTCACCGTCCCGGTGAGCACCTCGGCGATCGCCTGCCCGCCGGCCTGCCCCGGATACCACGCCTGGACGACTGCCTTCACCGTATCCAGCCACGGCATCGCGACCGGGTTGCCGGTCTCCAGCACCACGACGGTGTTCGGATTGGCGGACGCCACGGCCTCGATGACGGCGTCCTGGCCCCAGGGCAGCGAGAGATCGGCGATGTCGAAGCCTTCGCCCTCGACGCGGATCCCGAAGACGATGACGACGTCCGAGCGTCGTGCGAGCAGGACCGCCTCCGCCGGCGTCTGTCCGGGGTCGAACTCGATCTCCGCCGAGGGCAGGAGTCTCTTCAGTTCCTCAAGAGGCGACGACGGGAGAAGGTAGAGATTCCGTGCGCGCCCCAGGGGCCCCGGGCCGCCGATCTTGACGATACCCGCATACCCGCCCACCGGGAGCACCGCACCCGATCCGGTGCCGCTCGGGACGCCGAGCTGCGCGTAGCCGCCGATCACTGCGATCTTGAGTGGTCTTTCGGTCGCGAGCGGCAGAATGCCGTCGTTCTTCAACAGCACGATACCCTGCCGGGCGGTTTTTAGGGCGATCTCGTTGTGCGCCTCCATGTCGACCTCGGGCGCCGGCCCCCACGAGTCGGCCCCGACCGCGTAGAGCGAGCGCAGGATGCGGCGCACCATATCGGAGAGGCGTTCCCCTGGGAACCTGCCTTCGGCGTAGGCCTTCCGGAGCGGGTCCGTGAAGGGCTCCGCCTTCCAGAAGACTGCGTCTGCCTGCACGCCGGACTCCTGGTCGAGCCCGGCGAGAGCGAACTCCCACGAGGGCGTCGCGCCCCAGTCGGACATCACCCAGCCCTTATACCCCCAGGCGCCCTTGAGCACCTCGCTCAAGAGATGGTGGTTCCCGCCGGCATATTCGCCGCTGATCTTGTTGTAGCCGCTCATGATCGCGCCGGGCTCCGAACGCTCGATCGCGATCTGGAACGCGAGCAGGTCTGACTCGCGGTGCGCCGAGGGATCGATGATCGCGTCCAGCCAGTGCCGGTTGGTCTCGTTGCAGTTGAGCGAGTAGTGCTTGAGCGTCGAGATGACACCCTGGCTCTGGATGCCGCTTACCGCCCCGGCGCCGAGGACGGCGGTGAGGAGCGGGTCCTCGGAGTAGTACTCGAAGTTGCGGCCGTTGCGCGGGTCGCGGGCGAGGTTGATCCCGCCGGCCAGCATGATGTTGAACCCCCGGATCCGGGCCTCGCGGCCGAGCAGCACGCCGCCGTCGCGGGCGAGGTCCGGGTTGAAACTCGACCCGACGACGATGGAAGCCGGCAGCGCGGTTGCGCCCGTATCGTCGGGGCGGTACCCGGGGTTGGTGATGCCCATGCTGGCATCGCTCGATCGCAATGCCGGGACGCCGAGCCGCGGCACGCCGGGCGTGTAACCGGCGCTCATGGCCACGTCCTCCGGGATGCGCTCATCACGGACGTTAATGATGCCGCCGGTGGCGCCCATGATGCTGATGATCATCGAGAACCGCTCGTCGTCGGTCATCCTCTGTTCGGTCTCGGCCGCCCGGAAATCGGCCGTCTTCTGCCCGGGCTCAAGCACCTGCGCGGTGGTCACCTCTTCTTTCCCTCCTGCATTCCCCCGTCCGTCGGGCGGGGAACCGTGCCGCGGTGAGGGACGACAC
>JAEWMO010000161.1 GCA_023457135.1 Methanobacteriota archaeon | reverse complement strand
GAAGCGGTATCATGCCGGTACCTGCCCGGAGCGGCTTTCTCGAGTATCCGGGAGTTCCCGGCCCCACGAGAACGTATCCGCTGGTGAACCCGTGTCGACAGACCTTACCGAAGTACTCAAAGCGATGGGCTATACGGATACCGGGGTCCCGGCTCTCTCCGGGTCATTCCCCCCCGCCGTCATCGAATACCTGCAGGATTTCCGGCCGCAGGAGGTCCGCGATATCATCGAGACGCTCCTCTACATCCACGTCGCCCTGAACAGCGCGTCGTCCCGGGGCGAGGGGGTCGGGGTGGCCGAGCAGAGCTGCTACGCCTACACCTCGGGACCGCTCTTTGCGCTCGGCGAGGTAGGTCTCATCGAGTCCTCCTCCCGGAACGGCACGACGGTGATACGGACCACCTCCGCCGGCGAAGCGATCGCACGGCCGCTCGTGGAGGCACGGATCCGGGCGCTGGACATCCGGGACCTCGCCCGCGAGATCCACGGGGTCGTCCCGGTCCTCCTCGCGGGAACCGTGAAGGGGTCGTATATCAACAAGACCTTCCCCTCCACGCTCCCCCGCACCGAGGAGACGTTTCTCGGGTTCCTGCTCAACAACAGCCCCGGCCTCTTCGAGGAGTGCGAGCGGTTCGCTGCCAGGCTCCGGGACGCCGGATGCGCGGTCCTCGCCTACGCCTACGACCTCGACGCCGCGAGGGCCGACGGCGTCGTCTATACCTTCCCGCCGGAGTTCGCCTATATCCTCAAGGTGATGCTCGAGGCGATCGATCCCGCGGTCAGGGAGCACTACGACATGCTCCTCGACTCGTTCCACTCGACCTTCACCGTCCTGCGCTACCTTGCCTGCGGCGAGGACTACGACCGCATCCGGGCCTCGCCGGCCCACCGTCGCGAGCTCGCGCGGGTGCTTGCCGAACTCCGCGACGCCATCTACATCCTTGAGGAGGTGCGCGAGGACGACGGCGTCGACCTCGCCCGGTTCATCGTCCGGGACCGGGACCGCTACGAGGCCCGCCTCCGCGACCTTGGGCGGGCGCTGATGGTCGACGTCGCCGAGAAGATCGTCATCGACCGGCCGGCTCCCGTCCAGGAGCCTCTCCCCCCCGCCGCTGAGGCCCCCTTCGTCCCGGTTGAACTCCCTGCCGCCCCCTGCCCCCTGCCCCCTGTCGAGGAGGAGGAGAGCGGGTGGGAGGATGCCGTCTTCTCCGATCCGGAGGAAGAGACCGAGGATGAGATCGTGGAGGAAGAGGAGGAGCCGCTCCCGCCGCCGCCCCCGCCCCGGCGGACCCCGGCACCCCGGCCTGTCCCTGTCCCTGCCCCCGTTCCCGTCTCCGCTCCGGAACCGGACCCTGCCCGTCCCGGCGCGCTCGACATCTTCCTCGGCAACGCCCCGGACGGGCGGCGGATCAACTGGTCGCCCGGAAGGCTGAACAACGGCCACATGATCATCCTCGGCGGTTCGGGGGCCGGCAAGACCGAGACGATCCGCTGCATCGCGGGAGAACTTGCCGCCCAATCGATGCCGGTCATCCTGATCGACTTCCACGGGGACATGGCCGCGAGCACCGGGGTTCTCCGGTCCTACAAGATCCGCGAGGGCGGACAGTACTACTTCAACCCGCTGGAACTCGACCCGGATATCGACGAGATCACCCCGCTCCGGGCCACCTCGGACTTCGTCGACGCCATATCGATCAACTTCCCGACCCTCGGCATCCAGCAGAGGAGGAAGATCAAGAACATCATCAAGGACTGCTACCGGACATCGGGGATCACGGGAAACACCGATACCTGGAAGCGGGTGCTCGACTTCGACGACATCGAGAGCGAGATCATGGAGTGCGAGGACGAGGCGATCCCGGCGTATCTCGAGGATATCTTCGACTACAAACTCTTCTCGGGCGAGGAGAAGATCTCGATCCCCACGCTCCTCTCGGGCGGGATCACGCATATCAACCTGAATGCTCTCCCGGAGAACCTGCGTTACCTCTTTGCGGACCTCTTCCTCCGGCGGATCTACTATACCCTCCAGGCGACGGGCGAGATCCCGCGGGGGGCGGAGGACGAGCGGGAGAAGTTCCGGCTCTTTGTCATCGTCGACGAGGCAAAACTCCTGGTGAGCCAGAAGAGCGGCTCGAAGACGTCGATCAAGGCGGTCTTGAACAAATACGCCACCGAGATGCGGAAGTTCGGGGTCTCGCTCATCCTCGCGTCCCAGCTCATCGCCCACTTCAATGAGGAGATCCTGGCGAACATCGCCGTGAAGTTCTGCATGCGCTCCGAGAACAAGAAGCAGGCTCAGGAGAACGCCAAGTTCTTCGAGGTGAGCGAGAAGGACCTCCTCAACTTCCAGCCGGGGGAGGGGATCCTGATCATCGGCTCGGAGAAGATGAACGTCCGGATCGTTCCCGCCTCCGGCCGGGACCTCTAGGGCCGGGCGAACCCTTATCCGCGATCCTGCCTGAGTATCTCTCTATGGCAGGACCGGATACGCTTGACGATTACCGGGAGAAGCGCGACTTTGCCCGGACGCCGGAGCCGCCGGGAGAGCACGGCACGGCTTCCGGCCTTCCCATCTTCGTCGTCCAGAAGCACGAAGCGACCACGCTCCACTACGACTTCCGCCTGGAGGCCGACGGCATCCTGAAGTCCTGGGCCGTCCCGAAGGGTCCGTCGACGAACCCGAAGGAGAAGCGCCTCGCCGTCCCTACGGAGGACCACCCCCTCGGCTACGCTGAGTTCGAGGGCGTCATCCCGGAGGGGAGTTACGGCGCGGGGCCGGTCCTCATCTGGGACCGGGGGACCTACCGGAACCTCACGCAGAAGGACGGGCAGGAGGTCGGGGTCGCTGAGGGTGCAAGAAGGGGCCATATCTCCGTCTGGCTCGAGGGTGAGAAGGTCAGGGGCGGGTATGCCCTCACCCGCTTCCGGACCGGGAAGGGCGAGGCCTGGCTGCTCGTGAAGAAGGACGATGCGGAGGCGGACCCCGGACGGGACCCGGTCGCGGACGAGCCCCGGTCGGTCGTCTCCGGGCGGACGCTTGCCGAGATTGCGGCGGGCGCGAGGCACCCGCGGTGAGGTCTCCCGGGGGTGCGGCGGGTGCCCCCGGGATCACCCCGGAGAGGCGCCGGACGGGGGACCCGGGGTGCGCGGTATGAGGGGGGATGCGCTCTGCCTCCGGGCCCGGCAGGACGGCTCCGTAGTCACCGGCCGTCTGCTTTTCGGTCGGGGTATTGCCCTGTGCGGGATTGAAATTTTTCAAACCCCGACTTAATGGTTTTTCGCTACCGAAAAGAAACCTGGAAACCTTACCTGAAAAAGGATTATTTTCTAAAGCCCCGATCGGCCCTGAACCCCCGGTGGGGGGTCTGCGGGAAAATGGTGACGGCGGAAAATATTCACATTTGGTGTGAAAATGTGGTAGTATTTTTCTTACCAAAAACCAAATAAACCACGCAAAGTCACCAATTTCAAAATCAGTCAAGAATACGCCATAGAATTTCCGATAGGCAGCGATTGCTCTGAGGTAACCGCGAAATAACGGTTATTCTCCATTAGTATAATGGATAAGTTTAAAATCTGAACTATCGAAAACTACAGAGATCAAGAGATCAGTAGATCCTCTCGAAGGTGAGAATCATGGCAAGCAAAGTAATGGCAAACAATGCTGTGGCAAGCAATGTTATGGCAGAGACAGTAAGCGACGCAGAGATCGTTGCACAGTTCAGACAACGCGGTTCCTGGGGCCTGTACGCAAGCGTGGACCTGAAGGGATGCAACCCGGAGACGATCAGGAACCCGGAGAAGATCCGCCAGTTCATCATCGAACTCTGTGACCTCATCGACATGCACAGGTTCGGCGAACCGCAGATCATCCACTTCGGCCCCTGCGAGAAAGTTGCAGGATACTCTATGACCCAGCTCATCGAGACGTCGCTGATCTCCGGCCACTTCGCGAACGAGACCAACGCAGCCTACCTCGACATCTTCAGCTGCAAAGAATACGAGCCTTCGAAGGCAGCAGAGTTTTGCAGGAACTTCTTCGGCGCAGAGTCGGCAACCTACCAGGTACTGTTCAGGGACTGAATACGAACACACCCGGCTTAACGCTTCACCCGTAAGTAATACGACGGCAGAGAGCCGCTGCCATCCCCCGTACGTGTATAACCGTGTCCTGCGACGGGGGGCGGCCCCCACCCTCGATTTTATGTTTTTCCCGGTTTTCCGAAGTCCTCGCCCGTGAACCCGCGGGCCTGGGGATCCTGCTGGATGACTCTCCGTCCCCTCTGCTGAAATTCCGCATCCGTTATGGAGTTGGAGCACCGTAGGTGCGACTCTAGAGTATGACACAGTCTCTCGCGAAGGGCCGGGGCGCACCCGAACCTGCGCTCGTGGACGACGGCAGGCGGAGATCAACGCACTGATGGCCTGAAGTATGGTAGCCGCCTCGCGGGCAGGCGTCGTCGGGATCGATCAAAAAAGAGAGTTTCAGGGGGACTCGTAGGGGTTCCGGAGACCCTTGGGGGTTCCGTCCGCCTTGAGACCGATGGTCTTACGAGCATCCACAGTCTTCTGGTTCTTCGTGATCTTCTCGGTCGCGAGCTTCTTGACGAGGTCGAGGCCGGGCTTGACCTGGTCCATCGGCTTCGTCTCGAAGCAGCCGGCGGCGATCGCGCCGTCCCAGACTGCGTTACCCTTCATGCTCCGCACAAAGACCGTGCTCCAGCCGTCGGGGCTGCCGACGGATCCGCTCGAGATATCGGCGAGGTTCGCGACGTAGTCCAGGCAGACGTTGCAGCCGGGCTGCACGTACTTGTGGATCAGCTTCAGGGGCATCTGGCTGACTGCACCGCGCTCGGTGTAGACCGTGAACTTGCCCTTGCCGATGTCCATCTTCTTGACGGACTCCATCTTCTGGTTGCAGTGGTCTTCGACGATCGCCTCGAGTGCCTGGTAGGAGAGGTTCTCCATGCAGTAGATGCCGAGCGCGAGGGCGATCTTGTCGTCGACGTCGCGCATGCCGATCGGGTAGAGCTGAGCCTTCCGGACAGCCTGGATCTGGCAGGGCACACCGACGATACCGACGCGGTCGAGACCGTAGCTGCGGGTCGCTTCCTTGATCAGGTAGAGGTTCGGGCTGATGGTGTAGCGCGTTCCGGCAGCGGCCAGGAGCTCTGCCTTCGAGGTCGCGACCATGGGCTCGGGCTTCCAGGGCTCGTCGCCCGGACCTGCGACGATGGCACCGTCGATGATACCCTCTTCAAGCGCGTACGCGAAGAGCGTCGTGATGATACCGCCGTCCTGAGACTTCTTCAGGATGTCCTTGTCGGTCGAGCGTGCCGAGATTACGGACTTGTAGTTACCGAGTACGTCCATTCTTCTCACCTCACTGCATGGCTCCCTTGATGGCATCCATGATGCCCTCATAGTTGTTCATGACGTCGAAGTTGAACCAGCTGCGCGGGCACTGCGAGTAGCAGGCACCGCACTTGATGCACTGGTCGCGGTTGACGTTCGGCTTGCCGTACTCCATGGTGATGGCACGGACCGGGCAGGTGCCGGCGCAGGTTCCGCATCCCATGCAGAGGCTCTGGTTGATGACGTCGTACATCAGGTCGCAGCCGCAGGCCTCGTTGCCGCGCTGTGCGAGCTGCATCAGCGGGGTCAGGTAGGCGGTCGCGAGCTGCTTCTGCTCGTCGTTGCCCTTCAGGAGCAGGTAGGCCATGACGGCGACGTTCCTGACCTGCTGCGGGCACGGGGGACAGGACGGGATATAGAGGTCAACATCGACGACCTCGCTGATCGGCACGAATGCCTCCTGGCCGGGCTGGTTCCACTGGCCGCCCCGGCAGAACCGGGTGATGTTCCCGTAGGCCGCGCAGGCGCCGTAGGCGACGAGCACCTTCGACTTGGCCCTTGCCTCTTTCAGTTCCTCTACCGAGAGTTCGTCGTTGAGACAGCAGGAACCCTCGACCAGGCACACGTCCATCTCGGGGACGTGGCGGGTGTCGACCAGGGTCAGTGCATAGACCAGGTCGGCGTAATCATCGAGCAGCTTGAAGAGACCCTCGTAGTTGTCTGCAATCGTCACGAGGCATCCCGTACATCCGCTCAGGTGTAATTCACCTATCGAAATCTTATCTGCCACAGGCTTTTCCTCCTTTACAACTTCCACCTTTTCTTCTACAATTACATCAGAGGGCTTCACCGCGGGCTTCTCCTGCGGCTCTGTTGCAGCAGGCTTTGCCTCCGGTTTCACCTCAGGTTTTCGGTGCGGTTTACTTCTCGCAGTCTTTACCTCGGGCTTTGCCTCAGGCTTCTCCTGCGGCTCTGCTGCAGCAGGTTTTGCCTCGGCCTTCACCTCAGGCTTTGTCTGCGGCTGGCTCGCCGCTGGTTTCACCTCAGGTTTGCTCTCCGGTTTTGCTTCCGGATTCTCCGGCGGTTTCGCCGGGCGTCGCCCAAAGATGCGTTCCTTGATGGTTGATAGCAGCCCCATATTCTACCCCAATTTCTTCCAGTACGATACGCACTGTTTTGGGAATGGCCCTTTCAACCTCCTCAGTGAGCCCTAGTTCAAACTCATCGCTAGCGGCACGCTTCGGCTGGCACCCGATGATCGTGATATCGATGACATCCTTTAATCGCTGCAATGGCTCGGAAAGGTCCCACGAGTGGGCGTCCCGGTAGGTGCCCGGCGGCAGGTCCTCGGGCCGGAGTTTCGTCACATCACCGGGATTTGCGCCGAAATCGGCGATATCGATGATGATGAGTTTCCTGACCGGCACCTCTGCATCTTCCATCAGCGTAAAGAGGAAGTGAGGGGCGCCGAGGCCGGCGTCGATCACCTTGACGTTGTCGGGCAGTTGTAACTTCTGGAGTTCCTCGACGACTGCAGGGCCGAACCCGTCATCTCCGAAGAGGGGGTTGCCGCATCCTGCGATCACGATCTCACGGAATAGCATGCGTGTACGCTCACTGAATGAGTTTCTGGGCCACTAACCTCTTGTCTTCGTCGATCACCAGCATGTGCGTCGCACAGGAGACACAGGGGTCATATCCGCGCATGACGACTTCCGCGAGCCGCCAGGGTGCACCCTCAAGCGCACGGCTGCAGGTGGGGAAGTTCCAGGTGGTCGGGACGAGCATCGAGAAGTACCGCACCCGGCCATCCTGGACACGGGCAAGGTGGACGTCGGTTCCGCGGGGGGCTTCGTTTGCGGCCCATCCGAGGGATCCGTCGCCCTGCGGGATATTGTCCGCGAGCACCGATCCGGAGGTGTCGAGCGCGTCGAGGGCATCGATGATGCCGTAGGCGGTCTCGGGGAACTCCATCTGGCGTGCGATCTGCAGGCCGATCGTGCCCTTCTCGTCGTAGTTCTTGAGCATGGACATACGTGCACGGGGTCCGACCTCGACGGGCTGGCCGTCGTAGAGCGGGACGCCGGTGCAGGCCTCCATCTGGGGCCAGGCCTTCTTGCCTACGGGGGTGGTGCCGCCGATCGGGTAGTTCGGGTCGGCCTCGCTGATCTCCACCTCACCCATGTACCAGTCCCAGGGACGGACTTCGGTGAACCGCTCGGGGAACCACGTCGGGGTCTCGTCAAGGCTTGAGCTGCCGTAGACGGGCGCGGTGGCCATGTAACCCTGGTTGTGATAGCCGAGGTTCTTCGGGATCGGGACTTCGACGCCGCCGACTTCGGCCCAGTCACGGTTCTGGTAGTTCCGGAAGACCGCGATCATGAACTCCATCTGCTGCTGCGAGAGGACACGGGCTTCCTTTGCGAGATCGTAGATCTTCGCCTTGGCACGCGGGGTGATGTTCTTGTACATACCGCCGACGCGGGGGTTGCTCGGGTGGATTGCCTCTCCGCCGACGATCTCGCCGATGGTCTGTCCGATCTCACGGAGCCGCTGGATCCGGAGAGCGACGCTCCTGACCGGTTCTTCCTTGGTGAAGGGGTTAATCTTCACGTCGGTCCCGGGGATGTACATGTCCGGGAGGGACAGGATATTGTGGATAGCATGGCTGTGCATCCTGTTGGCACACTGCAGGATGTAACGCAGGAGTTTTGCGTCCTCCGGGATCTCACAGCCGATGGATGCTTCCATCGCCTCAGTAGCCGCCAGGGTGTGTGCAATGGGGCAGATACCGCAGACGCGCGATGCGATCTTCGGGACCTGATCCATCGTCTTGCCGATGGCGAGCTTCTCGACACCCCTCACCGGGGTGATGCTGAGCCAGTCTCCACGCTCGACGATGCCTTCATCGTTGACCTTCAGAACGAGCTTTGAGTGGCCTTCATGTCTCGTTGTTGGGGAAATCTCTACAACTTTCGACAACTATATCGCCTCATTCCGATATTTTGGTGTTCTGAACACTGTACTGGTGTTACCACACAATTTTGTACTGAAAACGTACGCGAGTACGTCAAAGAGGAATATGACGAAAACAGAGTTTATATCTTTCGATTCAGAACATTTCCTGATGTTACTATATGTGAAATAAGTAACACAGGTTGCTAAAATATGTTTACTATCTATAAAAATATGGAAATATTATTGCCTTTATAACGTTCCTTCATCCATCTCGCCGACCAGCTCGGCTATTGTCGCCTTCCGCTCCGCGTAGGCGTTATGCTGGTGAATGCTCTCCTCGTTCGTCTGCTTTATGGTAACCACGGAGTCCCCGGGGAGATCCCTGAACTGCGCGATCACCTTGCGTGCCATCTCGCGGACACAGTCTTCAACGAACCGCGGGTTCTTGTGGGCTTCCATCACCACGTAACTCTCGTCGCCGCGCTTGAGGAGCTCGTAGATCCGCGCACTCATCGAGTCTTTGAGGATCTTGATGATCTTCTCGAGACTGATGTGCTGGTCGTCGTCGATCTCGATACAGAGGAAACCCCGGCCGCGCTGGTTGTGGGTGGCCATCGGGACCTCGTCGAAGAACGCGTTGATCTTGTCCTCTTCCACGCCGAGGTTCTCGAGGACATGCAGGGCATGGTCCTTCATGATGTTCTGGGCGCAGGGGCAGGCGGTCATCCCGGTCACTTCGGCACCGATGCTCTTCCTGATGATCGGGCTCCCGTCGTTCCTCTGGGCCACCGCCCTCGCGTGGACGTTCACGACCTCGTGGCAGCTCGTCTCGCTGACCGGCGTCTCCCGCCGGACCATGAACTTGCTCCGCATCCGGACCTCGGTCCGCTCGGCGTACTCGTGCCGGTCGAGGAGTTTCCTCGCCACCGCGCTGCAGAGTTCCTCGATCTCCGTGACTTCTCCATCGATGGCCTGCTGCAGCACGTCATCAATCACCTCGAAGTTCCGGGAGAGGTTGGCACCCTTGAGGCTTCCCGGCAGGTCGACGAAGACGTCGAAGTTGGAGATGAAAATAACCGGCCGCTTGCCGGGCCGGGCGACTTCAACGAGTTTCTGGACGTTCTTCACACCCACCCTGGTCAGGTTGATACGGACCTCCGGCAGGCTGGACTGGACATCTGGCAGTTCCATCGCAAATCCTCAATCGTGTATGGGAGTAAGGTTTCTCCTCATCAACCTTAAAATAACCCTCACTGCACCAGAGAGTTCTCCGATATAATGTTTATCTGGTTTGCGGCCCAATCGGGTGTGAGAACCTATGGTGCAGAAATTTTATGAGTCCGATGTGGACCCTCGCATTCTGGAGGGCCGGACCATCGCCGTCATCGGCTATGGCTCCCAGGGCCGCGGGCAGGCGCTGAACCTGCGTGATTCGGGCTGCCAGGTCGTCATCGGCCTGCGGCCCGGCAGCAGCTGGCAGAGAGCATCCGAAGACGGTTTTGAAGTGTATCCCGTGGCGGAAGCAGTCCGGCGTGCCGATATCGTTCAGATTCTCCTCCCCGACGAGAACCAGGCTGCTATCTATCGCACCGAGATCGGCCCCAACCTCAAGGAGAACGCCTGTCTGATGTTCTCTCACGGATTCAACATCCACTACGGCCAGATCGTCCCCCCGCCCACCGTCGACGTGATCATGGTCGCCCCGAAGGGTCCCGGCCACATGGTCCGGCGGACCTACGAGGAGGGGAAGGGCGTCCCGGCCCTCATCGCCGTCCACCAGGATGCCACGGGCGAGGCGCACGCGATCGCGCTCGCCTACGCCCGCGGGATCGGCGCGACCCGCGCGGTGGTGCTCGAGACGACGTTTGCGGAGGAGACCGAGACCGACCTCTTCGGCGAGCAGGCGGTCCTTTGCGGCGGGATAACCTCGCTCATCAAGGCCGGGTTCGAGACCCTGGTGGACGCGGGGTATGCGCCCGAGATGGCCTACCTCGAGGTCCTGCACGAGACGAAGCTCATCGTCGACCTGATCTACGAGGGCGGGTTCACGAAGATGCGCGACTCGATCAGCAACACCGCCCAGTACGGCGACCTGACGCGGGGACCGCGCGTCATCGGGCCGGAGACCTACGTTGCGATGCAGGAGATCCTCGAGGAGATCCAGGACGGCAGGTTTGCGCGGGAGTGGATGCTTGAGAACATGGTGAACCGCCCGGTCTTCAATGCGCTGACGAGAGCGGACGAGGAGCACCTGATCGAAGAGGTCGGGAAGGAACTCCGTTCGTTCATGCCGCAGTTCAAGAAATAACACCCCTTTTTCCGGCCGACACCCGTTTATATCAATCTGCCGTACCCTCCGGTATGGCTGTCTGCGTCATCTATCATTCAGAGACCGGCAACACCCGGGCCGTCGCCGAACGGCTCGCCGCGGTGGTCGGCGCCGATCTCGTCGCGGTACGGGATCTTGCGGGTTACTCGAAGGTGGGGATGTATCTCAAAGGCGCTCCCCGTGCGATGCGGGAGGAGCGTGCGGTTATCGAGCCCGCCACGATCGACGTCTCCGGCTACGACACCGTCGTCGTCGGGACCCCCGTCTGGGCGAGAAGCCCGACGCCTGCGGTGAACGCGGCGATTGAGGCCCTTACGGGCATCGAGGGGAAGGCCGCGGTCGTCTTCTGCACGTCGGGCGGGATGCCGGGGAACACTCTCGAGAGGATGAAGGCGATGCTTGCCGGGCGGGGGGCCGACATCCGGGGCGCGGTCGGATTCACGGTGCGGGACGTGCGGCAGGGGGCGGCGGTGGACGCCCTGGCCGATCTCGTCCGGCAGCCCCAAAAAGCGAAGACTGTTCAGTAACGCATCAACCGGGTCGTTGCAGAGAGCGCCGTCTCCATCTCCTCCGGCGCGATCGCGACGGTCCCGTCCCTCAGCCGGAGAACGAGCGCGTCGCCTCCGACCGTGCCGATGATCCGGTGCTCCACCCCGGCAAGGGCGGTCTCGTCTCTCACCGCGACAAGAAACCGGCCGCAGGTCTCCGAGAAGAGTTCCTCGAGAGGGTCGCCGGCGAGCGTGACATCTGCCCGCGGCGCAAACTTCGCGAGCGCCGCAATGAGGCCGCCGCGCGCGAGGTCGGTGGCGGCCGTGACGCGCCTGCCCCTGACGAGGCTGCGGACGACGGCGACGATTGCCGGGTCTGCCGTTCCGGGAGCGGACCCGCCGCACCCCGTCACGGCGTCGAGGACAGACCCCCCGAAGTCGGGCACGGTCCGCCCGACCAGGGCGAGGAGGTCGCCTTCGCCAGGCGCCGTCCACCCCCGGACCTCCCCGCGCCCGAGCATCCCGAGCGACGGCGTGGGCTTGATCGCCGTCCCGAACTCGTCGCTCTCGTTGTAGAGCGAGACGTTGCCCCCGACGATCGGGATATCCATCCTCCGCGCCGCATCACCGAGACCCCGGACGGCCTCTTCGAGCTGCCAGGCGACCTCCGGGTGTTCGGGGCTCGCGAAGTTGAGGCAGTCGACGATGCAGAGCGGGTCGGCACCGAGGCAGGCGAGGTTGCTCGCGTTCTCGACGACGGCGTTCGCCGTCCCCTCGCAGGGTCTGAGGTATATGTGCCGGGGGTTGCACCCGCAGGAGAGGACGAGGGCTTTCCCCTCCAGGCGGAGGACCGCGACGTCGTGCTGGAACGAGACCGTCCGGAGTTGCACTTCCTTGTCGTACTGCTCGTAGACCCAGTCCTTGCGGGCCACATCAGGGTGCGCGAGGACCGCGAGGGCAAGGTCCTTTACCGGCGCCGCCGGGCGGGAGAACGGGGTCTCCGCCGAATAGGGCCTCGTCTCGGGGGCGCAGAGCGGCGCCCCGCCGACGAGCAGATCGATCGGGAGGTCGGCGACGGTCTCTCCGTGGAACTGCACAATGTAACGGGGTTCACGGATCACCTCGCCGATATCGCTCCAGGCGAGGTCGAACTTCTCCGCGATCGCCCCCATCAGGCCGACGTCTTCGGGCGCGACCTCGATGAGCATCCGCTCCTGGGACTCGGCGAGCATGATCTCCCGCGGCACCATCCCGGGCTCGCGGAGGTGGACCCGGTCGGCGTGGATGACGGCGCCGAACGTGCTCGCCATCTCGCTTGAGGCCCCGGCAAGCCCCGCCGCGCCGAGGTCGCGGCAGGAGAGGACCTTCCCGGTCCCCGCCATCGCGAGGATCGCCTCGATGAGGAGCTTCTCCGTATAGGGGTCGCCGACCTGGACGCTCGGCCGGTCGGCGGCCTCGGCATCCTCCGCGAGGTCGCGGGAGGCGAACGACGCCCCCCCCAGGCCGTCACGCCCCGTCGAGGAGCCGACGAGGACCAGGCGGCTGCCGGGTCTCTTCACCCGGGCGGTGATGTAGCGGTCGGGGTGGACGACGCCCACACAGACGACGTTCACGAGCGGGTTTCCGGAGTAGGAGGGGTCGAAGGTGAGCTCGCCCCGGACGACCGGCACCCCGATGCAGTTGCCGTAGTCGGCGATCCCGGCGACGACGTGCTCCATGAGGTAGCGGTTCTTCTCGCTCTCAAGAGGCCCGAAGTAGAGCGGGTCCATCAGGGCGATGGGGCGGGCGCCCATCGAGAGGACGTCACGGACGATCCCGCCGACCCCGGTCGCTGCGCCGTCGTAGGGGTCGACGTAACTCGGGTGGTTGTGGCTCTCCATCCCGACGGCGAGGGCGCAGGTCTCGCTGAACCGGACGATGGCGGCGTCGTCCCCCGGCCCGAGCAGCACCTCGTCCCCCGCTGTCGGCAGCGTCCTGAGGAGGTGCTTCGTGGACCGGTAACTGCAGTGTTCGCTCCAGAGGTTCTCGAAACAGGCGGCCTCAACGTCGGTCAGGTCGCGGCCGAGTGTCGTTCGCAGCATGGCAAGGTCCTGTGCCGGCAGCATACGATCCGACTCTGGGCCGCCCACCCACATAAGCGTGTGCGCGGGCGGGGAGTTTGAGGGAACCACTTTTTGACGTCGCGCGACCAATACTGGGGTATGACCCCATCGTACGAAGACCTTCTGAAGAAGGCCTATACCAATATCACGGAGCCGACGGAGTTCGAGGATCGGTTCACCGTCCCTCCGGCCCGCGTCTTCATCGAGGGGAAGACCACGGTTCTTGAGAACTTCGCCGAGATTGCGGGCACTCTCCGGCGGGACCAGGACCACCTGATGAAGCATCTCCTCGGCGAGCTCGGCACCGCCGGCAAGATCGAGGGGACGCGGGCGGTCTTCTCGGGGAAGTTCGAGCAGGAGCAGATCAACACGATCATCAAGGGCTACGTCGACGACTATGTCATCTGCTCCGAGTGCGGAAAGCCCGACACCCGCCTGGTCAAGAGCGAGCGGGTCCTGACGCTCCGGTGCGATGCCTGCGGCGGCCACCGGCCGGTCCGGAAGAGGAAGGCGACCGCGGACGCGTCTGCAGGGGCAAAGCCGGTCGAGGGCGCGATCATGGACGTCACCCCGCAGTTCCTCTCCAAGCGCGGCGACGGTGTGGTGAAGATCGACCGCTACACGATGTATGTCGCAAACGCAAAACCGGGCCAGACGGTGAAGATCAAGATCACCCGGATCGCCGGGACGATCATCTTCACCGAGCGCGTGGATTGATCGGATCCTTCCGGATCTCCACCCACAACCCCTCTTCTTCTTTTCGGACGCGGCCGTGGGCGACGCCGCTTGCCGCAAGTTCCGCGCGAAGCGTATCGGGCGTCGCCCTCCCGCTCCGCCGGGCGACGTCGCTGTCCCAGTCCGGGTTCCGCCGCCGCATCTTGGAAAAGATCTCCTCCCGGATCGCCGGGGTCCCGAAGCTCCCGCCGACGAACGCGACGCCGCCGGGCCGGAGGACACGCTCGATCTCACGGAATGCCCGCGGTCGGTCTGCCCAGAAATAGATGGAGCCGCGGCTGACGGCGAGCGAGACCGAGTCGTCGCGAAGCGGCATGCAGTGGACGTCGCCGATGACCGGGATCACCCGGTCGCAGGCGTTCTCCCGGGCGATCCGGGCCATCGCCGGGTCGGTATCGAGAGCAATAACCGAAAGGCTGCTCTTCTCTGCGAGCGCGACCGAGAGGAGGCCGGGCCCGCTCCCGATATCGAGCGCGAACCCCTCCCGCACCCCGGACCACGCGAGCGCCTGCCCGGCGATGATGGGGTAGATGGGGGCAAAGACCTCCCGGGCTATCCGGGCAAAGCCTTCAGCGCTCCTCTTCATGACCGTTTATGCAGTCTCGAGGTTGTTCATCTGCTGGAGGAGTTCCCCGGCTATAGCGGAGAGCCTCTTTGCCGCGTCGGTGATTGCAAGGAGAGGTGCCCGGCCGTTGACGGTCGTGACGACCAGTTCGGGGTCGGTGAACTTGAACGCCTGCCGGTGCTGCGCCACGTCCACGTCGGGGTCGTTCAAGAGCTCGGCGGCGAGCGCGTTGATGTAGGTGTTGCCTTCGCCTTCAAAGAGGATCCGGGCCTTATCGTCAGTCAACTCCAGGAGTTTGAGTTTCATGGCCATACGCACCTAAGTTTTGGTTCCGGGAGGAGTATATAAGTATGGGTGAGCCCCTCACCAGCAGAACGTCTCCATATCGTATCCCGCGTGGGGCATTCCCGGCGGGACCATGTGGCTCATGTGGACGCAGCGGTAGTCCTTTGCCCCGACGTCGTGGGCGAACCGGACGGCCTCGGCGTAGTTCATGTGCTTGGTGATGGAGTAGCCTTCCGGCGCGATGGCGTCGACGAAGAGGAGGTCGATATCGGCCTCGCGAAGGAGGTTTCTGCTCGCTTCCGGGATATCCTCCCGCGTGTCGGCGGTATAGGCGACGGTGACGCCGTCGTGCTCGAGGAGGAGGCCGCAGGTGTAGACCGGGGGATGGTTCACCTCGAAGAACCGGAAGGTGATCCCGAAGAGGTCGAAGGGCTCGTGGACCGGGACGGGATGCTTCTCAAAGGAGAGGAAGTGGAGGAACCCGGCGCAGTAGTCCATCACCGGCGGGGCCGCGTAGGCCGGCGGCACCTTCTGCACCCGGTAGAACTCCCCGAACCCGAGGAAGTGGTCGTAGTGGCCGTGCGACCAGATGACCGCATCGATATGGGGCGAGCAGGCCCGGAGGAGCTGCTGCCGGAGGTCCGGCGAGGACTCTATAAGGATGTGCTTCCCCTCGTTCTCGATGAGGAGGGAGGTCCGGAGCCTCGACCTCCCCGCGGCCGCCATCGCCCGGCAGTTCTCGCAGCTGCACCCGATCTTCGGCGTCCCGATGGCGTCCCCGGTGCCGAGCAGCGTTATCTGCATGCTATCAGTACCCGGTGCCGCGGATGATATTGCGCTCCTCGACCCGGAGGAGACCCTGCTCGATATCCGCCGCGTCGAGGTGGCGCCGGTCTTCCATCAGCGCCGAGATGACCGCCTCTTTCATCATCATCCGGAGATCGGAGCCTGAGAACCCATCCGTTCTGTCGGCAAGGTCTGCAAAGTCGCAATTGCACTCGATTGAAGCCGCGATCTTCTCAAGGATTGCCCGCCGCGTCTCCCTGTCCGGGAGCGGGAACTCGACGACCTCATCAAAGCGCCGCCAGGCCGCCTCGTCGAGGATTCGGGGGTGGTTCGTCGCCCCGATCAGGAGGACGCCGTTTTTGACGAAGCTGATCTGGTCGATGTTCTTTAAGAGCATATTCACCGCGCGTTTCATCGCGCCGTGGTCGTCGCTCACCCGGGTCTTTGCGACGAAGTCGAACTCGTCGATGAAGAGGATGCAGGGGGCGAGTTTCTTTGCAAGATCGAAGATCCGGTCGATGTTCTTCGAGGTCTCGCCGAGGTACTGGGACGTGACCATCGCGAGGCGGACCTCGAGCACCGGCATGTGGAGCGTCCGGGACATCGCGAGCGCGAGCGAGGTCTTCCCGGTGCCGGGCGGGCCGACGAAGAGGAGCCGGCCGAACTCGTAGATCCCGCGCTGCTTCAGGAACTCCCGGTGTTCGAGGGCAACACCGATCTTTCTGATGATCTCCTCCTGCCGCGGGGTGCAGACCAGTTTATCGAGCGAAAACTCGACCTCGTCGGGGGCGCTGATGATGATCAGGTCGCGGGCCTCCCGCATCTCCTCGCTCTCGGCGATGATCCGGGAGACCTTCGCCTCCATGTACTCCTTTGTGTCCTCAAACCGGGGATTCCTGGCCCTGACATCCTGATACCGGACATCGACGCCGTCCTTCCCTTCATAATAGTATGCGAGGACGGGGTTCTCCTGGACTCTCTCCGCCCCGCCTTTCTTGAGGAACCATCCCGCCGCCGCGTCGAGTGAGGGAAGGCTCAGGCGCTGCCCGAACTCGTCGTAGCCGACGAACGGGTTTCCACGGATCGTCTGGCATGCGGCGTCCGGGGTGCCGAACACCTTCTTTATCGTCCCCTCGCTCACGAGCAGGGGACGTTTCACCTCGGTGTTCCCGCCGCTTCCGGCGCCGAAGAACTCCCGGCAGCGCGGATGGAGGTCGTTGATGCCGAGTGCTTCGTTCCGGTTGAAGATCTCCGCGGTGAGCAGGAGTTCCATGATGCCGAGGACGTCACGCGTACCAGTGTCGCCGGTCATATTATGAGCTGACATATGGGTGCGCGCCATCAATAAGCGTAGCTCACCGGGTGGTGACCTCGCACCCCTCTTCCGTGACGATCAGGGTGTGCTCCGCCTGCGAGACGAACGATCCCGGCACGTCGTGCAGCACCGGGAAGGGGTGGAGGATTCCGTTCCGTACAAGGGTGGATAGGCCGATATCGACCTTGTCGCCGGGAACCCAGCGGCGTGAGAACGGGAGGCCGCGCCGGGGCCGCGCCGTCTCGAGGATCCGTTTTGCCGAGGGGAGGCGGGCCGGACGTGCCGCGATCTGCTTGTAGATCTCCACGCGCGCCGCCTCGCTGACCCTGCCCGACCCCGTCGTGGCGAAGGGTTCGACGGCAAAGACCATTCCCTCCTCAAGAACGGCACCGCCGCTCATCGCGACGTTCGGGATGGTGGGCTTCCCGTGGAGGTTGTACTGGTCGAGGCCGTGCCCGGTGAGGTTCCCGACGGGCTTGTAGCCGTGCTCCTCGATCGCCGCCTGGATGGCCGCGCCGAGTTCCCCGACGACGACCCCGGGCCGGACGAGGGCGATCGCCGCCTCGAGCGCTGCGCGGGAGGCCTCGACGAGTGCGCCGTGGTCGCCGAGGTCGACGGTCATCGCGGTGTCGGCGATGTAGCCGTCGACCGTCACGCCGAGGTCGACCTTGATGAGGTCCCCGCGGGCAAAGATTCGCTCGTCGCCGGGCATGGCGGTATCGTGGGCCGCGGCCTCGTTGAAGGATACGTTGAGCGGGAAGGCAAGGAGCGCCCCCTCCTCCGTCACCATCGCTTCCGTCGCCTCGACCATCTCAAGGAGGGCCGTCCCCTCCTTCACGAGCCCCGCGCCCTGGCGGAGCACCCTTCGTGCCAGCCCCCCTGCTTCGCGGTAGGCGTCGTAGACTGCATCATCCATGATCATAGCGTGAGCTCCTCACTGTATTGGGTGAACCGGTCAAAGCCGGCCTCTGTCACCGCGCCCATGTCCTCCAGGCGGATGCCGCCGATGCCGGGGTAGTAGAGCCCGGGCTCGATGGTGACGACGTTTCTGGCGGCGAGCACCCCGCCCTGCGGGCCGAGCGACGGCTCTTCGTGCACCTCGAGCCCGACACCGTGGCCGAGGCTGTGGGTGAACCCGCGCGTATCGCTCTCGTAGCCGCGGTCGCGGAAGAACTCGACGACGGCGCGGTAGAGGTCGGCGCCGACGGCCCCGGCGCGGACCTGTGATGCGGCGAGGGTCTTCGCGTCCCGGACGGCCTCGAACATCTCCCGGATCTCGGGGGTCGGCTCGCCCTTCACGACCGTCCGGGTCATGTCGGCGTGGTAGCCGGTCCGCTCGTCCTGGGGGAAGATATCGATGACGATCGGCTCGTCCGCGAGGAGTGGCCCGAAGCCCTCGTTGTGCGGCATGGCGGTGTCGGGGCCGCAGGAGACGATGGTGTCGATTCCCCGGCAGCCGTGGGCGAGGAGGACGGCGTGCATCTCGCCGCGGACAACCTCGGAGGTGAGGGGCTCGCCCTCGCGGTAGAGGATGCCCCCCTTCGGGGCCGATGCGCGGATGAGGGCGAGCCCCCGCTCGAGCGCCATCTCGGCGGTCCGCTGGATCGAGCGGATGCGGTCGAGCTCGTCGGGGGTCTTGACAGCCCGCATCCCCTCGACGGCCCCCCGGGTGTCGACGATGACCGGGTGGAACGTCTCAAGTTCGCGGGCGAGGGCGAGGGGGAAGGTTGCGGGGACAAGGACGGGGCCGCCGGCGAGGTCTGCGATCATGTGGGCGGTCGCCCGCCAGCGCGTCTCCCCTGCCTTGATGTACTCGAGGTAGCCGGCGTCGGCGCGGGTGACGACCGCGGCGATCGATTCCCGGACCGCCCGCTCGTGCTCCATCTGGGAGACGACGATCATCCCGCGCTCGCCGGGCTTTGCCACGTAGGCCACGGGATCGGTGGTGCGGAACCGGGTGAGGTAGCGCACGTTGGCGTCTGCGGACGACCCGTATGCCGCGTATGCTGCTGCCCCGGCGTCCCGGATGGCAGATTCCAGTCCGTTCATTCTACCACCTCTTTCGTTGAAACCACAAGTACTTTTACCACCACGTTCAAGTATGAATAATGGATGAGGCAACCAAACGGGTCTTCAAGGCTAAGTTCGCCATGCTGACGGTCATGCTGAACGTCATCGTCCTCTGCTTCGCCATGGGTGTCTTTGTCCTCCTCCGGTTCGGGCCCGAAGGAGTTCCCGGCCTTGCGATCGGCGTTCTCCTCCTCGCCGTCGGTGCGGCCCTTGCGTTCTCGTTCCGGAAGCAGTATGCCCAGACGAAGGTCTGGCTGCACGAACAACCATAATAATGCGCGTGGACTCCCTGGGCATCCATGCGGACGGATGATATGCTCGCAAAACTCAAATCCGAGATCGAACTCGTCTCAAGGCATCTTGAGGTGATCCGGGCTGTCGTGGAGCACCAGCCCATCGGCATCATGAAGCTCTCCGAGGTCCTCGACCTCCCCTACCACCGGGTCCGCTACTCGCTGCGGATCCTCGAGCAGGAAGGCTACATCCGGGCCTCGCCGGCGGGCGCGGTGGCGACCCCGCTCGCCTCCGACCTTCTTTCGGGTCTTGAGGGTGAGGTCGACGACCTGATCGCGCTCCTGCAGGTCATCAAGCAGGAGAACTCCCGTAATCTTTAATACGGTGCAGACGAGACATTATAGAGCACTTACTACGGTGCCGCCATAACTCAGTTGGTAGAGTGGCTGGCTGTTAACCAGCATGTCACAGGTTCGAGTCCTGTTGGCGGCGTTCCGGATTCTGGTTCAATTCTGAACCAATATTCTGTATCTCTGTTCTTGTTTTCCCATTGTCCCCTCCGATATGACCGAGCCGTGCAGCGGTCTATCAATCGCGAAAGAGTTATCACCCCTCCCTCCAGCACTCCCCGCATGGCGGTCGACTCGTTTCGCATCGATATCCCCGAACCGGTCCTCGACGACCTCCGCGAACGCCTCGCCCACACCCGCTTCCCGGACGAGGTCGAGGGCACGGGCTGGGACTACGGCAC